>JAZOTC010000021.1:0-28727 GCA_045657445.1 Akkermansia sp. | reverse complement strand
GCTGACCAAGATTGTACAGGCTATCACCAGCAACAACATCCTCATCGAGGGTGACCTGCGCCGTGAGAAGCAGATGGCTCTCAAGCGTCTGACCAGCATCAACTGTCTGCGCGGCATCCGCCACCGCAAGGGTCTTCCCGTTCGCGGTCAGCGCACCCGCACCAATGCCCGCACCCGTAAGGGCCGCAAGAAGACTGTGGGCGCCAAGAAGTAATTAACCCTTTAAGAAAATATACTGAAAATGGCTGAAGAAATCATCCAGGAAGAAGTGAAGGACGTAGTGGCCGCTGAGGCTGCCGTTCAGGCCGAGGCTCCCGCTCCTGCCGAGCAGAAGAAGCCCGAGGCTCGTCGCGACATCTTTGCCGAGCTTGGCCTCGCTGATGACGATGACAAGGTAAAGATTCTTAAGGCTAAAGGCAGCAAGAACGTAACCACCGGTATCGTGCACATCTCCTCCACCTTCAACAACACCGTGGTGAGCGTGACCGACCTCAAGGGCAACGTTATCGGCTGGTCCTCCGCTGGTAAGCTCAACTTCAAGGGCAGCCGCAAGAGCACCGCTTATGCCGGTCAGGTTGTATGTCAGGACGCTTGCCGTCAGGCCATGGGTCACGGCCTCAAGGAGGTCGAGGTCCGCGTGAAGGGACCGGGTTCCGGTCGTGAGTCCGCTGTGCGTGCCGTGCAGGCCATCGGTCTGGAGATTTCCTCCATCGCCGACGTGGCCCCCATCCCCCACAACGGTTGCCGTCCTCCCAAGGCTCGTCGCGCCTAATCGTTTAACTAAAACCAAGAAAGATAACAAAACATTATGGCTCGTTACACAGGTCCTACCGCCAAGATCAGCCGCCGTTTCGGCGTTGAGCTCTTCGGTGCCTCCAAGGCTTTTGCCCGTCGTCCCTTCCCTCCGGGTCAGCACGGTGCCCGCGCCGGCCGCAAGAAGAAGTCTGACTACGGCATCATGCTTGCTGAAAAGCAGAAGCTTCGCTTCATGTACGGTGTGCTCGAAGGTCAGTTCCGCAAGTACTATGAGGAAGCCTCCCGTCGTCGTGGCGTGACTGGCGATATCCTCCTGCAGCTTCTGGAGACCCGCCTTGACAACATCATCTACCGCCTCAACTTTGCCACCACCCGCGCCGCTGCTCGTCAGATGGTGTCCCACGGCCACGTGACCGTGAATGGCAAGAAGGTGAACATTGCTTCCTACTGCTGCAAGCCCGGCGACGTGATCAGCGTTGCTGCCAAGGCTCGCTCCCAGGCTCTGGCCAACCGCTTCGTTGAGCTTGCCGCCAGCGCCACCACCCCCGATTGGCTGGAGGTTGACACCGCCAAGCTTACCGGTAAGGTGACCCGCATCCCCTCCGTGGAGGAGATCGCCCCCATCGTGAACGTGCAGCTCATCGTGGAGCTCTACTCCCGCTAATAGCACGCCGTTTCGCGAACGAAACATTACAAAAAACCTGCACGCCTTGGCGTGCAGGTTTTTTTCTTTGCCTTTGAATGCGAGCGGCGGGGAAGCAGGGAAAATCCCCTCCCGGCCTGCTCAAGGGAGAAAAAAAGCCCTGCGCCTAAGCGGGCAGGGCTTTTATCCATTCCTGCTGGCGACATGAGGCCCGGCAGGGAACTATCAGTAATTCAGCTCACCGGCGAGTACGCGGCGTTCGAATTCCTTAATGTCGACCACCTCGCCGGTGCGGCGGGCGTGTTCCACGGCAAAGGCAATCACGTGGGAGTGAGCGCTGGCCTGGATGGGGGTGGTCATGAGGGTGGTATCCTCCACCACGCGCATGTCATTGTACAGGTTACTTACCAGCCCCCAGTCGCCACCGCCGTGGCCGGCGTAGCCGCCGGCAGCTTCCTCAATGTCCACCTTGCGCATCTTCTTGGAGAAATGCTCGGTGATGGTGATTTCGCCGGGGCCGTTTTCCTTGTAGAAAGCGCCGGCGCGGAGCTTGGCCTTGGTGCCGTATATTTCGATATGGCGGCCTTCTTCGAAAGCCGTCATGGTGAACGTGCCGGTGATGCCGCCCATGTAGCGCAGAATGGCCACCAGGTGGTCGGGCTGGTCATTGTCCTCGCACTGGAAGGCGTCGCGACCCCAGGGGGAAGTCTTGAGCCACTCGGTAATATCCTCCGGGGTGGCTTCATCCACGCCGTCCATCACCATCTTGAGCCAGCGGCGGCAGGTGTCATCGGTGATGTACTTGCGGGCATCCCAGGGGTCTTCGCCGATGGGGGTGGTCCAGTCGGTGCAGCGGGCAGGGCGGGGTTCGGTAAGTGTTTCCTTGCGGAAGAAGGAGAGCTCACCGAAGCTGGAAACCTGTTCGCAGGGGCGATTGAGCAGCCAGTAGAGGATGTCCATATCGTGGCAGCACTTGGCCACAATCATGGGGGTGGATTTCACGCTGTTGCCCCAGTGGCCGCGCACAAAGGAGTGGCCGAAATGCCAGGCCCCCACGCCTTCGTTGGCGTTGAAGGTCATGATATCGCCCAGTTCACCGCTGCGGATGATGTTGCGGATGGTGTTGTAGAACGGCGTGTAGCGCAGCACATGGCAGATGGCCACGCGGCGTCCCAGTTTCTCGGCAAGGTCACGCAGCTCCAGCGCTTCGCGCAGGGTTTTGGCAATCGGTTTTTCCAGCAGCAGGTCATAGCCCAGTTCCAGCGCGCGCTTGGCCGGCTCGTAGTGGTAATCATCCTGCGTGCCGATGATGGCCACATCTGCCATTTTCGGCTGGCTGAGCAGTTCATCGGCATTCGCAAAGAGTCGGATGGAGCTGCGCTCTTCTTCCGGCGCGAAATCGCGCACTTGTTCTGCGCGGCAGGTCACCGGATCCGCTGCCGCCACAATGCGGAACTTATCCGGGTATTCCATGGCGAGTTTCATGTAGGTGCGGGTGCGGGAGCCGCAGCCAATGCCGACGAGTGTAATTCTGCCCTTGTCCATATGAGTTGTATCTGCGGCCATTGTACGCCGCATGCCCGCGGGATTCAAGTCCAAAAAAGCCCCGCACATGTCAGTGTGCAGGGCTTGGGGAGCGATTATCGCTGTTCGTCGGGCTTGCAGCAGTGGCATTTGCTGTTGGCGCGTCGCAATTCGTTTATCCAGAGAATGGCGAGGCCGGCGGTGAGTCCCATCAGAATGACCGCATTAGCGGCACACATGGCGGCTTTCACGCAGTGGCGGTGGTGTTTATCCGCCATCCACTGCTCCACTTTCACCTCGGCTTCCTTGATTTGTTCTTGGTCCATGTGGGTATGATTCTCCATTCCCGCCCTGTGCATAAAAACGTTTGGAGATAGACCGGGGCGGCAAGCCGGTGCATCAGAATAAATCGTGATGCTGGATGAAGAAATCGTGTAGCAGACGCACATTTTCCAGCTCGTACCACGGGCGCACAGAAACGGGGCGGTGGTCGAGGTCGTAGATTTTTGCTTCGGGGATGCTCAGCAGCAGCGGCGAGTGGGTGGCAATGACCAGCTGCGCCCCGCACACGGCGCTGGAGGAGAGGAATTTCACCAAATCAAGTTGCAGATTCGGGGAGAGGCTGTTTTCCGGTTCATCGAGCAGGTAAAGCCCGCGTTCGGCAATGGCTTCCGTAAAATAGATGAAGGCGCTTTCACCGTTGGAGTATTCGCGGCTGGCTTCCTGAACGCGGTGGCGCACGAATCGGCCACGAGTGCTTCTGCGGGCTTCCATGTGGGTCAGGAATGCATCGAAGCCTCCCTGTTCCCGGGTATTGAGCCGCATCGGCCGGGTGTTCTCACGTCTCCACTGGTGGGCGGTGCGTTCGGCGGCCAGGTGGAGCGCATCATTCTGCTCGCGCAGGTTCAGGATATGTTCAAACACATCATCGCTGCCGATGAAGCGACTCTCGTAAGGTAGCGGCTCCGGGTAACCGTCCTTTTCCCCTGCCATCTGCATGCTGCACATATCGGCATAAACATCAAACAGCGGCGTGCGGTTGTAGGGCGAGCTGCGGGGCAGTTTCAGCTTTTCGGCCATGAGGTTGAGCAGGGTGGTCTTGCCGGAGCCGTTGCCGCCGTACAAAATGGTGATATTCTGCATTTGCAGTGTGGGCAGGGGAGAATCGAACACCTGGAAGGGGTAGTACTGCTGCGTGCAGAACTCGTGAGCTTGGAAATTGAGGAACTGTTCTTCCTCGTCCATGGAGGGAATGCTGAAACTTTCCAGGTATATCATAGGGTAAAACAGGGTAGAGAGGCAGCAATACAGCCAGCTGCTCCGGGGCGTGGATGATGCGCAGATTATATCGGCCATGGTTCCTGATTTCAAGCGAAAATTATTGTCACCACATGGCCAGCGTGCGTCTTGTTTGCAGCGAACCTGCAGAACTCACGAAAATGGAGCCGGTGATGCGCCTTCTGCTGCAATATGGTGCAGACCCCACGCTGCTGCCCACCGGAGATGAATATGACGAGGCGCAGACATGGCTGCCGCTGGAGCGTTTGCAGCAAAATCCGCCAGGCTGCTCACCCCGCCGGAAGGAGGCCCCCCCGGTTCCTCAGGATACCCCCGAATACGCTGCCTGGCAGCGCATGTGCGAGATGTTGAAATGATGGAACGCTGAAGCGCCCGGATTTATAACACGTTCTTTCCGCCAAAAATGCTTTTCTGCCTTTGTTCGGGGGGTAGCTTTTCATAGTGCCGGCGGCCGTCATCCAGACCGTACATGATATCGAGCGCCGGTTCATTGTGAAAACCGGAAGCTGCTGGCTGGTGGGGCTGCCTCTTCCGCGCTTTCGGGCGCTTTCTGCTGATGAAGTAGCCGGCCAGGAGGATGCTGCCTGAAAACAAACCTACGATGCAGGATAATCTGCCGAATCTGGCCAGTTCGGGGATAAGGTACGATACGCCATACAGGCCTATGCCGATGAGGGTGACGATGCTCAGGGACTTTTTCGTGTAGTGGGTCATGGTGGGCGTTGGCATCTTACCATATTCGTTTTTGTGGCACAAGAGTTTTCATTATCATTGACTATTGGTGGAGTATAGTCTATGATAGGCGCATGGAGACTCGCGTGATTGAGGTGGATCCGCTGGAGGATTGCCGCAAGATTTATAAGGAAGCCGCAGCTGTGCTGGCAGAGGGTGGTCTGGTGGCGATTCCGACGGAAACGGTGTATGGTCTGGGGGCAGATGCCTTTAACCCGGATGCCGTTGCCAAGGTGTTTGAGGTGAAGGGACGCCCGAGTTTTGACCCGCTTATCTGCCACCTGCCGAATGGCAAGGCGCTCAAGGATATCACCGAGGTGCCGGCAGAGCTGCAGCCGCTGGTGGATAAACTGGTAAAGGAATTCTGGCCGGGACCGATGACGCTCGTGCTGCCGCGCAAGGAATGCGTGCCGGATATCGTGACGAGTGGTCTGCCCACGGTGGCCTGCCGCGTGACGAGCCATGAGGTGATGCGCGCTGTGTCCCGGGCCCTGGGGCACCCGATTGCCGCCCCGAGCGCCAACCGTTTCGGGCATATTTCGCCCACGAGCGCCCCTGCGGTGCTCAAGGAACTGGGCGGTTCCATTCCGCTGGTGCTGGATGCCGGCGCCTGCTCCGAGGGGCTGGAAAGCACGATTCTGCAGCCCTGCCTGGATGAGAAGGGCAACCCTGCCGTGCGTGTGCTGCGCGAGGGACCGGTGACCCGCGAGAAGCTTCGCAAAATCTGCAAGGTGGTGAAGCCCGGCAAGGGAAGCGACATTGAGGCGGCCACGCCGAATGCCCCGGGCATGCTCAAGAGCCACTATGCCCCCACCAAACCGCTCATCCTGCACGACCCGAAGGAGGAATTCTCCCCGCAGGAGGGTGTGCGCTACGGCCTGATTACCTACCAGGGAGATTCTCCGCTGGCAGCGCAGGATTGCTGGGAAGAGGTGATGCCGCTGTCCCCGGGTAGCGGTCGCCTGGCCGAGGCTGCGGTGCGTCTGTTTGCCGTGATGCGCGCCATGGATGAATGCGAGGGTGTGGATGTGATTGTGGCCGAAGAGCTGCCGAAAATGGGGCTTGGTATGGCCATGATGGACCGCTTGAACCGGGCTGCCGCCCAGCGTGGAGAATAATATCGCGATATGAAGCTGGCCTTGCAGAAACTGACGGTGGGGATTGTGCTGCGCGTGGTGCATGCTGCGCTGGTGGAGCTGTACAAGCTCGATTCCCGCGTGAAAGATGAGTTCGACCGCATGCCGGAGGGGCTGAGCTATGCCTTGCAGACCGGGCATGATGCTCCGCAGCTCTTTGTGCAGTGGAAAGAGGGGCGCCTGAACCGCCTGGCCGCGCTGGAAAAGCCGGTCTGTGCACTGCGCCTGAAATCCACGGGCATTTCCTTCCGCATGTTCACCGGGCAGATGGGGCTGGCGCAGGCCTATGCGCAGCATGCCTTCAGTATGCAGGGGGAGATTGCGGATGTAATGCGTCTGGCGCGTCTGGTGAACCTGGTGGAAGGCTATTTGTTTCCCAAGTTCATCACGAAACATATTTTAACTGATATTCCGGCCTTGCAGGTAAACCCGCTGCGGGTGTATGGACATATTCTCTGCGGGTTTCTTACTGGTCGCTATAATTGATTATGAACAAGTATTTTGAATTTCACAACTCTGTAAAACTTCTCTGCGGTGAATCGGCCCTGGAGCGTCTGGCCAATGAGCTGGAGCATCTGGGTTCCAAGGCGCCTATGCTTCTTTCGGATGCGGTGCTTGCCAAAATCGGCACCATGCAGCTGGTGGTCGATGCCATGGCCGCGGAGGGATGCAAGCCGGCCTGCACCTTTACCGATATTCCGGTGGATTCCTCGCTCAAGGTGGTGAATGACATTGCTGCGCTGTACCGCAGCTCTGGTTGCGATGCCCTGGTGGCGGTGGGCGGTGGCTCGGTCATCGATACGGCCAAGGGGGTTCGCCTGGTTCTTTCTCAGGAGGCGGCGGATATCCTCGCCATCGGTGGGGTGGATAATCTGGTGCGGGGTAAATATATTCCCTTTGTGGTGGTTCCTACCACCTCCGGCACCGGGTCGGAATGCACGGGTGTGGCGGTGATTCGCAACGATGCCAACGGCGTGAAAATGGAGTTCCTTTCCCCCTTTGTGCAGCCGGATGCTGCCGTGATAGACCCGCGCATGACGGCAGGATTGCCCCCCAAGGCGACTGCCAGCACCGGGTTCGACGCCATGGTGCATGCCATTGAGGCCTGCACCTGCCTGCAGACTAACCCGATGAGCACCGCCTACGGTACAGCGGCCATCAAGCTTATCTGCGAGAATCTGGAAACGGCCACCCGCCACGGGGATGATAAAAAGGCCCGTTATGCCATGGCTGTGGCTTCCACCATGGCAGGTATCGCTTTCTCCAACAGTATGGTGGGGGCGGTGCATGCCATTGGCCATGCTCTGGGCGGCGTTTGCCATGTGCCGCATGCTGTGGCCATGACGATTCTGCTGCCGCATGTGATGCGCTATAACCTGAGCCATTGCGCCCCGGCCTATGCTGCCCTGCTGCCCTGGCTGGTGGGTATGGATGCCGCCATGGCCACCCCCGCCGACAGCCGCGCCGGCGCCGCAATTGATGCGGTGGAGAATCTGGCTCGCCGCCTGAATGCCGCCTGCGGTCTGCCGCTGACGCTGCGCGATGCCGGGGTGAATAAGGATGACTTTGCCAAGGTGGCCGAGTTTGCGGTGAATGACGGCGCGCTTATCGTGAACCCGCGCGCTGCCGATGAAGCCCAGGTGATTGAAATTCTGAATGCTGCTTACTGATATGCACGAAATTGTTGAGAATCAACGTCGGTTTTTCCAGACCCATGTAACCCGCGATATCGAGTTCCGCATCCGCGCGCTTAAAAAACTCAAGAAAACCATCCGCGACTGGGAACCCCGCATAGCCGAGGCTCTGCATGCAGATCTGGGGAAGAGCGCTGCTGAAAGCTACATGTGCGAAATCGGCCTGGTGCTGGGGAGCCTGAGCGATACGCTCAAGCATATCCGCAAGTGGAGCAAGCCCCGCCGCGTATCGGCCGGACTGGCGCATTTCCCGAGTAGCTGCCGGGTAGAGGCCGACCCCTACGGCGTGGTACTCATCATGAGCCCGTGGAATTACCCGGTGCTGCTGTTCCTCGACCCGCTGGTGGCGGCTCTTTCTGCTGGTAACTGCTGCATCGTGAAGCCCTCTTCCTCCACGCCCAATACCTCCGGCGTGCTGGCCGAGATGCTGGGCAGTATTTTCCCGCCGGAGTACGTGAAAGTTGTGCTGGGCAGCCACGAGGACTGCAACGCTCTGCTGGAAGAAAAGCTTGACTACATCTTCTTCACCGGCAGCCCGAGTGTGGGGCTCAATGTCATGGCGGCTGCGGCGCGCCAGCTTACGCCGGTGACCCTGGAGCTGGGGGGCAAGAGCCCGTGCATTGTGGATGCCAGCGCCAATGTGAAAGTGGCGGCCCGCCGTGTCGCCTTTGGTAAGATTCTCAATGCCGGTCAGACCTGCGTGGCCCCGGATTACCTCCTTATCCACAGCAGCCGGAAGCAGGAATTCATGACCGAATTCCGCGAGGCGGTAAACGAGATGCTGGGCGACCACCCGGTGAAGAACGATAACCTGACACACATTATCAACGCCCGCCATTTCAAACGGCTCATGGGGCTCATGGATGATGCCACCATTGTGGTAGGCGGGCAGGGCGATGCCGATACCCTGCGCATCGAACCCACGCTGCTGGATGGCGTTACCCCCGATTCCGCCTGCATGCAGGAGGGAATCTTTGGCCCCATCCTCCCCATGCTTTCCTGGGAGAAGTGGGAGGATGTGGAGGGCTTTGTGCTCTCGCGTCCGCGCCCGCTGGCCTCGTATCTGTTCACGACAGATAAAGGCACCGAGCGCTGCTTCCGCAATAATCTGGCGTTCGGTGGCGGCTGCGTGAACGATACAATCGTCCACCTCGCGGTGCATGGTATGCCCTTCGGCGGCGTGGGGAGCAGCGGCATGGGTTCCTACCATGGCAAGACTGGTTTCGATACCTTCACCCATTACAAGTCGATTCTCAAAAAGGCCAACTGGCTCGATCTGCCGTTCCGCTACCAGCCTTATAGCAAACTGAAAAGCGCCTTGCTGCGCATGTTCCTGCGATGATGACCTCGCTTTCGCCTGCTGAACAACAAACCCTGGCTGCCGCTCTGCGCGAGGGCGAAGCCCCGCTCTGGGTCGGCAAGGGAACGCCGGGCGCCCCGCCCCGGAAAACCGGATTCCTGGCACGCCTGTTCCGGCAGGAGTCCGCGCCGGCCCCGGCCGTGCTCTATGCTATCACCCCGAAGCGTGTGCTGGCTCTGCCGGTGCAGGGGGGTGAACCTTGCGAGTGGTTTCTCATGCTGGGGCTTGTGCAGGCCGTCAACGAGCGCCCCGGTGGCAGCGGCGATATTGTGTTTGACTTCGAGGAGGTCAATGGGCAGAAAATTCCCCGCGGCCTCATCGGCATTCCGGCGGTGGCGCAGGTGCGCAACCTGCTCAATGATGCCATCGATGCCGCCTACAATGCCTCCCCCTGGTCGGTTTAGTTGCGGAATCTTAAAAAACCTGTTGCATTAAGCGAAAAATACGTTATAATAAAAGCACATGGTTGAGAATATTCTGTACATCGTTGCAGCCTACCTGATTGGTTCTGTGCCCTTTGGTTATATCGCAGGGCGGTTGAATGGTATTGACCTGCGCGAGCATGGTTCGCGTAACATCGGCGCCACCAATGCCGTGCGCGTCCTGGGTAAAGGGTGGGGCATTCCTGTATTTTTCATGGATTTCCTGAAGGGCTTTGCCCCTCTGTTGTATATGAAGTACCACCTGGGCGGTGAGCTGGCGGCGTTCAGCCCTGCCGATATGGGCTGGTTCCTGGGAGTCATGTTTGCCGTGATTCTGGGGCACACTTTCACCTGCTTCCTGAAGTTCAAGGGGGGCAAGGGCGTGGCCACCACGGGCGGCTGTCTGTTTGCCATGTCTCCCTGGGTGGGCGGTGCGGCTCTGCTGTTCTGGCTGGGCAGCATGGTGCTTACCCGCTATGTCTCTTTCTCCAGCATTATGGCTGGCGTAGGCATGATGCTGGCCGCCGGCATTGAGCTGTGGTGCCACGATGGTGTCTACTCGGTGGCCGATTACATGGTGCTGGGACTTCTGCTGGTGATTCTGGTGCTGGTGACCTGGAAGCATCGTGCCAATCTGGTGCGCATCATGAACGGAACAGAGCCCAAGGCCTTTGCACCTAAGAACTGATAACTTTTCAAACTCATATGGAACGAACTTTTACAAAAACCGCTGTTATTGGTGCTGGCGCCTGGGGCACAGCCCTGGCCTATACCGCTGCCGTGGCGCAGCCGGAGGGCGAAGTCGTGCTCTGGACCTATAAGGAAGAAGAAGCAGCCACCATTCGCGAGACCCGCATGAGCCTGGTGCCCATCGCAGGCGCGCGTCCGCTGCCGGAGAATGTGAAGGTGACCAGCAACTGGGCCGATGTGGCCGGTTCTCAGCTGGTGATTGTGGTGGTGCCCAGCGTGGTGATGCGCAGCGTGGCTACCAGCCTGGCCAACGTGGGGCTGGCAGAGGATGCCGTCATCGTTTCCTGCTCCAAGGGCATTGAAAAGGACAGCCACCTGCTCATGAGCGAGATTCTGGCAGCCAATGTGCCGTATCCCGTGGGCTCGCTTTCCGGCCCGAACCACGCAGAAGATATTGTGCAGGGGCTTCCCAGCCTCACGCTCATCGGTTTCGAGGATATCGAGATTGCCAAAGCCGTGCAGAAGCGCATGAGCACGGGTTTTCTGCGCATCTACACCAGCAGCGATGTGACCGGCATGCAGATTGGTGGTGCCATCAAGAATGTTTTTGCGCTGGCCAGCGGCATCTGCGCAGGCCTGGGGCTGGGCGATAATGCCCGCGCCGCGCTTTCTACTCGTGGCCTGGCCGAAATGACTCGCCTGGGTATTGCCCGCGGTGGCCGCATGGAGACATTCATGGGCCTTTCCGGCATGGGTGACCTGGTGGTGACCTGCTATTCTGACCACAGCCGCAACCTGACCGCCGGCCGTCTGCTGGCCAAGGGCATGCCGCTGGATGAATGCCTGAAGCAGATTGGCCAGGTGGTGGAGGGTGTGCCGAATACGCTTTCAACCTACCAGATGGCCCGCAGCCTGGGAGTCCGCACGCCCATTGTGGATGCCATGTATGATATCCTTTACAATGGCAAGCACCCCAGCACCGCTCTGCAGGAGCTCATGGTGCGCGACCTTCGCGAGGAAAACGTCACCGATTAATGCCGCATTTCCGGCGTAGATTTTAACAGGCGGTCTGCGTTCCCTGATGTAGGGTGGTAACGACAGACCGCCGATTTTTTACCTGCATGAAGGAAACTCCTGAGAATTTGTGGCTGGCAGAGTTGTGGTTGGAATACCGCGACCGTCTGCTGCGCCTGCTGTCGCTGCGGATTCCGGCGGTATTGCAGCGCCGGCTGAGTGTGGAGGACCTGCTGCAGGAATGTTACCTGGCATGCGGGCGCCGTGTGGAGTTTCTGATGGCCGAGCCCGAGGTGCCCATGTATGTGAAGCTGCGCCGCATTGCGTTGCAGACACTTACCGATATGGAGCGCCACCACCTGGCTGCCGCCAAGCGCGATGCCATGAAGGAGCAGAGCCCGGAGGATAACGAGGAAGTGGCCGATGCCTGGGCTCATTTTGCCGATACGATTTCAAGCCCCCGCACGCATCTGGAGCGGCTGGAACGCCAGGCTATGGCGCGCCGGGTGCTCGCCCAGCTCTCTGCCAACGACCGCGAGATTCTGGAGCTGCGTCATTTTGAGGAAATGGGCAATGCCGAGTGCGCTGCGGTGCTGGGCATTGAGCCAAAGGCCGCCAGCATTCGCTACGTGCGCGCGCTGAAGCGATTCCAGGAACTGGTATACCACGAGAATCCCTATGTCTGATACCCCTGGTCATGAGGAACGCCTGGCGGAGCTGGTGGAGGAATACCTGGAGGCTATGCGCCAGGGAAAGGCTCCGGCGCTGGCCGAGTACGCTGCGCAGCACCCGGAGTATGCAGATGAACTGCGCGACCTGCTCAAGGGCATGGTTGAGATGGAAAGCCTGAGCGTTTCGACCCACAATGCGGCGGCCCTGCATGCGGCCAGTTATCCTGAATCGCTGGGCGGCTACCGCCTGCTGGAGCGTATCGGCGCCGGAGGCATGGGCACGGTGTTTCGCGCCATGCAGGAATCGCTGCACCGCGAGGTGGCCGTCAAGATTCTTTCCCCGGCGTGGAATGCTGATGCGCGCCACTGCGAAGCCTTCGAGAATGAGTCTCGCGTGATTGCTGCGCTGCACCACACCAATATCGTGGAGGTATTTGGCGCCGGCCAGGAGGGCGACTACCGTTATTATGTGATGAGCCTGGTGGACGGGCAGGGGATTTCGGCCTCCGCCATTCGCAGGGCCTTTCCCGGCGTGCCTTATGAAACGGCTCTGGCCCGCATAGGCTTGCAGGCGGCACAGGCGCTGGCGTATGCGCATTCCTGCGGGGTGTTGCACCGCGATGTGAAGCCCGGCAACCTGCTGCTGGATGCCGATGGCGTCTTGCGCGTGGGGGATTTCGGGCTGGCTACGGTGCTGAACAATGGCGAGACGGCCCCGCTGGTGACGCAGAGCCACGATGGCACGCTGCGCTACATGCCGCCGGAGCGCCTCATGAAGGGCGAGAACTCCTTTGCCGGCGACCAGTACAGCCTGGGCGTAACGCTGTATGAATTGCTGAGCAACCGCCCGGCCTTCCGCGAGACCGAACCCGGCAAGCTGATTCACCGCATCTGTAATGAACCGCTTAAAACCCTTCGCGGCGAGGGCGAGCTCGGAGCCATCATCAACAAGAGCATCAGCTTTGCCCCCGAGGACCGCTATGCCTCCATGGCCGATATGGTGGCCGATTTGCGCCGCTATCTGAACGGCGAGCCGGTGGTGGCGCGTCCGGCATCGTGGGCGCGCCGGTATGCCATGTGGTTGCGTCGCCGCCCGGCAGTGGCGGCCTGGAGCCATGCCGCCGCACTGCTCGTGATGCTGCTTTTCGGCAGCATTGTGCTGGGCTATGTGGGGGAAAGCAAGCAGCGCAGATTGGCAGAGCGCAATGCCACCATTGCCGATGCTGCTCTGCAGCAGATTTTTGCCAGCATGTCCGACCGCGATTCCGGTGATAATACCCTATGGCAGCCTACCAAGGCGGATGCCCAGCTGCTGCTCCAGCTCATGCCGTACTACGAGGAAATTGCAGAGCTGGCAGACAAGGAAGGCGACAAGATGCCCGATGCCTGCCGTACACTGGCCATCATTGCCCTGCAGACGGAGGATTACGCCACGGCTGAGACGTATTTTTCCCGCTCCTTGCAGCTGGAACCATTTGGCGAGGTTGATTATGTCCGCTCGCTGAATGGGTTGTGTGCATCACTCTATGCCCGGAACCGCAGGGAGGAGGCCGAGAAGCATCTCCGCGAACTGGTGGCACGCCTGGATGAAGTTTCTTCCCCTGCCGCACGCCTGGAGGTAGTGCGTTCGCTCCAGATGCTCAGCACCGGCAGCCGCTACCAGCGCCGCTGGTTGCCCAGACAGGAAAGAGGACGCCGCTCCCACCGTCCGGCGGGCAGCCAGTCCGGCCCCCAGCGGGATGCTTTCCGGCAGCGCAGCGAATACCTGAAACAGGCTGTAGCGCTTATCAACGAGCTGGAAAAGAAGATGCCTGGTGATGAAAAGGTGCAGATGCGCCGGGTGGAGCTGCTGATGCAGACCTTATCCCAGGGGATGCGCAGAAACCTCTTGCCGGAGAAGATGAGTGTGCCGGAGTATCTGGATGAAATGCTGCTCAAATTCCCGGAAAACCACCTCTTCAAACGCGCTTTTGTCCAGTGGTGCATGCGCCCGCGCAGCCGGGTGGAGCCGGATATGCTCGAACGCGCTGCGCGTTTCAGCCGCTCCCTGCTGGCCGATAACCCGGGCAGCACCGAAATGCTCATGCTTTACATTGCCGCGCGCGACCGGTTTTCCTCCGCTCTTGCCGCGGCGGGCAACCATGAACGCGCTACCCGCGAGAATGAAATGACGCTGGGTGTACTTTCGCTCATCATGTCGCGCGGCGATTACACGCCGGAAATGCGCGAGCGCCTGGCTGTGCTCGTTTCGATGCACCCCAGGGCAGATGAGGCGCGCGCTCACCAGGAGTCCGAAATCTCGCTTCTGCTGGAAAACCACGATGCCAGACACCTCAAGGAAGTGCGCGAGCGCATCCAGAACCGGCGTGCCCGGCGTCCCCGCCTTGGCCCGCCGCCTCCCCCTGAACGCCCCGGTCAATAGGGTATGCAGAACCCAGCCCTGCCGGGCTCAATTTCGATTGCTACAGGCGGGCAATTCCTATCTGGGTATGTCATAGCAGACGGTGGCACCACGCCAAGGCTCACTTCCGGTTGGCAAGGCCCAGCAGCACTGTGCCCAGCAGACCGGGAATGGCTTCGGATATCCAGATGGCCGCTTGTACCGTCTGGCTGGGATGCAGCAGCTTAAGCATCAGAATCCACCCGATGCCGAACAGGGAGACGAGCACCAGCGCTCCCCCCAGCGACATGATGGCGGCCCGAACCCAGCCCCGCTTCTGGAGCATCATCATGGCGGGGATTAAACCCAGCGATATGGTGAAGAGAAGAACGCCTTGCCACAGGAGATGCTCTCCGCAGCTTGTCTCCGGAGGAAACAGGGAATAGCTGCGCGTACGCACTTGAAACTGCTTTTCTCCCCGAATCAGACCACAATCTTTCCCGGTGAGATCCAGAGTGTCTCCCTGCTGCCGCCCCACCACAAAGCGTGTCCCCTCCCAGGGGGAGCTCACCTGGCCGATACAGAGTTTCACTTCCGGGACGGCCCGGTTGGATATGTCCAGCGTCCGGAGGATGACACCGTCCCGCCTGCGCTCTACCAGACGCGATTCCCACGCTGCCGGAAGCTTGATTTCATCGCCATGGATGTCATGGCGGGGCAGGTCCTCCCAGAAATCATCCCGGGCTTTTACCTTATAGGCACCTGCGCGTACGACCGGTGCCTGAAAACAGGTCTTTGGAACACCGTCCAGCGCGTTATACACCACGCTAATCCGGCCATGGGTATCGGTCTGGTAGTACCGGCACAGCGCGATGGTGTTTTCCCGGCTGATGCCGAACTGCTTGTCCGCCACGGAACCGCCCTCTGCGCGCAGTTCATGTACGCGCATTTTGACCAGCTTCCCCTCATAGGCCGGGTTCACGTATTCCGGCTGCACCTCATGCACGGGTTCACTGTTCAGGAAATTCACAATATCCGTGAGCAAGGGGGCAGATACAATGGCTGCAAGCAATATGACCACCAGTGCAGATACCGTCGCCACCGCTTGTTTGCAGAAACGGAGAAGACCCTGCTGCTGTGTATTTTGGGCTGAAATCTGGTCTGGTGTCATGGGAGAGAGTGTGTGTATCATTATATAGACGTTTCTGCCCTGTTCTTTGTTGCAATTTTTTTTTCAGATTCCGGAGTAGAGCTTGTCAGAAGGGCTGTCCTGTGGTAGCATGACTCGTACCAGTTATCCTGCAGCCGATGAATAAACCGTTTGAATCTGTCCTGTCGCTTACCCCGGAGACCGTTGCTGGCATGGCACCGGCTGAACTGCGTAAGATTGCCGCCATGGAAATACATGCTCTGCTGGCGAAGTATCAGGAGACGGGGCGGGCGCGCAGCTGGACTGGTGCGCTGGTGTTCGGGGTGGTGCTGCCTCACTTTATCGGCTCAGCTCGCGACGTCGGATGCGGGTGCCTGAATGTGCTCCTCCCGTTTCTGGGGCTGGGGCACCTGGTGAGCCGTTCCTACATCATGTGGCTGTTGCAACTGGCGCTTTGCATCGGTGTGCCATTCCTGCTGTGGCCGGGGTATGAGCAGTTCTGGTACGCCGTCGGGGTGTCCTATGCCCTGGGAATTATTTTTAATCTCCTCTCGGTTCTGGTGCTCAAGAAAATTGCCGCTGTGCTGCGCTGGCTGCATCTGGCGCGCAAGGTTCGCCGCGGGCTTGCCGGCCTGTATGCCGGCACTAAGGAACTGGTGCGTCCCTTCTTTGCGAAAGATGCCGAGTTTGCCGCATTTTGTGGTGAGCTGGATGCCCTCGAGACCCAGTATGCCCGCTTGCAGCAATCCCTTAGTCCTGCAAGAATTGATTAACCCTGGTGGAGCAGCCCTGCCGGGGGCGCAGCTTATGCTGCTGTGGCTCCGGCGGCTCGCAGAAGCGCAGCGATTTCCTCGCGCTTATTGCTGATGGCGAGTTCCAGCGGCGTGTCGTTGAAGAGGCGGCGCTTGATATGGACATCGGCGCCGTGTTGCAGGAGCAGGCGGACGATTTCCGTATGTCCGCCATCCACGGCCAGGTGCAGAAGCGTGGTGATACCCTCGATGCGTTTGTTAATCTGGTTACTGCAATCTCTCTTCTCGAGCAGAAGGCGGACGCAGTCGGTTCTCCCAGTCAATACCGCCAGGATGAGGGGTGTTTCGTGCCCATTGATATTGTCGATGGTGATATCTGCTCCGGCATCGAGCAACAGGCGGACAATATCTGTTCGTCCCCAGTGTACCGCGTGGTGCAGGGCTGTATTGTCCAGGATATCTGTAGCGTTCACTTCGGCTCCCGATTCCAGCAGCAGCCGCACAATATCCTCGTGGTCGCTCCAGGCGGCGCGAGTGATAGCAGCGCCTTCATCGGGCGAGACGCCTTCAGCCAGCAGCTGCTGGACGCGCTCCTTGTCGCCGCATTCGGCAGCCTCGGCCAGATTAAGCGTAGCGCCTGCGGCTCGCAGAACCTGCGCCGCTTCCGGGTGATGATGATAAATTGCCGCGCAGAGGGCGCCGCGTTCCCAATTGCGGGCGTGTACATCTGCCCCGGCCGCAATCAGACACCGTGCTATCTCTGCATACCCTTGTACGGCAGCGTTGATGAGAGCTGTCGTTCCGCTGTTTGAGGCAGCATTGACATCTGCTCCGGCGGCTATGAGTTGTTCCACCGTGCTGAGCCAGCCGTTCCATGCAGCCTGCATGAGCACCGTATCATTCCTCCACTGCCGGATGTTGACTTCGGCACCGGCGGCTATGAGCAGCTCTGCCGTCTCCTGATGATTGCCAAAAACAGCCGCCCCGAGTGGCGTGCTGCCATCCTCATCGGGGGTGTTCACATCGACCCCTTTTGCTAGCAGTCTCTGCACCTTGCGAGTGTTGCCCGTTTCTGCATACCGCAGCAACTTGCGTTCCTTGCTCGCGAATAAATACAGTAAGCTCATGATGCTTAATCTCGAAAAGATTTAGTAGAAGTCGGCGGTAACCAGCCAGTCGTTTTTCTCTGCGTTGTAGAAGAAATAGTAGCTCCCGGCATCTCCAATGTCCAGACCGGCTTCGCTGTCCCAGTTGATTTGCAGAACGAAGGGGTAGCCTTCCGGCTCGCCGCCATCCTGAATGAAGGTCGGGTAGCCGCCTATCTTGTGTGTTTCGTAGGTGGCATGCAGGGCAGGATTTCCAAAGAATCCAGCGGGGAGGGGTCTCATCTCATCGGTTGCGTAGGCGGCATCGCAAATATCTTCCTCGTATTCGATGTGGTGATTTTCCTCCAGTTCGATAATCTTATCCCACATGGCATCGCCACCACCGCTGCACCGGCCGAAGGGCATATCGTTGGAGACCGCCTCGGGGGTCAGGGTACAGGTGTTCCATATCGAGGAAACGCACTGGCAGGGAACCAGCCCCTCCAGGGTCGGGTAGGTGCGGATGACGCATCCCAGCTGCGGTTTTTCCGTGGGGAGTTCGGCCCAGGCTTCCTCCGGTGCAAAAACGGTGATGAGGGCCACCTGGCGCAGCGCCTCGGGTACACCGGGCATATCCGGCACAAACAGGGTTGCCAGTGGTTCCAGCCGGTTTCCTTCGGCATCCACCGGCCATTCTTCGCCGGGCAGTTGCCAGGTGACGCTCCCCAGGCAGCTTATGTACCCCTCCGGCATCTCGGAAACCGGATTACTGCGCAGAACCACGGCCGGCTTCCGCAAGGTCTGGCGTATGGATACGATGTCATCCTTGCAGGCGGAGAGGTCCTTCTGTGGTTCCTGCTCGGCCTGGCCGCACTCTGATTCCTCTGCCTTTTTAAGCTTCTTATACCAGAATAAACCCAGCGAGACTGCCAGCAGGATAGTCAGCTCATAGCCGATGAGCAGTCCCGGGTGAGCAATCAGCGTTTCCTTCAGTCCGAATGCACGCGATACGAGCTTGGATATCAGGAGTGTCCACCCGATGATTACGAAGGCATTGTATAGAAAGGAACGCAGTTTCTTCATGGGGTGATTATACTGTAATTTTCCTGTTTTGCAAGATTATTCGGGAGATAGTTGTTGTACATTGCGCTTTTCAGGGCGTGGTGAATGTGCTACAATGCGGGCGATGAAAGAGTGGTCACAGGTCAATTGGTCCGATGGTGCAGAAGTGTGGCATTTCCTCATGGCGCAGGGGTGGGTGGTCTTTTCGCTCACGCTGGTGGTCGGCATTCTGCTGAGCTTTGTGCTGCAACGCGTTTTCCGCTCGCTCAGCAGACGCATGCCGCGCCAGGCTGGAGTCCTGGTGGAGAAAACGCTGCTGACCCTGCTGTGGGTGTTTGTGATAGTGCATGCGCTGCGTGCCGTGGGGGTGGATCTTATCAGCGTGCTGGGGGCTGCGGGTGTGGCTGGTATTGCCATTGGTTTCGCAGCACAGACGGTGCTGAGCAATCTGATCAGCGGTATATTCATCATGAGCGAGCGCAGTATCCGCCTGGGGGACTATGTTTCTGCGGGCGGTGTGACCGGCACGGTGGAGAGTATCAACCTCCTTTCCGCTACCCTTCGCCAGTCCGATAATTCCAGGGTGCGTATTCCCTGCGAAACGCTGGTCAAGGAGCCTGTGGTCAATATGACCGGCGATACCCTGCGCCGCTGCGATTTTGATTTGGGGGTGGATTACTCCAGTGATTTGGAACACGTGCGGCAGGTGCTGCTGCGGGTGATAGATGAGCAGCCGCTGCTGGTTGCCGAGCCAGCCCCGGCGGTGTTGTTTGTGGGATTCGGGGATTCCTCGCTGAATCTGCACATCGGCGCCTGGTGCCGAACCGAGGATTACCACAAGGCGCGTTTTGCGTTCGGTAAGGCGATTCTGGATGCCTTTGCGCGCGAGAATATCAGCATACCATTCCCGATTCGCACAGTGTTGCATCCGGTCGATTAAAAAAAGGGCGCTGCCACGCAGCGCCCCCTTTTTTTGCGGTAATCAGCTATTTTCGCCGGGGAAGAAGTCGAAGCCCATTTGCTCGTGGGTATCAGCATTCTCCGGGGCAGGGGGAGGCGGTGTCTCAACCATGGGCTGCTGCGGCTCGGCCACGGGGGCTCCGGCGGGAAGCTCGGCTTCCGGGGCTGTTGTTTCCTCGCCGGTTGTTTCAGCGGCGGTGGGCATGATGCGGGCAATGCGTTCTACCTGGTTTTTGGTGACGATGTTGCCCAGCACATTGCGGCCCTTGATGCGCAGTTTGGCGAAATCGAACGGAATCGGGCGGCGCAGGCGGCGCAGCTGGTTGCGCAGATACACGTTGACGGACATGGCGCTGCTTTCCTCCTCGGTCTTGTGGACGGTGAAGAAGAAGATGCGGCTGCCCTTGGTTCCCTGGGTGAGCTGGTATTCCTTGTCGCGGGTGAAGCCGCCCAGCTTGAAGCGCTTGGCATAGGTGATACCCTCCTTGCCATCGCGGTAAATCATATTAAACACCCAGTCATCACCGGGGCGCAGTACACTGATGTGCAGCAGCTTCTTGCCTACATAGAATTTTTCCTGCACGCGGCGGATGGTCAGCACGCCCTGGCTGTCAATCACCAGTATATCGCTCATGGTGGAGCACTTGTCGATGGCTTCGCCGCCCTTCTTGATTCCATAGCCGGCAAAGCCTTCCTCATCGATGTAGAGCGTTTCGTTCTCAACGGCGGCCACGGCGCGCGTGACGGTGTCGAAGGTGGTCAGTTCGGTGCGGCGCGGCCAGTTGGCGCCGTATTTCTTCTGCAGCTTTTCAAACCAGCGGATGGTGTACCGGGTAAGCTGGGCCAGGTTCTTGCGGCATTGGTCGATTTCGTCCTCCAGCCCGCGGATGTGTTCCTCGGCCTCGTGAATTTCGTATTTGGCAATCTTCTTGATGCGGATTTCCGTGAGGCGGATGATGTCGTCGCGCGTGATGGGGCGGATGAAGTCCTGCACAAAGGGTTGCAGGCGTTCCTCGATTTCGGCGAGCGATTGCTCCCAGCTTTCGCTTTCTTCCAGTACCTTGTAGATGCGGTTCTCGATGAAGATTTTTTCCAGACTGGCCTGCATCCAGCTTTCCTGCAACTCTCCCAGCTGCACTTCCAGCTCGCGGCGCAGGGTTTCCCTGGTGTTGTCGACGTTGATTTTCAGAATCTCGCTCACGCCCATGAACACGGGCTTGCGGTCAACAATCACGACTGCCTTGGGTGAAATGCTCACCTGGCATTCGGTAAAGGCGTACAGGGCATTGCAGGTCTTTTCCACATCCTGCCCGGCTTGCAGATGCACCAGAATATCGGCGGTGGCAGCGGTGTTGTCCTCAATTCTGGCCACCTTCAGCTTGCCTTTCTCCATGGCATTCTCGATGCTCTGGATGACGGATTCGGTGGTGGTGCCGTAGGGGATTTCGGTGATGCGGATAAGCTTCTTTGTGCTGGTATCAAGCCTGGCGCGGCAGCGCAGACGGCTGTTGCCGGTACCATCGTTGTAGCCGCTCACATCCAGCAGACCGCCGGTGGCAAAGTCCGGATAGAGGGTGAATTCCTCGCCCTTCAGATAGTGAATGGCAGCCTCGATGAGTTCGTTGAAGTTGTGCGGCAGTATCAGGCAGTTCATGCCTACGGCAATACCCAGGGCGCCCTGCGCCAGCAGCAGCGGGAATTTGACCGGCAGCGCCACGGGTTCCTTGTTGCGGCCGTCGTAGCTCAGTTTCCATTCTGTCACCTTCGGGCTGTAGACCACATCCTTGGCAAACTGGGAAAGGCGTGCTTCAATGTATCGCGGTGCGGCGGCGGCATCGCCGGTCAGAATGTTGCCCCAGTTACCCTGCGGGTCGATGAGCAGCCCTTTCTGCCCCAGCGTGACCAGTGCGCTGCCAATGGAGGCATCGCCGTGCGGGTGGTATTTCATGGTGTCGCCCACGATGTTGGCCACCTTGTTATAGCGTCCATCGTCCATGCGCTCCATCGAGTGCAGAATGCGCCGCTGCACCGGCTTGAGCCCATCGATAATGTGCGGCACGGCGCGCTCCAGAATCACGTATGAGGCATACTCCAGATAATAATCCCCAAACATCTTCTGAATGAGACTGGGGTTTTCCTGCAGGTATACGGGTGTGATGTCTTTACTCATGGAACACTGGTAGTGTACCATATACGCCTGCGTATTTCAAGCGGCATAGTTAAGAAAAGTTAATTTTATGATACACTTGCTGCGAAAATCCTTTATCCGGGTTCGCAGGCTTTACATTGGAGGGGAGAAGTGGTAAGCTGGTCAGCGATATGATGAACCTGCCAATCCGTCCGCGTCGCAACCGCAAATCTGCCGCCGTGCGGGGTCTCATGCGCGAGACTTCGCTTTCTGCCGCTAATCTGATTTATCCCATGTTTGTGCAGGAGGGCGGGGAGGACAGCCCGATTGAATCGCTGCCGGGCTGCAAGCGCTGGAGCGTAGCGGGAATTGTGGAGGAGTGCAAGCGGCTCTATGCGCTGGGAATCCCCTGTGTGGATTTGTTCGCTGTGGTGCCGGAGGAGAAGAAGGATGCGGCCGGCTCCGAGGCCTGGAATCCGGAGGGGGTGGTGCCGCGTGCTATTCGTGCTATCAAGGCGGCGGTGCCGGGGCTGTGTGTGATGACAGATGTGGCGCTGGACCCCTTCAATACATACGGGCAGGATGGTATCGTACGTGAATATGCGGATGGTTCGTACGAGATTCTGAACGATGAGACCGTGGAGGCTCTGTGCCGCCAGGCCTTGTGCCACGCCCGCGCCGGGGCGGATATCATCTCGCCCAGCGATATGATGGATGGTCGCATTGCGGCGCTGCGCGCGGCGCTGGATGCCGGGGGCTTTACCCAGGTTTCTCTCATGAGCTATACGGCCAAGTATGCATCGGCCTTTTATGGCCCGTTCCGCGGGGCGCTGGGGAGTGCGCCGAAGTTTGGCGACAAGAAGACTTACCAGATGGACCCCGCCAATGTGCGCGAGGCGCTGCGCGAGGCTGCATTGGATGCCGCCGAGGGAGCTGATTTTCTGATGGTGAAACCGGCCACGCTGTATCTGGATGTGATAGCGGAGATGCGGCGCGCCACGACGCTGCCGATTGCAGCTTACCACGTGAGTGGTGAGTATCTGATGCTCAAGGCGGCAGCGTCCTCTGGCTGGCTGGACGAGAAGCAATGCATGCTGGAGGCGCTGCTGAGCATCCGCCGCGCCGGGGCCGATATGATTCTCACATATGCGGCGCCGCAGGTAGCCGAGTGGCTGCGGGAGGAAGGACTGTAATTCACTGCTGCTATGGCACGCCGCCGCAAACTTCCGCGCAAGGACGCGCTGCTGGTTTGCCTGGTTCTGCTGGTGGCCGGGTTGCTGGTGGAGCGTTTCGGCGGCGATGATACAATTCTGCGCTGGCTGGGTACACCCCCGACGACGCAGCAGGAGGAATACGTGCCCACGCTGGGGGCAGAGACTCTTTCTGCCGAGGTGGCCCACACCGCACCGCTGCAGAAACAGGTGGATATTGCCGCTATTCCCAAACCCGGCAAGCCTGTGCGCTTCCTGATGCACAATGTGCAGAATTACTTTGTGGAGGGCGAGGCGTATCGCTCCCGCTATGTGCTGAAACCCAAACCAAAGGATGCACGCGAGGCGGTGGCCGATATCATCGCCGGGGCAAAGGCGGAGATTGTGGGCCTGATTGAAATGGGCGGCCCGGTGGCTCTGCAGGATTTGCGCCAGCGGCTGGCAGCGCGTGGGGTGGAGTATCCATATTTTCGCGTGCTGCCGCGCCAGGGAGAGGACCGCGCGCTGGCGGTTCTTTCGGTGCATCCCATTGTGCAGGACAACTCGCAGGAAAATGTGAAGCTGCACCAGCAGAAGCGCCGCAAGATGCTGCGCGGTATTCTGGATGTTACTGTGCAACTGGAGGATAAGCGCCTGTTCCGTATCATCGGGGCGCATCTCAAATCCCGCGTGTCGGACAACGCTGGCGCCGCCACCGCCCAGCGCAAGCAGGAGGCCTATACCCTGGCGCAGCATATCCAGCACATTGCCCGCACTCAGAAGGGAATGCCGCTGCTCGTGTTCGGCGATTGGAACGATGGCCCCGCCGATGCGGCTCCGCAGATTCTGCAGCAGGGGCTTTCGGCAGATGCCGCGCTGCGCCGCCTCTCCCCGGAGGATTCCCGCGGCGAGAAATGGACTCTCTATTTCGAACGTGGCAAGGAATATTGCATTTACGACCAGATTTTTGTGAACCCCACCCTCCGCGAGCGCATGCGGGGGCAGGGCGGTATTGTGGATACCCCGGCATCCGCCAAAGCCTCTGACCACCGCGCCCTCTGGTGCGAGCTGCGGTGATGCAGGCAGGACGGCAATCCTGCATCCCGAAAATCCCGCTCTCGCTGTCAGTTCATCGCATTGACAGCGACATGCGCGCGTGGTATCATCCCCGCACTTAACGCAACAAAAGCTCCTGAACATGACCTTTTACGAAGAACTGGAATGGCGCGGACTGGTGAATCAGATTTCCAGCCCGGATCTCATTGAGAAGCTCAACAAGGGCGGGCTCACTTTCTATATCGGTACCGATCCCACGGCCGACAGCCTGCACCTGGGGCACTATTCCAGCTTCCTCATTACCCGCCGCATGAAGGAGCATGGCCACCACCCGATTCTGCTCGTGGGTCTGGCCACCGGCCTCATCGGCGACCCCCGCGGCACTGTGGAGCGTGAGCTCAAGCAGAAGGAGGAAGTATTCCGCAACTATGACGCCCTGCGTGCCCAGGTGGAGAAGGTGTTCGGCTTTGAGGTCGTGAATAACTACGACTGGATCAACGGCATGAATGTCATTGACTTCTTCCGCGACTACGGCAAATACATTAACGTGGGCTACATGCTGACCAAGGACCACGTGCGCCGCCAGATGGAAAGCGGCATCTCCTATGCCGAATTCTCGTACATGCTTATCCAGGCCATCGATTTCAAGCACCTGCACGAAACCCGTGGGGTTGATCTGCAGGTGGCCGGCAGTGACCAGTGGGGCAATATCACCACCGGTATCGAACTTATCCGCAAGACCACGGGTGATGAGGTATACGCCCTCACCATGCCGCTGGTGACCGATGCCCAGGGCAACAAGTTCGGCAAGAGCGAGGGCAATGCCCTCTGGCTCGATAAGGAAAAGACTTCCTCTTACGAGCTTTACCAGTTCCTGCTCAACAGCGATGACGCCTGCGTCATCACCTACCTCAAGCGCCTCACCTTCCTCACCCCGGAGCAGATTACCGAAATTGAAGCCCGCCACAACGAACACCCCGAGCAGCGCATCGCCCAGAAGGCGCTCGCCCGTGAAATCATCACCGACCTCCACGGCGAGGCCGAGTTTGAACATGCGGTGGAGGTGAGCGAAAAGCTCTTTGCCGGCGATTTCAAGAGCCTCTCTGCCCGCGATATCAAGAGCGGCATGAAGAACGTGCCCCAGGTCACGCTGACTCCCGGCCCGCTGGCAGATGCCCTGGTGGCTGCCAAAATATGCAGCTCCAAGCGCGAAGCCCGCGAATTCATCGGCAACGGTGCCATCTCCATCAACGGCGAAATCGTGAAGGACTCCGCCTGGGAACTCACACCCGCTGCAGCGCTCGAGGGCGGCATCGTCATCATCCGTCGCGGCAAGAAGAAATTCTACATGGGCGAATTCGCCTGATGCAACCCCGCCGGTATGCGCCTTTTACTGCCCGCTGCGTTGATGCTTGCCAGCCTGCCGCTGCAGGCCTGGCAGCTTCCCACGCAAAGCGAAATGGCAGCCCTGCGCGGTGAGGAACCCTATGCCACTGCGCTGGGGGAGGGCGTACCGATGCCCCCCACGCCGGAAGCGGCGCGCTCTGCTGCCGGATTCCGCTATGCTATGGAACGCCTGGCGCTCAAACGCGCCATGGTGTTCCGCACCAGCCGCGCCAAGGCAGAGCGCAACCGCATCACCGCGGCTAATAATCGCGCCACCGCCGCCCTGGCACGCCAGATGGGTGCGCCGGAACTCTTTGCCCGCTATCTGGAACTGCTCGCGTCCGATACTCTCACCCGCCGCCAGGCATACGCCGTGCAGCAGTCGCTCAACTCCCTCCTGCGCAATGCTTACAACATTGACCCTCTGCAAATCCGCTTCATGTCGGAATCGCTGATGCTGCCACCGGAACAGCACACATCCAGCATGCTGGAAATGCCCCTGGGCGGCCTCTATGACTGTATGCCGGAGGTGGAGCCCGAAGCCGCTCGTGCGCTGCTGTTGCAGGATATGCAGCTCATCACCCAGGTGCTGCGCCTTGTGCATGCCGAACTGCTCAAGGTGCACGACCGCACCACCGCCGAAAGCGCTGCCACCGCCCTGCAGCAATACGTGCTCCTCTGGAGCACCACCACCCCGGGGCGACTGCTGCTGCGCGAGGGGCAGATAACCCTCACCCCGGCAGAGAAACTGGCACTCCAGCTCCTGGAAGCCACTGCCTCCAGACTCTACAAGACCCGCCGCGCTCTCGCTGAGGCCGAGTGGTATGACTCTGCCCGCCTCCGCTGCATGGATGAGCTCTTCCGCTGATGCCCGGTCTCCTTCCTGTGCGGTTTTTTCGCAATCTGCTGTCATTATTACGCAAAACGTTCCCAATATGCCTTTTTCTGCGCTTGCCTTTTCCTGCAACCTGTTGTAGAATGCGCGCGCATTTTTTATACAATTTTCTAACACCGCATCAATATGGACATTACCATCGACAAAACAAGTGATTGCAAGGCAACACTTACCGCTATTGCCACACCCGCCGAGGTGACCGCCATCAAGGACTCCGCCATCAGCGTTTTCATGAAGAACGCCCGCATCCCCGGTTTCCGCCCCGGCAAGGCCCCCAAGAGCGTTATCGCCAAGCGTTATGCCGAAGCCATTGCCGATGAGCTCGACGCCCGCATCAAGGCCGATGTGCAGGACAAGGCTCTCGAGCAGAACCCGGAGCTCAAGGTGCTTGACTTTGGTGAACCCACCACCACCCAGGAGGCCGATGGTTCCTACAAGCTTGTTTCCACCCTCACCATCGTTCCCGAATTCGAACTTCCCGAATACATGGGCATCGAAGTCACCATCCCCTCCGATGAGGTGAGCGATGAAGAAGTGCAGGACACCCTCCAGAAATACGCTGAATCCTCTGCCGAGCACGTGGTCGTAGAGCGCGCCGCCGCCAAGGGCGACATCGTGGTCATCGACTTCAAGACCAGCGTGGAAGGCAAGCCCACCGCCGAATACTGCGGCAAGCCCGTCGGCTTCATGGAAGGCCGCGAAGGCCACTGGGTTGCCATTGAGGAAGACTCCTTCATGCCCGGGCTGCCCCAGGGCCTCGAAGGCACCTCCGCTGGCGAGGAGAAGGAACTCACCCTCACCATGAAGGAAGACTTCCCCATCTCCGACCTCGCCGGTAAGGATGTTGTCTTCGCCTGCACCGTCAAGGAAGTGCGCGAGAAGCGCGTTCCCGAAATCACCCCCGAGCTCTTCGCCGGCGCTCTGCCTGAAAAGTCCATGGACGAAATCAAGGAAATCGTTCGCGGCAACCTCAAGGCCTCCAAGACCCGCGCCAACGAGGAAGCCAAGGCCGACCAGATTTCTGAAAAACTCGCTGACCAGCTCTCCTTCGCCCTCCCGCAGGATCTCGTTGAGCGCGAGAACGACAACACCGTCCAGCGCAAGATGTATGCCGCTATCCAGGCCGGCAACTACGACATCGCCAAGGACATGGATGCCCTCCGCGCCGAAGCTACCAAGGAGACCGAGCGTAACCTCCGCGTCTACTTCGCCCTCCAGGAAATCGCCCGCAAGGAACACATCGTAGCCACCGAGCAGGAACTTCTGGAAGCCATGGCCAGCATGGCTCAGCAGGCCAAGGAAAAGAACCTCAAGAACTTCATCCGCAAGATGTACCGCGAGAACCGCGTTCAGGGCATCCGCCTGAGCGTCATCACCTCCAAGGTCATCGACCTGCTTGCCCGCAACGCTAAGGTCACCATCGCCTGAGCGCCTGCGTCATAGCTTTCATTCAATATGCAAAAAAGCCCGGCTCTGCCGGGCTTTTTTGTGCGCTTCCCCAGGCGTGGAATCAGAGCCGGGTATAGAAACCAGACATTGCGTGTGGGGCGAATACGCCCATTCCGGGTAGAACTCGGACTGTTTATTCTTGACGCCGGAAGGAATTAGTGTAGCATGGTTGTGTATGGCTGTTCCTAAGCATTCGGATTTGTATCGGCTGGTTCTTGAGGCATTGCGCGATGGCGCAGTACACCATTGGAGCGATTGTGTTCCTTACATTGTTGAGAAGCTGAAGCTGACACCGGAAGATTGCCAGAAAATGCTGCCTAGCGGGCGCAGACCTATGCTTTTTGACCGCGTGCAGTGGTCAATTACCTATGTGCGGCAGGCGGGTATGGTGGCGTATCCTAAACGTGGGTATTGCCAGCTGACGGAAGAGGGCTTGCGTGTCGTGAATGATGCCTCTATCGTATTGAACGATGCGTATATGATGCGCTACGAGGGATTTGTGCGATTCAAGAAAGGGAATAAGCCCCAGAGCTCGCCCTCTGTGGTGGTAACGGCGCCTGAGCAGAGCGGGACGGATGAGACCCCCGTGGAGCGCATGAGCTCCGCATATGAGGAGTTGTGCCGGGTGTTGGAGTCTGAAATACTGGAGGAGATTATGCGCAAGAAGGATGCCGGTGATTTTGTCTTCTTTGAGCGTTTAGTCGTGGATTTAGTGATGGCAATGGGGTATGGCAGCAATGTGGAAGGGGCTGGCGTGGTGACAAAGCCTACCGGGGATGGTGGAATCGATGGTATTGTATCTGAAGATAAACTAGGTTTTAACAAGATATATATACAGGCAAAGTGCTGGGCGCTGGACAGCACGGTCGGGTCGCCGGATGTTCACCAGTTCCTCGGGGCGCTAACGGCTAATTGTGCGAGCAAGGGCTTGTTTATTACTACCGGACGCTTTTCTGCTCCTGCTTTGAAACTTGCTGACTTACCGCATGATAAGAAACTGGTCCTGGTGGATGGTTCTATGCTGGCTAAACTCATGATTGAACATGGTGTAGGCGTGTCTCCGGTGAACCATTATGTGGTGAAGCGCATCGATTCGGATTATTTTAATCCCAATTGACCCCGAGGACAGATGGTAGCAGGCGCTTTAGAACTGGAGGCCGATGGAGAGCTGGAGGACGGGGTAGAAGCGGATTTTATCGGCGAAGTCGAGGAAGTCTCGCAGTTCGCTGTGCATGGCGGCGGCGATGTCGCTCTGGCTGGCTTCGCTCCATTGGAAATACCGGGAGTCGTAGG
>JAZOTC010000020.1:0-18931 GCA_045657445.1 Akkermansia sp. | reverse complement strand
CCTCGATTTCCTCGTCCTCGAACTCGGAAACGGGGATGACACCCTCAGACTTGTAACCAATGTCCACGAGGACGACCTGCGGGCGGATTTCAAGGATGGTACCGTTCACGATGTCACCCTTGCGGAAGTTCGGAAGCTTGGCATTAATCAAAGCTTCCAGTTCAGTGTTGCTCATTATAATGATGTTTGTAGGTTAATGATTTACGCACCTCCACCAAGGCCCCTACCCGGCAGCTCATGAGGCACCTGTATGCCACCGGGGGAGAATGCGGTGCGCAATCTTACTAAAATACACCCCCTCTGGCAAGCCTTTTTTCTTGATTTTACGCGCTTTTGAGCATACAGACGCAAAAGCGGCACATGGGTGCTGCCCATGCGCCGCTTCTGTGAGTTATTGAAGACGAATTTACTTCACCACGGTAAGGCTTTCGGCCTGCTCGCGGGTCAGCTCGATGCAATTCCAGGGAAGGCCGTACTGATTGAGCGCCTCCATGAAAGGATCCGGGTCGTTCTGCTCCATATTGAACACGCCCTGGCCGCTCCAGGTGCCGGTGAGAATCATGCGGCCACCAATGGCGGCGGGAACGCCTGTGGTGTAGGAAATAGCCTGGGAGCCAACCTCCTTGAAGCATTCCTCATGGTCACAGATGTTGTAGATGTATACGGCCTTGTACTGACCATCCTTCTTACCCTGAATCACGCAACCGATGCAGGTGCGGCCATGGGTGGTCTTGCCCAGCTCACCGGGGTCGGGCAGCACCGCCTTGAGGAACTGCAGCGGAATGATTTCCACGCCATTGTACATAACCGGGTCAATGCGGGTCATTCCCACATTCTTGAGCACGGTAAGGTGGTTAATGTAGTTCGGGGAGAAGCTCATCCAGAACTGCGCACGCTTGATGGTGGGAATATGCTTCACCAGGGATTCCATTTCCTCGTGGTACATGCGGTAGATTTCGTAGGTACCCACGCCATCCGGACAGGCGAAGGGCTGGTGCATGCTCATGGCACCGGTTTCCTGGAAATCACCATTCTCCCAGTGGCGGCAGGGGGCGCTCACCTCGCGAATGTTGATTTCCGGGTTGAAATTCGTAGCAAAGGCCTGGCCGTGGTCGCCGCCATTCACATCGATGATGTCGAGGTATTCAATCTCATCGAAATGGTGCTTGAGCGCCCAGGCTGTGTATACATTGGTCACGCCCGGGTCGAAGCCAGAGCCCAGCAGCGCATACAGACCAGCCTGTTTGAAGCGATCCTGGTAGGCCCACTGCCAGCTGTACTCGAACTTGGCCACATCGCGCGGCTCATAGTTGGCAGTATCCATGTAATTCACGCCAGCCTCCAGGCAGGCATCCATGAGGGGAAGGTCCTGGTAGGGCAGTGCCACATTCAGCACCAGATCTGCCCCCACTTCCTTGATGAGAGCCACCGTGGCAGCCACATCATCGGCATCGACGGCATGCGTCGTAATCGTCACGCCCTCACGCGCAAGCACATCTGCCGCAATGGCATCGCACTTGCTCTTGGTACGCGAGGCCAGATGGATATTTTCGTAAACATCCGACATCTGGGCGCACTTGTGGGCCACTACATGCCCCACACCACCGGCTCCGATAATGAGTACTGTCTTCATTGCACGCGCAGAATGCACTATGCTGCCCCACAAGTCAAGGATTTTTGCATCCCATGCCGCGAAAACCCCTCTGTGCGAACATGAAAAAAGCACCTGTTCCAGCCAGGAACAGGTGCGGAAAATTATCCTCCAGCAGCATCAGCTTTTATCCGCGGCGTCGAGATGCAGATCTACGCTTAGCCACAGCACGTTTGCGCGGAGCCTTGGCGCTCTTCCTTGCCACAGCCTTGCGGCCGCGGGTTGCTTTGCTCTTTGCCACAGCGCGGCTCTTGGCACGATTTGCCGTGCGCTGGCGCATCGCCTTGCGATTAGAGGCCATGGCCGTGCGAGGCACATAGGCCGGAACCGGAGTACGGGCCGTACGAATAGCGGCAGCCAGAGCCTTGCGCTGGTCGGCAGCGCTGTAATTACGCCCCTGCTGCTCTGCAAAATACTTACGATATGCGGGGTCTACCTGATTGATATTGGTTACCGCATCCGGAAAATTGGCGTATCTCACGCCCGGATCACTCTGGCAGGAGGTCAATACACAGACCACCAGAGCAATCAGAACAAGCATCAGCTGACGAGTGCCGGACATCATATTTTTTTATAGAAAAGAGGTGATAACGGCCGGATGAACCACATTCGCGCTAACTTCCAGGTCATCGCCATGCTCCACCCCGCCGAAGCTATACTATCACACCTTCCCCACTTCTGCCAATACTAAACTTTTCTTTACAATCATTTTTTTGCGAGTATGACTTGATTATTCCCCCACGAGAGGTAAAATGTGGTCTTCCATGAAGTCTCCCCTGCCCGATTCGAGAAAAAAAGTATGCGATGCGCTGGATTTTTTTGCAAAAAAGCATCCGGAGCAACGCGCCGTTGCCGACGCCATGCAACAATTCATCCGAAGCACGCCGGATTGTTTTGAGCGAGGCCACTCCGCCGGGCACATAACGGGTTCCGCTTGGCTGGTCAACCCACGCGGGGATAAAGTACTGCTGACACTGCACCACAAGCTCGGGCGCTGGTTGCAACCCGGCGGACACGCCGATGGGGATACCGATATTCTGAGAGTAGCCATGCGAGAAGCCGAGGAGGAAAGCGGTATTTGTGGTATTTCTGCGTTGAGCCCGGAAATTTTTGATATCGATATACACCTGATACCAGCCCGACCGGCAGCAGGAGAACCCGCGCATTATCACTACGATATACGGTACCTGCTGAAAGCCCCCCACGAGGATTACGCCATTTCCCCCGAATCTGATGAGCTGGCATGGTGGTGCAAGCACGATTTCGAGGAAAGGCAAAATGAGCTGGATGAGTCTGTTTTACGCATGGCAAAGCGATATTTTCCGTGATTCCAACCCATTCGCGACTTTTCTTCTGGACATGATTCCTTAACTATGCTAAACAAAACACAACATTCTAACAACGCATATGGATTCCAATTCAAAGTCAGTATACCTCAGATTTATTCGTCAGATTATATATCTGGTACTCATGACGCTCACTGTTGTCGGGTTCTGGAAGATAGGCGCCATTTACAAGAATTTAGCTGTCTTAGAAAACGGCATTTTTGAACTTCTCCAGTCTATAACTCTTGTACTGGTTTCCCTCAGTTTTGGTTTTCAGGCATACAGGAATAAAGAATACCGTCCCATCCTCTTTCTGATGAGCATGATGGCACTGACCGCCGTCATCCGCGAACAGGACGCCTACTTTGACGCACTTATTCCTACCATTGGTTGGAAATGGTGCTGGATTTTCCCCCTCCTCGGCATCACGTGCGTCATCCGCCACCGCCACACCATTCAACTGCAGGTCAAAACATTCCTCGTTTCTAACACCTTCCACATGATGATAACGGCGGCCTTTATCATGATTCCCGTGGCACAGTGTCTGGGGCACCGTAGTTTCCTGGCCGATATGCTCGGCATTCAGGCTAACGAAGCCATACTGGTGCGGCGAGTTCTTGAGGAAACAATCGAGCTCATTGCCTATCTGACACTTTTCCTTTCCTCTATCGAGAGCCTTTTTGAGTTCCGCAGAAAATAAGTTTATCCCAATCGAACAAAAGACCGCATCCTGGCAGGATGCGGTCTTTTGTTTCATCTCAGGGAGAAATCCTAATCAATCTCCCAGGCAATCGTTCTCCGATACGTCTCGCCCGGGCGCAGCTCGATACTCGGGAAATGGGGCTGATGAGGGGAATCCGGATAATTCTGAGCCTCCAGTGCCACACCACCGCGCTTCAGCGGCAGATAATCCCCCGTGTACACCTGTAAGCCGGGTGCATCGGTCATCACCCGAAGCGTTCTATATCCGTTCGTCAGCACGGCAGCCAGTTTCACCCCCGCCGTTGTCGGCAATACATAATTATCATCGTACCCGCCGGCGATGGCATCTGCTGCATTGCGCTCACCCAGCACAGCAGGCTTGCGCAAATCGTAAAGGGAACCCTCCACAGGAGCAATATACCCTGTAGGAATATTGGCAACCATCGGCGTATAGGCCGTGGCGTTGACCTGCAGGCAATGGGTGTCAATCGTACCTGCCCCGGTCAGATTCCAGTAGGCATGATTAGTGAGATTCAGCAGCGTAGGGGCATCTGTCGTACCCTCCATCTGCAAGGTCAGGCGGCGGCCCTCCACCGCATAAACAACACGCACACTCACCGTGCCCGGATATCCCTCCTGACCATCGGGCGAGACAAAAGACATCACCAGGCGATTATCGGTCGCCTCCTCAACTTCCCACGGCATATCAGAGAAGCCCTTCAGGCCGCCATGCAGGTGATTCGGGCCGTTGTTTACCGCCAGGGTGTATTCCTTTCCATCCAGCACAAAGGAACCGCCGGCAATGCGATTTGCCACGCGACCGCAAATACTGCCGCAGTAGCAGGTATCCGCGGGCAATTCCTCCAGGGTCTTGGGGCCATACAGGCAATCCACCCCCTGATATTCGTAGCTAAGCACACGCGCACCGAAATTGGTGATGCGCACGGTCAGCTCCGGCGTCTGCAATGTATAAATTTCTGTTTTCATATGTGTAAAAAATTATCGGCATTCCTCCCATGCGGTCACCTTGCCATTCTGGAACATGACCCAGGCCGCATCGCGGGGAACGTATGCGGTAGATGTGCTGATTCCACCGCCATGCCAATGGTGACCATACCCGCATCCGAAACCCGTGTTGAAGGAATCCACCATCACAGGCTGGTAGGTTGTATACACCCATTTTTCATAGCTGACACCCTCCTGCTGGCCAGTAATCGGCGGGGTATTCGGATTTCCCCAGGCCAGATACACGGCATCCTTGCTCATTCCCTCGCAGATTTTTCCTTGCTGCACCATGGTCTTCTGCTCCGGGCTCAGCATATCGTACATGACCGGATTCTGATTGATACGGGTGGCAGGGGTGGATGTCTGGCATGAGCCCAGGAGAAGAGCAAAGGCTCCTGCAAGCATCACGTGAATCGAGCGAAACAATCTCATATCCGCATGACAATACCACCGAATTTATTTCTTGCCAAGAAAAAAATCAATGCTAGAATATCCGGTGTACGATATGAATCCGTCACGCTTTTTCACCGCCATACTGGTTGCACCGATTATGCTGTGCAGCACCGCGCTTGCAGATAAAGCTCCTGAAGCCATTGCCGGCTACCTGCCCAGCGATGGTTCTGTAATGAACGGCAGGGTCATCCGCCCGATCAGGACAAGCGAATTCGCAGAACTCCACCGCGCTGCGATTGCGCGTTTCCTGAAGCTCCCCAAGGAAAAGCAACAGGCTATCAATGAGAAAGGCTCCGCTGACCGTCTCATGACATATGATGCCGACCTGTGGCCCGATAAGGAGGAATACAAGAAGTACGCGGCGGAATGGAAGAAAACCCAGATGGCCAGACTGGCCGATGTGCAGGTAGGCCTGAAGAATGACGGCAATGGCATGTACAGCGTTCTTTCTGCTACTCGTATGTCCAACGGCGGTTCCATGCCGCTTACCGTTGGCTCCCTGCGCTACAATTCCGGTAAGAATGTCTGGGTTTCCAACAATGGCGAGCTGACGGGCACCGCATTTGCTGCAGACGAAAGCTTTGACTATGGTCCTCAGACAGGCAATGAATGGGTACTGGAGAAAAAGGATTCGCTTTCTAACCTGAGAGAGATGATTCGCCTCACCAAATCCACAGATGGGAAGGCCGTTTTCCTGTACTACAGCCTGATAGAGCGCTCTGTCATCAGCGGTACAGTCATTGCCAACCACGGCTACACCATCCTCTTCCCCATCACCTCTGCCAGCGCCCGCGCCACCCGCCCCGGTCAGAAGTAAAACGGGAAATCACCTGAAACAACTTCCAACGGGAGTCGAGCTGCTCACACAGACTCCGGCTCCCGTTTCTTAATTCCAGCCACACAGGATAACCACACCATGAGAATCATCGCAGGAGCAGCCAAAGGACTTCCCATCCGGGTGCCACAGGGAGAAGTGCGCCCAACCCAGGACCGGGTACGCGAAGCGCTGTTCAACATTCTCGGCCCCACCATCGAGGGCGCCCGCGTGCTTGATTTATACTGCGGTTCTGGTTCTGTCGGCATCGAAGCCCTCAGCCGCGGTGCCGCCTCTGCCCGCATGGTGGATGCCGCCAGGCCCTCCTGTGCCATGGCCCGCCAGAATCTGGAACGCTCACGCTTATCCGGTGGCAGCGTTGTGCAGAGTGATTGTCTCCAATTTGTCAAGCGGGACATGGGGCGCTATGATTACATCTTTGCCGATCCGCCCTACGCGAAGGCCATTGGCGACCGCGATATGATAGCTGAGCTCATGACCGACCGGCTGCACGAGCTTCTGGCCGAGGGCGGTTACTTCATCGCCGAGGCCCAGGAAGGCTACGGCGTAGGCGATTCCCACAGCCGGGAATTTCCCGGTTGGAAGCTTGTTGACACCCGTCACTACGGCAAAAACATTATTCTTTTCTACCAGGTCGAAACCGTATGAAACGCTTTATCTTTCTCCTCATTTACAACCTGCTGCTGCCGGTTTTCCTGATTATTTCCATACCAGGGTACCTCATCAAGATGAAGAAGCGCGGTGGCTTTGGCACCGGTCTTTCCGAACGATTCGGCATTTATAAGAAACCAGCCAGCGCCGAGCCCAAAGGCGGACTCTATGTGCATGCCGTCAGCGTGGGCGAAACCTTTATCGCCCTCAAATTCATCCGCGAGTGGTGCAAGACGCACAGTGAGCCCGTCATTCTTGCCACCAGCACCGCCACCGGCCACCAAGTAGCGCGCGAGGCCGCACTACCCCATGTGCGTCCGCTTTATTCTCCGCTGGATGTACCGGGGCTTTCCGGTCGCTGCCTGAAACGCTTTGCTCCCAAAGCCGTCGTTTTGATTGAAGCCGAGCTCTGGCCCAATTTTGCAGAAGCCTGCCACCGCCGCCGCATCCCCATGATTATGGTCAACGCGCGGCTCTCCCCCCGCAGCGAGGGGCGCTATGCCAAGGTGCGCGGCATCACCCGCCTGCTCTTCGAGCGCCTCAGCGCTCTGGGGGCCCAGAATGATAATGACAAGGGCCGCTTCGCCCGCATCGGGGTGAACCCCGATATCATCACCGCCCCCGGCAGCATCAAATTCGATGTCATGGGAGACGCCCCCCAGAGCCTGCGAGACGATTTCCGCCACATTCTCGACACCCTGAGAGCCGATAAGCCCGTGGTGCTGGCAGCCAGCACACACGCCGGAGAAGAAGCTCTCATTGCCACCTCCATTCGCGAGGCCGGCGCCTTCCCGCTCATCGTCCCGCGCCATGCAGAGCGCCGCGAGCAAGTGGTGGCAGATCTGGCACAGGCCGGCTTTGCCCCCCTGCTCCGCACCACCGGCGACATACCCGCAGAAATCCCGGCCAACGTATGCTATGTGGCCGATACCACCGGCGAGCTGCGCGACTGGACCGCCCTGGCAGATGCTGTTGTCATCGGCAAGAGCTTCCTGGCCAAGGGCGGGCAGAACCCGGTTGAGGCGATTGCTGCGCATAAGCCCGTCATCATCGGCCCCGATATGACCAACTTTGCCGACCTGGTAACGCTCCTGAAGAACGAGGATGCCATTCTGAGCTGCGATGCCACGGCACTTACCGCCACCATCCGCCAGGCGCTGGATGGCAGCGAGGCCACCAAGGCACGCACCGAGCGGGCTTTCCACGCACTGCATGTTCACTCCGGTGCAACCCAGCGCAGCGTGCAGCTGGTCGATTCTTTCTATAAGAACGCATGAAGTTCGATTACAACAAGCTGGTGCAGAAGGTAGATGACTACCTGCGCCGCAAGCGGGCAGGTAGCCGGGTATGGCGTTTTCTGCTGCCAGAGCGTCTGTTTACCCCGGAACTCTGGCTGTGGACACCGCGGAGCGTGGCCACCGGCGCAGCCTGGGGAACCAGCTGGGCCATTGCCCCCGTGGCCATGCAGATGGTCTTTGCCGTGCTGTGCTGCATCCGCACGCGCAGCAATGTACCCATGTCCGTGCTTGCCTGCTGTATTTCATTTCCCGGTTACCAGGTGATAGCCTGGCCGTTGCAATGGTATGTGGGGGCATTGTTGCTCCGGCCGCTCGGCATTGGCAGCGGCATCAGCATGGAGCTCATGACCCAGGCGGCAGAAGCTGCCTTGCACGGGTGGAGCGCCATGATGGGGGTATTGAATCACGTTAACCTGCTCATGGTCTGCGTGGAACTTCTTCTTGGATGCCTCGCGACATGTGCCGCCATGTGGGTATGCACCTATAGTCTGGCCATGCTGTTCATGCGAAAACGCTGAAACCGGGGTCAAACTATTTAATGTTATACGACTAAAAGGCATTTTTTCAGCTTGCAATCATCCGGGTCTCCTTTTATACTTTTCCCCATGGAATGGAATGATTGCTTCATGTCGCTCTTCAGGGAAGCAGTGGAACGCTACCAGCTCAACCCGCAGACTCCGGCAGACCGCTTCTACCTGCCAGAGGAGCAGGATTTTCTCAAAACCATAGGCTACCAGCCAGCCGAAATGCACGGCTATGTGCGCGAATACGCAGAAAAGGGAGCCCCCAGTCCCAGCACCACGCTGCTGATTGCCGCCGTACGCCGCCATTACTTCCTGAACGCCATGCGCGGTATGTCCGGCAATGCACGCCCCATCACCGCGGCAGACCTTCCGCCGGAAACTGATGAATTCCAGGAAATTCCCTACCTGCCCCGCATCATCCGCAAGGCCGAAGCCAAAATTTTCGGCATTCTGGATCCCAACATCATGTATGGCGATGAAAAAGACCGCGAATTCCTGCGCACGCACGGCAATTTTCACCTGGCCGACTTCCTGCAACTGGCAGCCGCAGCCCGCAGCGACCGCCAGCGCCTCGTAAGCGCAGTACTCAACGCCATGCGCAACCAGAACGAGCCCCTGCCCGGCAACACTCCAGCCAGCTAAGCCCATATGGAACCAAACGAGCAACATGTCAGCACCGACTCGCAGCGACTGGCTCTGGAAGCCATGTCCGCCCAGCTGGTGCACAAGCTCAACGCCATGATTCGCGAACAGGAGGAACGCGCCCACGCCTTTGCCGCGCAGCACCATTCCACCCTTCCTATTCCCCAGGCCATCAATATCTCCCTTCCCTCCGCCCCGCAGGAGGAAAAGCGTCCCGCCGTCCCTGAAAAGCCGGTTAAACCGGTGCCCCCGCCGGCAGCGCAACACCCCCAGCCGCCGACAACGCCTTTCATTGCCCCGAAACCGGCAAAAAAACACGCCTGGCAGCCGCAGAAGAAAATGGAGAAAAAACCGCAGGAGGACAGCAACATTGGCATGGGCATGATTATTTTTGCCCTGGTCGGGCTCTTTATCCTGCTTCGTTCCTGCTCCTGAACCCTTTCACATCATTACCAATAACCATGACTCGAAACACGATTCTGGCCATTGCGCTGAGTGGATGCACGCTCGGCACCCTGAACTCATGCAACCCGGGCGAACAATCATCCGCCCCTGAAACCCAGCCCGCCATTCCCACCGTCAAGGTATTCAACCTCATGCACCAGGAAGTCACCGACTACGGCGAGTGGTTCGGCTACCTGCGCGGGGTTCAGGACACCGACATCCGCCCCCGTATTTCCGGCTTCCTGATTTCTCAGGAATACAAGGAAGGTACCACGGTGAAAGAGGGCGACATTCTCTTCCGCATCGACCCGAAGCTCTTTGAAGCCGAACTGGAACGCTGCAAGGCCAATCTGCTGGCAGCCCGGGCCTCGGTGGCCTCTGCTGAAGCCACCGCACAAAAGGCCGCGCTGGATGTCAAACGCTACACCCAGCTTGTGCAGTCCGGCTCCATTTCGGAAAAAGACCTCACCGATGCTCAGCAGACCCTCAAGGCGGCTAATGCCCAGGTAGAAGCAGCCAAGGCACAGATAGGCCAGCAGGAAGCCGCGGTCCGCAAAGCCGAAATCAATCTGGATTACACCATTATCCGCGCGCCGTACGATGGTATCGTCGGCACAGCGGATGTATCCATCGGCGATTTGGTAAGCGCCTCCACCAAACTGACCAACATCACATCCATTGACCCCATCCGTGTTGACTTCTCGGTCAATGGCGACCACCTTCTCAACATTTTCAGCAAATACGGAAACATCGGCACCAACAGCACCGATGCCCCGCCGGCGCCCCAATTCCAGTTGCTCATGGAAGATGGCTCCGTTCTGCCCCACAAAGGCACCCTGGTGGCCATGGACAGCGTGCTCACCCGCTCCGGTCTGGTCAATGTGGAAGGCCACATTCCCAACCCGGACAACGTGCTGCGTGGCGGCATGCCGGTGCGCGTCAAAATCCCCCTGGCCACCGGCAAGGCTCTTCTGGTTCCCAAGGCAGCCATTCGTACGGTGCTGCTCAACACCTTCATTCTGGTGGTGGACAAGAACAGCATTCCCCACATGGTACCCGTGAACGTGGGTGGCGAATACCAGCTTGAAATCAACGAGGAGAATGGCTACAAATCCACCCAGACCGTCGTCTCGGTAAAGGATTACGGCGATATCTCCATCATCGAGAAACTCAAGTCATTCGGATACGACAACCCGGCAGATGCCCCCGTCGTCACCGATACTGAAAATGCCCTCGCAGCCGTCAACATTTCCTCAGCCAACAGCCGCCTGCCCAAGGGCGCGACTCCCACCGGCATCAAGACAAAGCCCTTCACCTTCAAGCCGGAGCTGGACCCTGCCCTGGCCGCCGCCGCTGAGCAGGCCGAGTCCGGCAATACCGCCAGACCTGCCCCTAAAGACGCCAAGCCGACACTGCCGCCCTTCCCGGTCAAAATCGCCAACATGCTGCAGCAGGATGTGGCCGAAACCGGCACCTGGTTCGGCTCGCTGCGCGGTGTAGATGAAACAGACATCCGCCCGCAGGTGAGTGGATTCCTGCTCAAGCAGCACTTCCAGGACGGCACCATGGTCAAGAAGGGCGATGTGCTCTTCACCATCGACCCGGCGCCCTACGAAGCCACGCTCAACGAAGCACGCGCCAATCTGGTGGCCGCCCAGGCCGCGCGTGAGCAGGCCGATGCCCAGCTCACCATGAGCCGCCAGACCCTGGAACGCTACATCAAGCTGCGCGAAGCCACCCCGGGAGCTATCTCTGATAAGGTGGTCACCGATACCGAAACCCTCGTTGCTACAAACGAAGCCGCCGTCCGCAAGGCCGAAGCCGCCATTGCCCAGATGCAGGCCGCCGTTCACCAGGCTGAAATCAACCTCAGCTACACCACTGTGGAAGCACCGTTCGATGGCCGCATCGGCATTCACAAGCCCTCCATCGGCACGCTGGTCAGCCCCTCTGACCCGCAACCGCTCGTCACACTATCCTCCGTCAACCCTATGCGAGTCGATTTCGGCATGAGTGGTCGCGGAGCCATGCAGGGCTTCATCAACCACCGGGTGCGCAAGGCCACCCCGGATAAAGCCCGCACTCAGGACTTTGACCTCATCCTCGATGACAATTCGCTCTATCCGAAGAAAGGCTACATTGTGACAGCCAATAACACCCTGAGCACCAGCACAGGCACGCTTGAGGTGGTAGGTCATGTGGAAAATGATGGCGCCATGCTGCGCAGCGGTATGGCTGTCACCGTGCGGGCAAAAATGGATCCCATCGTGAACGCATGCCTGATTCCCGCCCGCGCCCCGCTCAATGCCCAGGGCATGGACCTGGTCATCCTGCTCATGCCGGATAACACCCCGCAGATGCTCCCCATTACCAAGGGCCCCATCATCAACATCAAGCGCGACAACGGCGCCGGTAAGGAATTTGAACAGCCCATGCAGGTCATCGAACCAGACCGCAAGGTCATTACCAGCATGGTACTCGCCAAAACAAAAGCTCCCAACCTGGAGGCCGTCATCCTGGGCGGCGCCAAGGTGCAGAACTGGGGCGAGCTCATCCTCAAGAAAGCAGGCGTCAGCAACTTCCGCGAACTGCTCGAAAAAGCCGCTGGTCACGCCATCCCTGATTCTGCCCTGCAGGAAGCCGGCGTCAGCGACTGGGGCGAACTCCTGCTGCGCAAGAAGGCAGCCCCGAACTTCCGCGACCTCGTACTCCGCGATGCCGGCGCCAAGGATGAACTCGACCTGATTGCCTATGGGGAAGGATGCAAAAACCTCATGGAACTCGTCGTCAAGCAAATGGGATTTGCCCAGGTGACCGATGTACCCGTTGTGGTGGAAGGCTCCATCATGGCTGCCCAGGTCTACGCTGCTAATAAGGAAGTGGGGCCGGTAAACAAACTCACCCCGCAACCGTTCATCTACGTTCCCACCAAGACCGTCACCCCCTCCGTCACCGCAGAACCGGTCAAGGAAGTTCCCCAGTACAACAACTAAGCTCATTTTCTGAACTATGTCTCCGTTCTTCATCAAGCATCCCATCATTGCCGGCGTCATTGCGGTAGTCACCACCCTGCTGGGGCTTATCAGCATGGTGGCACTGCCCATTGCCCAGTACCCGGACATCGCCCCTGTTACCATCCAGATGGCTGCAAGCTATCCGGGTGCCAACGCCACAGAAGTAGCAGAATCCGTTGCCACCCCCATTGAGCTCCAGCTCTCCGGTGTAGAGAAGATGGACTATATGAACTCCACTTCCTCTAACAACGGCGCGTGCAGCATCAATGTTATCTTTGAGGCGGGCTCCAACCCGAACACCGACCAGCAGAACACCTACATGCGCTACAGCCAGGCCACAAGCCAGCTGCCGAACATGGTATCGCAGATGGGTATTACCATCAAACAGTCCTCTGGTCTGCCCCTCATGCTTTACGCTCTCGATTCCCCCCAGGGATTCTTTGAACCCGTGAGCCTCACCGGCTATGCCTTCCTCAACCTCGTAGACCCCCTCAAACGCGTAGAAGGCGTGGGTGATGTGCAGGTATTCGGCGCCCGCTTTGCCGTGCGTATCTGGCTGGATACCGATAAAATGGCCCAGAAAGGCATATCCGTGAGCGATGTATACAAGGCCATCAGCGACCAGAACGCCATCAACCCCGGTGGTGCAGTCGGCGCAGAACCCATGCCCGATGGTCAGGAATTCACCTACACCATCCGCAACCAGGGGCGCATGACCTCGGTGGATGAATTCAACACCATCATCGTTCACCAGCAGGGCACCCAGGCGGTTTACCTCAAGGACATTGCCCAGATTGAACTGGGCGCCCAGAGCTACTCCATGGCCAGCCGAATCAACGGCCGACCGGGCACCGCCATCGCCATCTACCAGGCCGCAGGCTCCAACGCCATTGAAACCGTCAACAACGTAAAAGCCCTGCTGGAAGAGAAAGCCAAGGTCATGCCGGAAGGCATGCGTGGCTTCGTTGCCCTGGACACCACCACCACCGTGCGCGACTCCATCTCCGAAATCGCCCACACGCTCTTTGAAGCCATGGTACTGGTAGCCCTGGTAGTATTCGTCTTCCTGCAAGGCTGGCGCGCCACGCTCATTCCGCTCATCGCCGTGCCGGTATCGCTCGTTACCACCTTCATCTTCTTCCCCATGCTGGGCTTCACGCTCAACACCATCTGCCTGCTCGGCATGGTGCTGGCCATCGGCCTCGTGGTGGACGACGCCATCGTGGTAGTAGAAGCTGTGGAAGCCCACATGGAAAACGGCATGAACCCGCGCCAGGCCACCTTTGCCGCCATGAAAGAAGTAAGCGGCCCGGTAGTAGCCATTGCCCTCGTGCTGGCAGCCGTGTTCCTGCCCACCGCCCTGCTGCCCGGCATCACAGGCACCCTCTTCCAGCAATTTGCGGTCACCATTGCCGTATCCATGCTCATTTCGGCATTCAACGCCCTCACACTCTCCCCGGCGCTGTCTGCCCTCATGCTGCAGCCCAAGAAAGAGCACCGTTCCCTGCTTACCCCGCTCTACAGCCTCTTCAACCGCTGCTATGACGCCGTGGCTGACAAATTCTCGATTGTCTGCCACTGGCTCTGCAAGCACCTCACCATCTCCATGGCACTGCTGGCCGGCATCACCGCCTGCATCATTCCGGTTTCGCAGCGCGTACCCGGCGGTTTCCTGCCGGCAGAAGACCAGGGCTTCCTCATCGGCGGCGTCATCATGAAACCCGGTGTCTCCCTCCAGCGCCTCACCGAGCAGGTCGTACCCGTTGAAAAAGTACTCCTGGAAGAACCCACCACCGATTTCGCCGTATCCATCATCGGCATGAACCTCGTCATCGGCGTGCAAACCACCAACGCCCTCTCCTTCTTCGCCTGCCTCAAGCCCTATGCAGAGCGCCCCGTCATGGAAAATGGCGAAATCCCCACTGCCGATGACGTGCAGAAACGCGTGCAGGCCAAACTCGCCATGTGCGGCGTAGATGGCATGAGCTTCCTCGTAAGCCCGCCCGCCATTCCCGGTGTAGGCGTGGGCAACGATATTGCCGTAGCCCTCGAAGACCTCGATGGCCAGGGCGTAGGCCCCCTGTATGAACAAGCCAAGCGCTTTGAAGCAGCCCTCATGAAGCACAAGGCCATTGCAAAGGCCTCCGACATGATGCTGCCGCAGGTACCCCAGAAGAGCATCGCCATCGACAAGGAGAAATGTCTGGCCCAGGGCGTCAACTATGCCGCGGCCAACCAACTCCTGCAATGCTTCAACGGCTCCAGCTTCGTGAACTACTACACCCAGTTCGGTCAGCAATGGCAGGTATACATGCAGGCAGCCGGCGTCAGCCGCGCCAATACTGAGCAGATTGCCAACTTCTATGTCAGCAACGCCAAGGGTGACTCCGTGCCCCTCAGCACCCTCGTCACCATCAAAGATATAGCCGATACCGAATTCGTCTGGCGCAACAACAACTACAACGCCGCCAAAATCTCCGTATCCCCGGCAGAAGGCTACTCCACCGCCCAAGCCATGGCCGTCATTGAAGAAGTATTCAACCAAACCATGGACACCACCAAATTCGCCATGGAATACGTTGACATGAGTTACCAGGAAAAGAAAGTTCAGGATGGCCTCGGCCTTGGTGCCATCTTTGGCCTCTCAGCCGTGTTCGCCTTCCTCATCATGGCCGCACTCTATGAAAAATGGACCCTTCCCATCGCCATCTTCATGACCGTGCCCATCGCAGTGCTGGGTGCCTTCCTGGGCCTGCTCTGGACCAAGCTTGACCTCAACATGTACGCCCAGATTGGTCTCGTCATGCTCGTTGGTCTGGCCGCCAAGAACGCCATCCTCATCGTAGAATTCGCCGTACTGCAAATGGAACGCGGCCAGGAACTCATCGAAGCCGCCGTCACAGCCGCCCGCATGCGTCTGCGCCCCATTCTCATGACCTCCTTTGCCTTCATCCTTGGCTGCGTACCCCTGGTCACCGCAGAAGGCTCCGGTGCCCTCGCCCGCAACTCCATCGGCGTTGTGGTGGTCATCGGCATGAGCATCGCCACCGCACTCGGCGTCTTCTTCATCCCCTGCTCCTTCGTCTTCATCATGAAACTCTTCCGCTCGAAGATCACCGGTGGTCACCACGGCCCCGATGCCGATGAAGTCTCCGCCTACGCCATGCTCGAAGCACAGGAGAAGGAATAAATACCTCAAACACAAAACAAAGTGAAACCCGCAATCCTTTCGGATTTGCGGGTTTCATCTTAAATCTCGCCGCAGGCGAAATTATCTCACTGCCCCAGCAGCGAAATTATCTCCCGGCAGCGCCGGGAACTTATCTCTGCGAAGCAGAAATTCTCTCTTTCTCCACCGTCTGCTGCACCGGCAGCAGATATCGTCGCAGCGGTACGCTGCGATATCGTCCACGCTTTGCGGGGATTTCGTCCGGCTCATGCCGGATTTCGTTTCCGTGGTAACCCTGGGCGAACTTTTTCCCATTGGTTGGATATCTCATATTCCTTGCTCCATTGGGAACGATATCCATGCCTTCGGCATGGACGATATCCGGCTGCGCCGGACGATATTGCCCGTGCCGGGCGTTCTTCACCGCGAGCGCGAGCGAGCTTTAAAAACCGCAATCCACCTACGTGGCATACCCTCCCGGAGCGTCAAGGCAACCCCGTTCCCGCGACCCGTCTACGCAGCTGCGCAGCTACCCCGAGGCCTCCGGTTCGTTCCGAACCTCCGGGAGTAGATAGCCGCCACCCGTCTACGCCCCTGCGTGGCTACGCCGAGGCAGGGGCTCAAACGAAGCTCCTGAACCGAAAGGTCCAGGAGCTTCTTCTGTTTCCGGGGTGGAGCATTTGAACACGGTGGAGAGTCAGCGAGATTTGGCCAGCCGCCCTTACAGCCGTCGTCTTGAAGGGCGGGACTTAAGTCCCGCGCTACGAGATGGTGACTACCCCCAAAATCGTTTGGCGGTGCGCGCGGCGGGAACAACCAGGTAGCGGGTGCGCAGCAGGGTGGAGTCCCGGTGCCCCATCTGGAGCTGCAGCTCGTGCAGGTTGCGGTATTTGGCGGCGTGGTAGCTGGCGAAGCTGTGGCGGCATACATCCTGCCGCCAGGGGCGTGTCAGGCGGTTCCAGCCGGCTCGCTGACGCACCTCGCGCCAGTGGCGCAGCCATTGCGGCGGGCAGATGCGCTGTGGGGCAGGGCGGCGGTGCGGAGGGCGGCTCAGCAGCCGCAGCGCCGGGCGGAGCAGCGTCACGGGGCGCGCGCCGCCTGTCTTGCTGTGTTGCGGCGCTATCAGCACGCGTTTGCCCGGCAAATCCACATCCCCCCAGCGCAGCCGTGCCACCTCGTGCGGGCGAATCCCCGCATAGAGCATCAGCCCCACCGCGGGCAGGCAAATGCCGCCCTTGTACTCTCGCGCTGCCTGCACCAGCTGCTCCGCTTCCTCCGGTGTCAGAATTGGTACCGTCTTTTCCACCACGCGCGGTGCTTCCACTCGCGCCACCGGGTTCTCGCTGCACCAACCGCGCTTCATCGCCGTGGAAAACACCCCGCTGAGCGTCAGCCGCGCCTTCTGCCGCTGGCGGGGTGTCTCAAAGGCGCTTTCTATATACGCCGCACACTCCTGCGGGGTGATGCTGCGCACCCGCCGCCGCGCCAGCCCGGGGCAGCGCTTCATGAAGCGCCGCGTCACATAGCGAAAATCGCAGAGCGTCCGTGCCCGCCTGTCTTTCCGCGCCTCCAGCGCTGCCTCCACCGCCTTTTCAAAGGTCACCGTGTGTTCCTGCCGTTTCAGCTCCTCCTCCCCCGCCGCAATACACCGCAGAGCCCGCTTCACTCTCCCTCTCCCCGCCCTGACCGCCGCACACGCCACCTGCGCCGCTTCCAACAGGGATAATTTCGTGCTTTTCAGTAATGCCAAGGCTGCTGTTTCTTCGTTTGTCTGTGCTACTGTATTCATAAGTTCGTTGCGAATTTGGAATTCGTAAGTCAAGCAGAATAACTGTTTTTTGTAAATAATTGAGCATGCTGTTTTCTTCATGCCCGTCCCCGGTGACACAAAAAGTGCATGGATGACCCATTTGTGGCAAAATGTGCGCAATTCATGATTGATTTTTCGACAGTTGAGTTGTATTTCCTACGAATTCCAAAAGCGTATCATACGCGCATGGCTCAAATTAGTGAAGTAGAAATGCAGGAAATCCGTAAACGCTACAAAGACGTTAAGGAAAATAAAACGAAGGATGAAACACTGAAAGGCGATTGCTTCTTGTTGATGAATCGATGTGATCAGACGCAAGCCTCATCAAATGATGAGAAATATATCGCAGAATTGGAAGATATCATTATTGCTCTTGAAGAACATAAGATGTAATAACCTCCTTTTATAAGGCATAGTTTGAGGCGCCCCCGCTGAAGGGTTTTCAGATTGATGAATACCCTGCTATCTGAGAAGATGGGGGGCGTCTTTGTTGTTTGGTATATCTTTCTGAAACTCGAAAAAACTGTCATTTTCAACAAATTCGCATTCCTTATGAAACTTCACATTCCTGTTTTACTTCGTAATGCTCTCTTAGCCTGTTTTTCAGTTGCCTTCGCCTATTCAATGAGCCGGGATGGTGCCGCCGCTGCCGACCTCACACTGGGCAGTGAGGATTCCCTGACCATAGATTATGGCATCGCCGATTGCATTATAGATTTGGAGAACGGTACGCTTCAGCTGGAGGGGGCTACCAAGCTGCTCCTCTCGAATTGCGGTGAGGGAGATGGAAGATACTATACCTTGTTGACGGGTGTTTCCGGTCTGTCGGATAAAGACGGCAATGAACTGACGCTGAATTCATCGAATAATAACATCTCCAAGTATTTCGATACCGCTCAACCAGGCACCGGATTCTGGGCTAATTCTACCCTACAGCTCACCTCTGATGGCTTACTGCGGTTGGTGCGACATAACCAAACCGTGAAAAATGCCTTGACAATCACCTCTCGTCGGACAAATGGAGCTAGCTACCGGTACTATAAAGGAGTCTCTTTTGAGAACATAACTTTCTCCTCCTCCTCCTACGCCCGGGGCGGCGCGATTTATGGGGGTAGTGACAGCACGATAGAGCTGAGCAATAACGGAAGCGTGACGTTCAGAGGGAACACGGCTTCCTCCTCCCCCTCCTACGACGCCTACGGCGGCGCGATTTATGGGGGTAGTAGCAGCACGATAGAGCTGAGCAACAACGGGAGCGTTACGTTCAGCGGGAACACGGCTTCCTACGAAGGCGGCGCGATTTATGGGGCTGGCAATAGCACGATAGAGCTGAGCGGGAACGGAAGCGTGACGTTCAGCGGGAACACGGCTTCCGGCCGCTACGCCTACGGCGGCGCGATTTATGGCA
>JAZOTC010000019.1:0-43276 GCA_045657445.1 Akkermansia sp. | reverse complement strand
TGCCAGGAGGTATCGTTGCTGCTTTCCGGCATCAGCCCGCCTGCCGGGGTGGCGCTGCTGGCATCGGGGGCCTGGGTGTTGACGACCGGGGCGGTCTGTGCGGGTTCGTAGTCTGCCGGGGTGGAGCTTTGAACCGGGGCTGTGCGCGGGGCAATGAGTTTGCCACCCTTGCGGCGCTTGGGGGCTTTGTCAAAATCGCTCATGTCCACCATGTCGTCGATGCCGAGCGCATAGCGCACGATGTCGGGGAGGTTGTCCTTGACCAGGTTGGCCAGCGGGAAGGTTGCCTGACCGGCGGGGTGGCGCAGGGTGATGCTGCCAGCTTTCAGGCGGTGGATGACGGCATCCGGGTAGGCGCGGCCGTTGGAGGTGGCGGCATTGCCGATGGGCAGGCCGATCATGAGGCTGCGGGCCACGGCGCGGGAGGTTTTGTCCTCCTGGCGGATTTCGCGCTGGAGGGAGCGCGCCCGGGCTGCCTCTTCTTTCACGGAGTTGCGGATATCGGCAATCTGGCGTCTGGTGTCGATAATCTGGCCTTCGAGCCCGGCGATGCGGCTGCGCATGCGGATGAGTTCATCTGCCTTGTAGGCAGCGGCCTGGAGTTCTTCGTGCTGCTTGCAGAGTGCCAGGTATTCGTTCTGGGCTACCTCCATGGGGGAGGGGACGTTGTATTTATCCAGCTCCTGCTTGATGAACCATGCGCCAGCGCCCAGCGCGCCTACCAGTACCAGCACCAGGAGGCAGTCCATGATGATGCCGCCCTTGCCGGTTTTTTTCCGGGGTGCTGCGGGTTCTGCCTGCGGCTCGGGGGCCGGGGTGGTTTCCACGACCGGGGTGGTTTCAGGCTCCATTTCCTTGTTTTCGGTGGGTTCGGGCGTTGTGCTCATGAGCGTTTGTGCAGCTTGATGGTTTCGTTCTGGAGCATGCGGAAATTGGTGCGGAAGGCATCGAGGCGGTCCTGCAGTTCAATGACGCGGAGTCTGGCTTCGGTTTTCTGGCGTTTGGCCTCCTTGAGCTCATTGAGGGCGGCGGTCAGTTCCTGTTCTTTGGCGCGCACGGCTTCGGTCAGGTCTTCATTGAGGTCGCCAGCCTGGTTGATGAGCTGCTGCATGCGCACAATTTCCTGGCGCATGGCGGCGTTCTGCTCGTGGGCCAGGCGCAGCTGGTCCGGGTTCGAGGCCTGCGGGTAGCAGCTGCTCAGCGTAACGAGCAGCCCGCAGGCACACACGCGGGAGAGGGTTGAGAGATAATTCACAGTCCAATGATACCCGCCGGATGTATTTCGTCAAGCTTGTTCTGCGTCACTTTTCGAGCAGGAAAAGATATTCTTTGACGGAAAGTGCGCGGGTGCGCAGGTTGCGGCAGCCGCGGAAGGTGGCGTAATCGGTTTCCATGACCTGGAATTTGCCGTGTTTGCGGAGGAGTTGCTGCATTTCTCCGGGGGTGATGAAGCCTTCTGAGTTGTATGAGATGAGGATGAAGCGCGCGGGCAGGGCGGCGAGCAGGGAATCCAGCGCCTGGTGCACCAGGGTGCGTTTGTTGTAGGCAGAGCGGTTCCAGTCTGCCGGTATGCCCGATACCCGCGAGGCGTGCTGCGGTTCGGTGTAGTTCAGCAGCAGGTTCAGCATGAAATAGTTGGAGCCGTAGGGGTGCTGGTTGTAGGGCGGGTCGAGGTAGGCAAAATCGAGCTCTGGCAGGGAGGCGGCGGCAGCGGTGGCATCGCTTTGCAGCACGTGGTGCTCGCAGTCGAAGCGCGAAAAGAGGGGCAGTGGCAGCGCTATGGGCGCCATGATGCGTTGCAGGGCGTTTGCTCCCCGCCCGCCGAATTTGCCAATGCCGCTTTTGTCTTTGTAGAAGCCTTTGAAGATGCCGGCGGTGTTGGTATGCACCGAGGCTTCGCAGAGCAGCGGTGCCAGGAAGAAGGGCTGGATTTCCTGGGGCAGCTCGCCGATGCAGCGCCGGGCGGTGTCCAGGTAGATGGCGTTGCGGCGGGTGTAGAACACGCGCTCGCCGGGGCAGATGTGGGCGTCATCCTGCGGAGCATAGTGCGCCGCCAGCAGGCCGGGAGCCAGGGTTTGCTCAATTTGCTGCAGCAGGGTGGCGTGGTGCTCCGGCAGGGCGGCGGCCTGCACGGTGTCGGTATTGGCCAGGTAGCAGGTGTTGAGCACGCGCGCGTAATCCTCCAGGTCGTTGGTGTAGAGTAGCCCGGCGTGCTGTTTCAGGTAGCGGCTCACAATGCCGGAGCCGGAAAAGGCATCGAAACACCGCAGTTTTCTGCCCCCCAGTTGCTGGCGCACATGGACCACGGCCTTGCCGATGAAATCCAGCAGCCGCCGTTTATTACCCAGGTAGGTAATAATCTGGTCCTGCAGGAAGCGCGGGTTTTCTTCGGCTGGTGGTTGATTGCTCACTGGGCAAAATTCTAGCAGATGGGAAATTCTGCGTCAAGCGGACAATGCGTCCAAGCTGAAGGGAGGATGTAGAAAGTAGGATGTAGAATGTATGGAGCTCGGCAGGCTGACGCCTGCGGGCGAGGAGCATTCAGCACTGCTTACGGTTCGCCCGGCTTAAAGGCCGGGGCAGCAAGGGTGGAATGTGCGCAAGACTTGCTGCGCGCTGCGCAGGGAAATGAATACATTCTACTTTCAACATTCTACATCCAAAATTTCTTGCCATCCCTTGCGTATGTGCTAGAATGTCATCATGCCTACGCTCAAGCAACTTGCGGTGGAATCCCTCACCCACATGGTGGAGGGGGGGCAGCAGCGTCTGGCGGTGGATGATGAGGCCCGCGGCATTTTACGCGAGTGGATGCTGGCGGCGAAGCGCGGGGCGGTGGCGCCTGCTCCAGCGGAGGCCCCCGCGGCACCTGAGATGAGCGTGGAGGAAAAGCTTGAGTTGCTGCGGCGCAAGGCGGCAGATTGGAAGCCTGCGCGGCGGCTGGGTACGCTGCGCGAGACCATGGTGTTTGCCGTGGGGAATCCTCGCGCCCGGCTCATGCTGGTGGGGGAGGCACCAGGATATGAGGAAGAGCGGCAGGGCGAGCCTTTTGTGGGGCCTGCGGGGCAGCTGCTCACGCGTATTCTGGGGGCCATGGGCTTGCCGCGCGAGGAGGTCTACATTTCCAATGTGTGCAAATTCCGCCCTTCGATGGGGGAAAACCAGGGCACTGCGAACCGTCCGCCCAGCCCGGAGGAACTGGCAGCGTGTTCCCCGCTTATCATGGCGGAAATTCGCGCGATTCAGCCCGCCTGCATTGTGTGTCTGGGCGGCAGCTCGGCCAAGGGCCTGCTGGGCACCCAGCAGGGGGTGAATGCGCTGCGCGGCCAATGGCTGGAATGCCAGGGGGTGCCGGTGCGTGTGACCTACCACCCCAGCTACCTGCTGCGCAATGAGGCGCTTTCTGCCCGCCGTGCGCTGTGGGAGGATATGCTGGCGGTCATGGAACGCCTGGAAATGCCGATTAGCGCTAAACAACAGAATTATTTCCGATGAAACGCCTCTGGGTCATCATCTGCGCCGCACTGGCGCTCACCAGCTGCCACGGCATCTTCAAGCTGCGGCGCGCCGCGGTGGCGGGTGACCCGGTGGCCCAGTATGAGTATGGCCGCCGGTTCCTCACGGGCCAGAAAGGGGTGATGCGTTCCTACAAACACGCTTTCCGCTGGTTTTCCAAGGCTGCGCAAAGCCGTGAACCCCGGGCGATGGCCGCCATGGGATTGTGCTACGAGCGCGGACTCGGTGTGAAACGCTCGCTGCCCAAGGCTCGCAGGTGGTACGCCGCCGCTGTAGATGCCGGAAATGATGATGCCTGCCACACGCTGGTGCAGATGGAGTCTCGCGCTGGGAATCTGCCGGGGGCTCTCAAGTGGCTGGAGCGCATGGCCGATGATGATTCTGTGCCGGCGCAGTTGATTCTGGCTCGCATGCATTTGAATGGCACGGCGAAGAATGCCAGCGTGGCAGAGGGCATTCGCTACCTGCGCTATGCCGCTATGCAGGGCGATGGCGAGGCTTGTCTCATGCTCAGCACCTGCTATGCCACGGGCAAGGGGGTGCCCAAAAATGAGGAACTGATGATGGGCTGGCTCATGAATGCGGCCGAGGCGGGTAACCAGACCGCTGTGGATATTCTCAGCCAGCATGGGAAGCTCCAGGGGCAAAATTGATGCTTTTCTGTAAAAAAATTAAAAAAGGACTTGACGCATCGGGAATCCGGTGGTATATTCCTGCCGCACCCACCAAGGGTGACCTGATAAAATCGCGGGATGGAGCAGCCAGGTAGCTCGTCAGGCTCATAACCTGAAGGCCGCAGGTTCAAATCCTGCTCCCGCAACTCTAAAAAAGCTCAGTTTCGCAAGAAACTGAGCTTTTTGATTTTTCCGGATGCGGCGAAGCTTGGGAATGGGGGAGGCGCAGGGCGTCGCACTGTTGATTTGTGCTGTTTCGTTGGTCCGTGGTATACTCTGTGTGTCGCCAATCCCGTGTTGGCTGAGCAGCTAATCTGGATTCTGTTTGTTGCGTTCCAAAGGTGTTAGAATCCGCGCCCTGCTCCGGGAAACCGGGGCGGGGGCGTTCTTTTTGCGGGGAGGTGCGAACTTTTTGGTTCGTTTTGCGGCATTTTTCCTTTGCTCTGACCATCGGTAGAGCAGGGGGGAGAGTATCATTCCGGGCAGGCAACCGTAGTCAATGATGAGTCCGAGAGCGGCGCTCCACAGGGGAATGGAGGGGCCGAATCCTGCGTGGAGGAAGAGGATTCCCACGCAGAGGATGAGTCCGCCAAGCAGGGGGATGGAGGCATCGCCCCGGTTGTAGCGTGGATTCCTGCGGATGGTGAGTACCCACTCGGTGATGGAGTACCAGTTGGCTATGACCAGGAAAAGCCCCAGGAGGGTAAGGAGGATGCCAGCTCCTGCCAGAATGAAATGGAGGCCGATGAGATCAGAATCGGGGTTCATGAGGAGTGACTGATGCGGCGGCGGAGGCAGGCGAGCAGCGCGATGAGAATCAGCGGCAGGAGTGACCAGTAGAGACCGCCTGCGGTAAGGAGACAGAGTGCTAGCCCCAGAAGTGTCAGCTGGGCGAGCAGCACGCAGCCGGAGAACCACAGCGGGCAGGGGGCCTTGTATTCAGCGCAGCTCCAGTGGCTGCGGATGCAGCGGCAGAGCAGGATGCCCCAGCTGCAGAAGAACCAGCCCAGCAGTGTGCAGAGGAGGTTGATGAGCAGGGTGGTTTCTGCGGAAAAGGGCTTCGAGGCATAGAAGCCATCGGTGGCGTAGCCGCAGAGCACGATGCTGGTGCCCAGCCCGAGATTCACTATGGCGGGGAGTAGCGCCAGCAGTGCGATGCAATACACCACCATCCAGCCGGTTCGGCCGAGGGGTAGTTTGCGTTCGATTTTCAGGGCAAGATGCTCTGCCCAGGAGAGGCGGTTGTTCATGTGTGGCGGGGAGGGCAGCGGGAGGTTTGTTCAGAAACGAACACCGCCGCCAACCTCAGGAGGATGGCGGCGGTGTGAGATGGGGGTTATCTGGTGCGGGCGCGGCCGATGGCGCGCACGATTTCGCCGATGATGAGAACCGGGCAGGTGACGGCGGCGATGGTGAGCCATTCGCAGAGCGTGAGGGGCACGGTGCGGAAGATATCACCACCGAACTGCGTGGCCAGTACCTGGCCGAAGAGGATGACGGCGAGGATGAAGAGGAAGCTGCGGTTGGCTAGGATGCCGTTCACGAAGCTGTTGTTGGTGCCGTAGACGCGGGCGTTGAACAGGTTCCAGAATTGCAGCATCACGAAGCCGGTGAAGAGCAGGGTGACGGAGTGGCGGAAGGCTTCCGGCTCAACTTCCTGCGAGGGCATGCACTTCACGTAGCTCACCAGGGCGAAGATGAAGCCAATGCCGAGGCAGAGAATCCAGCGCCACATGGTGGGGGTGATGATGAAGGCAAACTTGTTGCGGGGCTTCTGTTCCATGACGTCGTCGCTGGGCGGCTCGGAGGCGAGGGCCAGGGCGGCGAAGGTGTCCATGATGAGGTTTACCCAGAGCATCTGGGTGACGGTGAGGGGCAGCTCGCAGCCGATGAAGGGTCCCAGGGCGGCGATACCGCAGGCCGCTACGTTCACGGTGAGCTGGAAGACGATGAATTTCTGAATGTTGCGGTAGAGGGAGCGTCCCCACTTGATGGCGCGGATGATGGAGGCGAAGGAGTCATCCAGCAGGATGATATCGGAGGCTTCCTTGGCCACAGAGGTGCCGGTGATGCCCATGGAGAGACCCACATCGGCGTGGTTGAGGGCGGGGGCGTCGTTCGTCCCATCGCCGGTGACGGCTACAACGTGGCCTTTTTCCTGGAGGGCATTGACGAGGCGCAGCTTGTCCATGGGTTTGGCGCGGGAGAGTACGCGGAGATCGTTCACGCCATCCAGGAGTTGCTGCTCGGTGAGCTGGCCGAACTGGTCGCCGGTGAGGACGGCGCCCTGGGGCAGCTCGCCTTCCGGCAGCAGGCCGATTTCGCGGCCAATCTGACAGGCTGTTTCAAAGTTATCGCCGGTTACAATCTTGATGCCTACGCCGGCTTTGTGGCAGGAGGCCACGGCGGCGGGTACATCCGGGCGCACGGGGTCCTGGATGACGAAGCAGCCCAGCCAGGTGAGGCCGGTGCAGGCTTCCTTGACGCCCTCGGCGGAATCGGCGCGACCTTCCTTGTAGGCGAGGCCGAGCACGCGCATGGCTTTGCGCTGGGCGGTGCGGATGATGGTGAGTACTTCCTCGCGGGCGGCTTCGGTAAGCTCGCCGGCATAGGCGGCGGTGCACTTGGAGAGCACGACTTCGGGGGCGCCTTTCAGGAAGATGACTTCTTTGCCCAGCACGGCGGATTTACCGCAGGTGGCCATGAATTTGTTCTGGGTGTGGAAGGGGAGCTGGGAGATGACCTCAAACTTGCTGCGGGCGGCGGCATAGGAGACGCCCTTATCGTTGAGGTACATGAGCATGGCGCCTTCGGTCACGTTGCCGAGCACCTTGCCTTGCTCATCGAGGTCGGCGGTGGAGTTGGCAGCCACGGCTTCGGTGAGCAGGGGGAAGATGGGGGCGGCGGCTCCCTGTTCGTTCACGCCGGGGAAGTTGGCTTCGCGCACGGTCATGAGGTTCATGGTGAGGGTGCCGGTCTTGTCGGAGCAGACGACGGTGGCGGCGCCGATGGTTTCGCAGGCGTCCATCTCGCGCACGAGGTTGTTCTGCTTAGCCATTTTGCGCATGCTGTAGGCCAGGCTGAGGGTCACGCTCATGGGCAGGCCCTCGGGCACGGAAACCACGATGAGCGTGATGGCAATCATGAAGTAGGTGAGGATTTTATCCGCAGCGGCCTGGGGCATCCAGCTGGCCGGTTCTGCGGGCAGAATTCCGCTGTAGATGAGACCACCCAGGGCGATGCCGAAGATGAGACCGCCGGTGATGAGGCACTTGCCCCAGGCACCGAAGCCGCTTTGCTTCACCCAGGCGGGGGAGGGGATGCGCACCTTCATGTAGCCGAGCAGGTCCCGCAGCACGGGGTACCAGATTTTGAGGGTGGCGGCGGCAATGCCGGCGATGAGGGCGGCAAAGAAGTACCACTGGCTGGTGGTGAGCACGAATTTGCCCAGCAGGGCATCGTGCGCCACGAGGGAGATGAAGAGGAGCATGGCAATGGAGGTGCCCAGCACGTTGATGGCCTGGGAGAGCCCCTCCAGCTGCAGGTTGAGCGGTGATTTAGCGCCGGTTTCCTTGGTGGCGGCTTCGGCAACCTTGCCGATTTCGGTGTGGTCGCCCACTTTGGTGACGCAGATGACACCGTGGCCATCGGTTACGAGGGTGCTGCGCAGCACCACGTTGCGCGGGTAGGCGCCGGGGAGTGTTTCCTCGCCCTCGCCGGGTTGCTTGAGCACGGGTTCGGATTCGCCGGTGAGGGAGGATTGGTTGATGCGCAGGGAGGAGGATTCGAGCACCACGCCATCGGCGGGTACTTCCACGCCGGTTTCGAGGGTGACAATATCGCCCACCACGAGCTCATTCTTGGGCACCATGGTGTGCTTGCCGTCGCGCAGCACGCGCACGGGGGTGACATCGTTCACTTTGTTGAGGATGTCGAATTCCTTGTTGGCGCGGTATTCGTTCACGAAGCCCACCGTGGTGGCAAGCAGCACGGCGCAGAGAATGCCGATGCTTTCAATGGGGCTGTGCTCGCCGGGGGAAAGGAGTACGGGGATGAAGGAGATGACGGCTGCGGCCAGAAGGATGACGATGAGCGGGTCGGCAAATTTGCGGGCAAGTTCCACCCACCATGGGTCGCGGCTGGGCGGGGTCATTTCGTTGCTGCCATGCTGCTGGCGGCTTTCCTTTACCTGGTTAGTGGTAAGCCCGGTGTGAATATCGGTATATGTTTTCATAAGATTGGGGAGGTGCATTATAGGCGCTCCACGTTTGAAATGCAAGAATTATCACAAAAAAAAACAACCGCCGCAGGTGGTGCTGCGGCGGTTGGAAACAGGATTGGCCGGGGGGGCTTAATTGAGCTGGGTATCTTCGGCATCGCCGAAGGAAATGCCGATTTCGCGGGCGGCCTCGATGAGCTGGCTCTTGCTGTCCACCAGGTGCAGGGTGCGCACGGCTTCCTCGATGGGCATGGAGACCATATCGGTGCGGTGCAGGGCAACGGTTTCGCCGAACTTGCCGTCCTCGATGAGGTCGATGGCCTTGGCGCCGCAGCGAACGCCGAGCACGCGGTCGAAGGGAATGGGGGAGCCGCCGCGCTGGGTGTGGCCCAGCACGCAGTAGCGGGTTTCGATACCGGTGAGGGTTTCCAGCTTGGTGGAGAGGAACGCGGCAATACCGCCGAGGCGTACCTCGCCCTTGGTTTCTTCATCGAGCGTGAGGAGCTTGCCGCCGATGGTGGCACCTTCGCTTACTACGATGATGATTTCGCGCTGGCCGAGTGCCTTGGTGAGCTCTACCTTGCGCACGACGTCCTCCAGCGTGAACGGAATCTCGGGGATGAGAATCACATCTGCACCGCCGGAGATACCGCCGTAGAGGGCAATCCAGCCGGCGTGGCGACCCATGGCCTCCACCACCATGATACGCTGGTGGGAGTAGGCCGTGGTGCGCAGGCGGTCGAGCTGCTTGCTGACCACGGAAACGGCGGTCCAGAAGCCGAAGGTGTAGTCGGTGGCGCCCAGGTCGTTATCGATGGTCTTGGGCACACCAACGATGGGCAGGCCAATCTGGCGGAGTTCCTGACCAATGGTCTGGGAGCCGTCGCCACCCACCACGATGAGGGCAGAGAGGCCGAGTCGTTCTACGGTGGCCTTGCTGCGAGCAAGCACATCTTCGGCAATCTGCATGCGGCCACCTACACCGCTTTTCACGGTGAAGTTGCCCTTGTTGACCGTGCCGAGAATGGTGCCGCCGGTGGAGCGGATGTTGAGGCAGTTTTCGGGGGTCAGGATGCGCCAGCGCTCGTTTTCGGGCGTGGAGAGCAGACCCTCAAAGCCATCGTAGAAGCCATAGACTGTCCACCCACGGGCAGAGGCGGCGCCAACGGCGCCTTCAATCACGGCGTTGAGACCGGGGCAGTCGCCGCCGGCGTTGAGAATACCTATGTTCATAAGCTTTTATTCGGGGAGTAAGATGAATTTTGTTCTATCCAGGTAATCGTTAGTGGGCAACCAGGCGTCCCAGGCGTTCCAGCCATCGCGCAGGAAGCGGGCGGCTTCCTTGTAGCGTGTGTTGGAAGAGGGCATGCCGAGCATGACTACCAGCAGACGCTGACCAAAGGTTGCTTCCTTGCCCGTGGCGGGATTGATGCGTTTGACCGATGCGCGGCGTGCTGTCACCATGAGGCAGCTGCCGGCACTGCGGGACTGTCCCGCCTTGAGCCCATCCACATGACCGGAGCCGCTGAGCAGTTTGTTGTTGTTGCGGATGGTCTGGCGGCGGGTGCCGGAGGGAGTGTGAATGGTGACAATGCAACCCGTCTGGGCTGTGATGGCCATCAGGTCAGTGTCGTTGATGGCGTAGACACCGAGCAGCGCCATGTCGCGCGCGGAGGACTGGGTGATGACGGCACCGTTGGTTCCCTTGAACACGGTGGAGGTCATGCCCAGCTTGCGGGCGAGGTTGTTCATCTGAGCGATGAAGGCGCCTTCGGGGTTGCTGGTGTTCAGATTGCTGCCGCATGCATAGGCCAGGGTGGTGGCACAGGCACTGTCATCCCACATGAGGGCGGAATACAGGGCATCGCGCACGGAAATGCTGTCGCCTGCGCGCAGGCGGAGCAGGTTGGTGCGCTGCCAGACTACTGCGCCAGCCGGCACGGTGATGAGGCGGTTCATATCCACCTGGTATGCTTTCACCCAGTCCATGACCACCACGGCGGTGGCCAGGTTGGCCAGCATGCCGATGGGGCGCTTGAGATTGGAGTTGGATGAGTAGAGTACGCGACCGGAATTGACCTCCAGCGCGACATAGCTGGGGGTGGTTTTCTCCGGCGTCATAATCTCCTGGTGGGAGCACGAGGTGAGCAGGCTGCTGACCACGGTTCCTAACGCACACAGATATGTGAGGACCTTATTCATTCAGCTTTTTGCAGACTTGGCTTTGCAGCACTTGCGGGAGGTTTTCTTCTCCGTGGTGCAGGCCTTCTTGCGATCACCGTGCATTTCCTCCGGGCTGCGATCGCCGAAGATGATGCCGAGGTCGCGGGCGGTGCTGATAATCTGGCTATCGGGATTCACAAAGCGGTGGTGAGCCACGGCTTCCTCAATGGGAACATTGTCGATGTTGAGACCATTGAGCACCACGGTTTTGCCGAAGTCCTTCTTCTCAATGAGCTTCACGGCTTCTACACCGAAGCGCACACCAAGGATGCGGTCGAAAGCGCAGGGAGAGCCACCACGCTGGGTGTGGCCCAGCACGCAGTAGCGGGTTTCGATGCCGGTGCGGTCCTGCAGGATGTGGGAGAGCTTGTTGCCGATGCCGCCGAGGCGTTCATCGCCGTTCTCCTTGTTGTGCACGGTGACCAGCTGGCCGTTCAGGCGGGAGCCTTCTGCCACCACTACGATGATTTCGCGCTGGCCGGTAGCTTTGCGGGCCTTGATGCATTCAATCACCTTTTCGAGGTCGTATTCGATTTCGGGGATAAGCACCACGTCTGCCGCAGCGGCAATGCCGCCGTAGAGGCCTATCCAGCCGGACATATCGCCCATGACCTCAATCACCATCATGCGCTGGTGGGCGTTGGCGGTGGTGCGGATGCGGTCGATGGATTCGGTAACCACGCTGACGGCGCTGTGGAACCCGAAGGTGTAGTCGGAGTCGCTGCAGAGGTCGTTATTGATGGTCTTGGGAATGGAAATCACAGGCAGGCCTTCCTCGGAGAGGAGCTTGGCCGTGCGGGCTGAGCCGCTGCCGCCGATAACAGCCAGAGCCTGAAGACCGAGTGCATTGATGGTTTTCTTGGCCTTGGTCATGACCTCTCGGTCCACCTGGCGGCGGCCCACCTTATTGGTGACCACTTTGAAGTTGCCGGTGCTGGTGGTGCCGAGGATGGTGCCGCCGTAGGCGCGAATCTTGTGGGTCTTGCTGGGGGTGAGCGTTTCATAGCGGCGGCCGCCTGCCACGGGCAGCAGGCCTTCGAAGCCGTCGTGGAAACCAATGACTCGCCAGCCACGGCGGTAGGCTGCGGAAACGTAGCCCTCAATCACCGCATTGATACCGGGGCAGTCGCCGCCGGAGTTGAGAATGCCGATAATCATGATTCAGTATGTTGGTGAATTTAAGAGTGGGTGGAGGGTGCAGAAATGGCGCCGAGATAGTGAGCGCAGCACCAGAGCGCGCGCGGGTGGTGGAAGAAGCTCTTCCACATGCTGCCCTTGAGCCCGTTGGTGGTGGAGCCGTCCTGGTTGCAGTAGCCGAACCACTCGCCGTGTTCTTTGTCCTGCAGGTGCTCGAATGACCAATCGTGGATGCGCTGGTGCCATTCGGCATATTTTTCATCACCGGTCATCACATAGGCCAGACAGGTGCCGATGAGGGCTTCATCATGCGGCCACCAGAACTTCATGTTGTGCCAGTATTCCTGCACCGGTTTGTTGTATACATCGGTGTAGTAGAGCAGGCCGCCGAATTTCTTGTCCCAGCCGCGGGCGAGAGCCCAGTCAATCATCTTGCAGCCGATTTCGATGAGCTTCTTGTCGCCACCGCGGTAGCGGGCTTCCTCCAGCACAAACCAGCCGCCTTCGATATCGTGGCCGGGGTTGAGCACGCGTTCATCGAAATGGTCGATGACGGAGCCATCCGGGGCAACATTTTCCAGAACGGCCTGGATGTCTTCGTGCAGGAAAAGGCGCTGCAGGTCATCGATGCAGCGGTCAATCCAAGCGGTGTAGATGCCGCCTTCTTCGCCGAGGTAACGGCGCATTTCCTGCGCGGTGACGAGCATAATCATGCGGCAACCCAGGTTTTCGCCGGGACGGTTACCGGTGCCTTTGGGGTTCATCTTGCCCGGGGTGAAGAAGATATCGGCAAAGACGCCGAACCAGTTGCGGGCGCGTTCGGCGCTGTGGGGGTCGCCAGTGGCGCCGTAGTGAGCTGCCCAGGCAATGGCGGCAAAGCATTCGCTGTATGCGTAGCGGCGCATGCGGATGGGCGTGCCTTCTGCCGTGACGTGGAAGTACATGCGGTTGAGCTCGTGGTCAGCGCATTTTTCTTCCAGGAATTTGAGGGCGCTTTCTGCGCATTCCATCCAGAGCGGATTCTTTTCGATGCTGTTGTAGCAGGTAAGGAGCATCCAGGCCATGCGGCCTTGAGCCCATACGTTCTTGTCGGTGTCTACCAAGGTGCCATCAGCAGCGTAGCAGTGGTAGAGTCCCCCGTTCACCTTGTCCAGGGAACGGGGGAACCAGAACGGTGCTACCTCATTGAGCAGCTTGTCTTTGTAGAATTCGCCAAGTGCTTTTGTGTCCATGAGGAGGCTTGGGGTGAGGCTTTACTTGTAGATGGCCCAATCGTAGAAACCGATGGCTTTCAGCTCGCTCTTGAGAGCATCGAGAGTGGCCTTATCCTGCTTGCCCATGGGGAGGCGGGCCGGGCCGAAGTCAACGCCGGTCCATTCGCTCATGAGGTATTTGCAGCAGCCCATGTAGCCCTTGCCGGCAATGATGTTGATCATGGTGACGGAGAGCTGCTGGAGGCGGCGTGCTTCGGCGAGGTCGCCTGCATCCACGGCCTTCATGATGTCATCATACAGCTTGGGAGCATAGTTGAAGGAGGAACCTACACCGCCCTTGGCACCAGTGGCATAGGCGCCCAGGAACCATTCGTCCACGCCCCAGGGAATGTCGTACTTGCCGCCTTCGTAGTTGAGAGCGTCCATGTACAGAGCGAGGTCGGGGTTGGTGAACTTCACGCCTACAAAGGTGGGAATCTTCTTGGCGCAGGCTTCGATGACCTTGCAGGGGTTGAAGCCCACGTGGGTGAGTACGGGAATGTCGTAGAAGTAGAAGGGCAGCTCGGGAGCGCCGGAAGCGGCAACGGCCAGGCTGTCTACCAGCAGGTCAATGCTGCCGGGCTTGAAGTAGCAGGGGGCATTGCTGGCGGTGGCGGTGGCACCGCACTTTGCGGCGTAGGCTGCCAGTTCGCGGCCGTCGTACACGCAGTTGCCACCGGTGTGTACTACAACATCGATACCGTATTTCTTGCCGGCTTCGCCCCAGGCTGCCATGTTTTCCTTACGTTCGGTGAGCTGCATGTGCGCAGATTCACCAGTGGAGCCAGTGATGAATACGGACTTGATACCCTGGCTGGCAAGGAACTTGGCCTGGGCGTCAACTGCATTCGGGTTGCAGGAACCATCGGCATTCATCGGGGTGTGAGTAGCGGCGCAAAGACCGTGAATCTTAAATGTGGTGTTCATAATTTCAGTTTGTTTAAGTGAGAGTACTGAGGTGACAGGCAGTAAAAATGCCCTGTGCTACTAATAGCGCAAAGGGTATGATTTTTCAAGAATAAACTGCGGGAGTAGTGGGATTTATCTCATTTTTCTGGTTTTACCCGGCGGAAACGGAGTTTCAGCTCGTCATCCGGGCGTTTTTTTGCCCGGTTTCTCTGGCGGATGAAGTCCTGGGCCTCGGGGGGGAGTTTATCCATGATGTAGAAGGTGACCTCTGCGAGGTCGTCATCCTCGAAGGAGACGCCGACGAGCCATTTATCCTGGTTTCGGGAGATTTCGATGGTGTAGGGCTCGGAATCGGTCTGCACCCAGGAGTAGTGGAAGGTTCTTTGGGCGTGGCTGCCGCGCCAGCGTGCGGTAGCATCGGTGACCTCCACATAACCGAGCTTGCCGGTTTCCTGCCATTCGCCTAGCACGAGTTGGCGCGGGTCTTTGAACCATCCCGGCAGCATGAGTGCCAGGCAGCCAAGTACAGAAAGCAGGATAAGCAGGAAGACGAGTCGAATCCGGTTCATGATGCCTTGTATTATAACAGATTCTGCCCGTTTTGCAATCATGGAGTATGCCGGGGCATCATTTCATGCATGAAGGAACTTGTTTTGCTGCGCCATGGAGAATCGCAATGGAATGCTGAGAACCGTTTTACCGGGTGGGTGGATGTGCCGTTATCCGTGCGCGGGCGGCGGGAATCTGAGCTGGCCGGGCGGCGACTGAGGGAGAGCGGATTTGTCTGCCGGGCGGCGTGTACCTCTCTGTTCATGCGTGCCATCCACACGACGAACATTGTGCTGGCGGCGTTGGATTGTGCCTGGGTGCCGCTGCATAAGGACTGGCGGTTGAACGAAAAACATTACGGTGCCTTGCAGGGGCGCGATAAACGCGAGGTGGAGCAGGAGATGGGCGAGGAACTGGTGCGCCGCTGGCGCCGGGCGTTTGATTGCCCCGCGCCGCCTATGTCTGCGGAAGCGGCCCGTCTTCAGGGAGAGGACCCGCGCTATGCGGCGATACCCGCCGGACAATTGCCGGTAACCGAGTCGCTGAGCGATACCTTGCGGCGGGTGCGCGCCTGCTGGGAGTCCGAATTGCGGCCGCGGCTATATGCGAGCGGGGCATTGCTGGTGGTGGCGCATGGTAACAGCCTGCGGTCGCTGGTCATGCATTTGCGAGGTCTTTCACCAGCGGGGGTGGAGCAGCTTGAAATTCCTACAGCTCAACCGATTAGATTTGTGTATGATGATGAAATGAATCTGCTGTCGTAGGGCAGCGGATTCAGAGTGGAACGCGGTGCCGACCCCCGGGGAATGATTGACCCGCCGGGGGGAGTCATGCCATGCTTCGGAGCATGGCTATACGAATGAAAGAGTGGGGGCTTCTGGCGTATCCTCGGCAAGGGGTGCATTTGCCGCTCAATGCATTAAACGATTGGGGACGCTCCGGGCGAGCGCTGGGGCAGGGCGTGGCAGCGGCAGGCACGGGTGTTGTCGAACTGGCAGATGCCATTCAGCGCGTGACGTCAACTGGTGATGAGGCCGATATTGCCGATATGCTGGATGAAATCGGCCGGGAAACCACTGACGAACTGGTGGATAAGCCCGTGCGCGACTGGGATTACAGCTGGGACCAGGCCTATACGCCGCGTGTGCAGCAGATGCTGGAGCAATTCAGCGGCGATACCCGGGAGCGCGCGCTCCGGATGAGCGAGGTGTACGGCCGCCGTTACTCGCTGGAGGGGCGGCGTCGCATGGAGCTGGACCGCTTGCACCGCTCGCGACAGCAATGGCAGAAACGGGTGGATGCGGCCGTGAAACGCGGCGATGTGGAGAGCGCCCGCCGCTGGCTGGAGCAGGGACGCGAGGTTTTTGTGCCGGAGGATAAAATGCCGCAGCAGCTCCAGGAGGTGCAGAGCCGCAGCCTGCATTCCCAGTGGCTCAACCGCTTGCAGCAGAACCCGCATGAGGCATTGAAAGCCTGGGATGCCGAGCATGAACCCAGACCCCAGGGCGAGCCGGAGCGCAAGAGTCTGGAGGCGGAGGTATCGCAGGCTCGCAAGGCGGTGTTTGGTGCGCTGGCCATGCAGTTGGCCTCCGGGGTGGAGCAGGGGCTGGAACCCGATGCCGCCGAGGTGGAGCGTGCTATCTCCGCCGGGGTATTGCAGCCGGAGGCGGCGCAGGCATTGCAGCAGCCGCGCCGCGAGCTGTCTGCCGCGGAGGCGTGCGATTGGCTGCGCCGCATTGATGAGCGCAGCGGGAATGATGATGAGGATATCATGGTGCAGATTGCGCTTGCGCCGATTCCTGCGCAACAGCGCCGCATTCTGATGCAGCGCCTGCAGACCAGTGCGCAGGTGCCGCCGCAGCAGCGCAGCGGGGTGAGCCGCAGGCTGTGGAATATGTACTGTGAGGGGCGTTTCGGTTGCCCGGGTGACAAGGAGGCGCTGCAGAGCCTGGGACGCCTGCAGGAGGAAGCCCTGCTTCGCCTGGCTGGTGGCAGTGAGGCAGAAAATGAAAGGTGGCTTGCCAGCCTGCAGGAGAAAAGCGAGAACTGGGTGTGTTATCAAGCTGAATAAGATATTATGCAAACAATAGAAAAGGAACAAGTTGAATATAAGGAGCCTATTCCGCTCGAATCGCTCCCGATGCCGAGAGTGGTCAATGCTGGCCGCGAGATGGAGAAGGGAACGTACTGGAATAAACTGCTGACGGGCAACCTGGATGCCGTGCCTGCGGAGGTGCGCCAGAAGGCCGGGGCAGATGATGAATCGCAACCTGCGGAGGTGCGCGATTATCGCCTCATGAACAGCATTAACCGCTCCTGGGTGGTGGACCACCGTGGCATGAGCCGCGAACAGGTGCGCTCTGCCTGGCCTGAGCTGCGCCGCGATATGTCGCGCGAACTGGGCGTGCGCGATGATGAGGCCGAGGTGTACACGGCGCTTTCCGTGCAGAATGAGGAAGCCCCGCTCCGGAAAAAAGCCCGCGATTTGTACGAGCAGAGCTACAAGGCCGCACTGGAGGGCAGGGCGGCAGAAGTGCCGGAGGATGCAGCAGAGCGCAGCCTGTATGAGGAGGCCTACCAGCGTGGCTCGGAGGCCCGCTCCGCCAGTATGCCTCTGGCAGAAACTGTTTCCGAGGCGTGGTCGCTTATCAAGTCCATGGATTCTGAAATACTGACCCCGGTTCCCCTCGTGATGAAGGGGGGCGATTTGTGGCAGGCGGTCGATACCCTGGCCGATATGAGCCCGGCAGAGCGCGCCCGGGTGTATGCGGTGGCGATGTCGCTGGATTCCACGCAGAAGCTCAAGGAAAAGCCGGATAACCTGGGCGAGGCCGTGGTGCACAGCATGCGCCGCGGGGCAGATGAGCTGCGCCATTCCCTGCTACAGGGGGCAGGGCATGCATCGGCCGCCCTCCTGCGCGCGGCTGGCGAAACCTTTGACAGCGAGAAGATGCGCGAAATCAGCACCGCGGCGGATAAACGCCTGCAGGCGTTGCACGAGCTTCGCCGCCTGGCACAGGGTGAATTGTTTCCCCTTGACCTCGGGGAAGATGCATCCCTGGCAGAGCAGATGCTGGTGGATGCAGCGGGGGCGGTGCCGGGCACGGTGCTGGCATTTGCCGGCGGTGCCGGTTTTGCCACGCTGACGGTGGCTGGTACCGGTGCTGCGGTGGCCGAGGCCCGTAGCCGCGCTCCCGAGGGACGCCAGGAGTTGCAGACCGCTGCCGGTATTCTGGGTGGTGCCTTGCAGGCCGGTATTTACATGGGCATGACCCGCATCGGCGCGCAGATGCTCAACCGCACTATCAATGGCTTCCTGAAATCCGCCCATTCCGGGGTGAAGGGGTATTCACTGGCGGCGCTCAAGGGCCTGTCGGTGCTGACTGCTGAGAATGCCAAGCTGCTGATGGCTGGCAAGGCGGCCCAGCTGGCTGAACTGGGGATGCAGGAGCTGGCTGCCCGGGTGGATAATGTGGCTTCCAACATCGACTGGGAAAGCTTTGGCAACAATTTTACCGATATTGAGGCCAACATGCGCGAGGCTGCCATGAACCTGCCGTTTGTGCTCATTGCGGCTGGTCGAGCGGCGCTGCATCACTTCCGCTCGCCTGCACAGCTGCTGGATAACGGGGAGTTGCTGGCAGAGTGGGGGGTGAATGAAGCTGCCCGGAAGCGCATTCTGGATGAACCGGATATCCACGTCAAGAATGATTTGCTGCGCGAGGCGCTCTGCTCCAGTTCCCGCTGGGGTGGTACCGGTGCGCTGGATAAGCTGCTTCGCTCGTTGAAATTGCTGAATACGGAGCATCATGTGGGCTTCAGCGAGGATGCTGCTGCCCGTTCGTTCCTGAATAAACGCCCGGACCAGGAGGGCCTGGCGCATCCCAGACTGGTCGAGCGGGATGTGAATGACCCTGAGACTTTCTCGACACTGGTCGAGCGGGCCACCGGACGCAAGAAGGCGCCGCTGAACGCGGAAAACAGCATTCCTTACCTGCTGTTGTATGATGAGTGGTTTCAGCGCGCCCACGGCAGCGCGGTGCGCGACCGTGCCCAGCGCGTGGCGTATGATAAGCATATGATGCAGGTTGTCAGGAATCAGTCGGCAGATATTCCGCTGGAAGCGCAGCTGAATGGCGTGTACAGCCCCATGCAGGAGGAAGCCATACGCGCCATGATGAATGACTATGTGCTGGAAGCCCGGAAACTGTCCTACCGTTTTCTGCTGAATACGGAATCGCTGGATAGTCTGCGCCGCTCCTACAAGAGTGATCACGAGGCCCGCCTGCGTACAGAGATGCGCCGCACCCGCGTTACCAGTGAAGTCTGCGCCGCCATAGACCGCTGGATTAAGGGTATGCCGCGCGAGGAATCGTTGACGATGCTGAGCGATAAACTGGCGGAGATGTATTACAGCCACCGCCGGAATGCGCTCAATTCGCCACGTTGGATGCGCGATGTCCCGAGCCGCGCCTTTTCGGAAAATGTTTACGAGAAGGCATGCAAGAGCATGAATTCCACAGCGAACGCGAAGGATGCGCCCCTGCGCGAGGCATATCGCATTATTGTGGGTGTCAGGGCGTGTGCCGAAGCCCTCATGGAGATTATTCCCCACACGCGCGATTTCCAGGATGCGCTTACCATGGGCTATGCTCCGGAGGATATTTATGCGCATCTGCTCCGGCGTGAGTTCGTGGGGAGCCTGAACCCGAAGGTGTGGGACGCCAAGCCGCTTTCGGAGATTACGCCCAATATGGGCGATAACCGCTCGCGCTACCTCCAGAACAAGAACGTGATGCTGCGGTATTCGGAGCTGAGTGGGTGTGACCTGGAAAACACTCCCGATGGGCATGGCGGCAAGCTCTGGCGCATTCGCCGCCCGGATGGCCGCTACACGCAGTGGTTTGATTCACCGGGGCATGCGCTCAACTCGCTGGTGGGCAATGCGGAGTTATCATTCCTGCCGATGCGAAAGGGCCAGCTTTTCCAGGAGATGCGGCGCGGTATGGTGAAGGATGACCTCAACAGGGTATCCTATTTGCGCCGCCGCATGTTTGCCATGAACCAGCGGGCGTTTCTGGGATACGACCATTTGTGCAACACGGCCACTCGTGAGCTCTTTGCCCAGTGGATGGGGGATTCCACCTTGTTCAAGGTGGGGCTGGATTTTGTGCGCGAGTTCAAGACCTGGAAAAAGGCTGGTGGCCAGCGCCTCGATTATAACCTCAAATTGAAGGATAGTGAGGACGACCAGTATCTGGTGCATTTCAATCGCCCGCTTACTCCGCTTTCTCTGGCTCAGTTGAGTTTCAGGGCGTATTGGAACCGCATGCTCACCTCCGGCTGGGTGCCGGCGGAGGAGGTGGCGGATTTGCTGGTGCAGGAACGCCTGATAAGCAAGGCCGAACGCGAGCGGATACTCGAAATTGGCAGGGATAAGGAGATTCCTGTCAAATACCTGTCCGGGCCCAAGCGCCGCGAGATGATTCGCGAGTTCCCCGATCGCATTCGTCCGGGAAATCCGGTGAAGATGAGCTCCCAGCTGGCGGCGCATATGGCAGACCTGAATTTGTGGTATATGCTGGCGCACCTGCAGGAGTCACGGCTGCCGGATTCGGTGAAGCAGTGGTTCCTGACAACGCCGTTCAGCAAATATACGGTGCCGGAAAATTCCATCTCGCATCATGAGCGACTGGTGAAGAGTAATCGCCTGGCGGCTGAGCAGGTTAAGGATATCATTCCGCTGGTGAGTAGCCTGCGAAAACGCTATGGCAAGGACAATCCGATTCCGCTGGAAAAATACCTGCGGGGAGCCTACGAGTCAGAAGAATCCCGCCGCTATGAGCAGGGCTGGTGCTTTGCGCTGGGGGGCGAGCGCGCGTTCCTGTCTGCTGGTCAGGCATTCTGGAATGTGCTGGATGACCCGGTGCGGGGGTGGAGCCTGCTGCCGGAGGCAGACCGGGCCCTGGTGGTGCAGGAACTGGCGGATGTGTTTGGCACCCGGGCACCAGAGGAATGTATGCAGGAGCTGGCAGATGTGCTCCGGCAGTATCCGCAGCTGCGTGCCTATGGCATGACGAACCGCAGTGCCAATGAAGTCAGCCGCATGGTTCTGAACCCGCTGAGGACGAGTGAAATCGTGGAGGCGGATTACACCAAAAAAGGAAATAAGCGTGCGCTGCGCCCGGATGCGGTGCAGAAGGGGTATACCATGGAGAAAATGGTTGAGCTGCCTGCCGAATGCCAATCGGACGCCCGCGTGATGCCGGCGCTGCGCCTGCTTTCCGAGCTGCGGCGCACGGTGACGATGGTGCCCTATGTGAATCCCGAGGGTATCTGGTGGAAGCAGGAACGCTACGGTGGGGTGGATGGCAAGCGCCCCGGCAGAATGAATGAACGCTGGGCCGCGGAGCCGGGTCTGGCTTCGTTTGTGGAGTACTATGACCGCGTGGCTGAGCTGATAGAGGCCGGACACGCGGAGGCGCCGCTCGTGGTGTGCGGGGTGGAGCTTGGCGGAATTCGCCCCGGTGAGCTGGATGCCTCGCGCCTGCAGCATGTGACGGTATACCGTTCGCCGGAAATGCCGGAGCAACAGGTGCGCCTGATGCCGGGTATGCCGGATGCAACGAATCCGAACCAGCGCTCACCCTATGTGGTGCAGACTGCCGATGGTATTCCCCTGTTGCCCAATCGCCTGGCGCATCGTTATCAAGAGGTGCTGCAGGCGCTTACCCCGATGCGCCGCTACGATTTCGATATGGAGCGTATGTACGACTACCAGACCAACAGCCGCTGGCGCAGACGCCAGCTTAAGGAACACCTGAACCAGTTGGTCAATGTCCGCACCAGAAATGCGGAAATCTGGGGGCGGGAAGAGGACCACAGCTTCAGCAATGAGGAGTTGTTCATGCAGATATTCCAGGATGCCCGGCTTTCGTACTTCCTGCAGACGCGCGACCCGATGCAGCTGACCCGCGGCGAAGCTCTCGCCTGCGAGCTGGCGCGCCGCATGCTGCTGGCGGAGTATGGCCGCGACCGCGAGCTCCACGTGCAGAATCTGGTGGAATTCTGCGGCAAATTGAGAGATTGTCCGCAGGATGTCCAGCTGATAGAGGCTGTGCTGAATCGCGTGGTTTCCCCGTATCCGGAGCGCTATGCAGAGGAGGAATTGGAAGCCCCCAAGGATGAACCCGATGATGATTTCAACGATGTTAAGCTCGATTGACCCGCAGTTCCGCAGCCGCCTGAGTGACCCGCTCTGGCGCCTGAATAACCTGTATTGGATTGAGAATAAATCCGGGCGAATGCAGCGCTTCACGCCGAATGCGGCGCAGCTGCGCCTGCATCGCAACCTGTGGCATCGCAATGTGGTGCTCAAGGCGCGCCAGCTGGGTATTTCCACCTATGTGGCCATGCTCATGCTGGATAACTGCCTGTTCACGCCGAATTTCCACGCTGGTATCATCGATAAGACCCTGCCGGATGCCGAGCAGAAGCTTGAAAAGGTGCGTTTTGCCTGGGAACACCTCGATTACCTGCCGCCCCACGCTACGGAGGAGGAACAGGCTCTCGCCTGCGTGGGCTACCTCATCAAGCAGCATAGCGGCATGGTGAAAAAGGGTGCCTGGCATCCCGCGGCAGATGCCCGCGGGCGGCTTGCCTTTGCCAATGGCAGCGATATCCGCCTGGGTACCACCCTGCGCGGTGGCACCCTGCAACTGCTGCATGTGAGCGAGCTGGCGCATGTTTCGGTGCATGCTCCCTGGCGCGCCCGCGAAATCCGCACCGGCGCCATCAACACCGTGCCGGCAGAGGGAACCATCATCCTGGAAAGCACGCACGAGGGTGGCCGCTATGGCGTGAATTACGAAATGACCTCGCAGGCCATGGAAAATTGCGCCAAGGAGGAACTCTCGCCGCTGGATTTCCGCTTCTTCTTCATGAGCTGGTTCGATAACCCGGACTATGCCTTGCAGGGCAAGGCCGGTTGGTCCGATGCCCAGGCCGCTTATTTTGAAAAGCTGGAGCGCGAGTGCGGGGTGCAGCTCACCCACGCGCAGAAGCTATGGTACGCCCGCATGGAGCGCACCATGGGCGCTGCCATGCGGCAGGAATACCCCTCCACCCCGGATGAAGCCTTTGCCACCGGCAACGATGGCGCTATCTACGGCGCACAGATTGCCCGCCTGCGCGAGAAAGGTCGCATCGGCTGCGCGTTTGACTATAACCCGCAGGAACCACTCTACACCGCGTGGGATTTAGGCCTCAGCGACCACACCTCCATCTGGCTGGTGCAGAATTACGGCGGCAATGTATACTGGCTCAACCACTACTCGGCCAACCAGCTGCCGCTGGAGCATTTTGCCGGTAAAATCCGCGAGTGGGAGCTGAGTTACGGCCATATTGCCGCGCATTTCCTGCCGCACGATGCCGCTCACCGCGACCCGCACGGCCAGTCCTACGTGGAAAGTCTGGCGCGCGAGGGAATCTGCGCCGTGCGTGTGGTGCCGCGCACGCCGGATATCTGGCGCGGCATCAATTCGCTGCGGGGTATCCTGGCGCACAGCTGGTTCCACCGCGATACCCTGCAGCAGCGCGTCAACCCGCGCGGGGAAAAAGAACCCTCCGGCCTCAGCTGTCTGGAAATGTACCGCACTGCACCGGCCGGGGCATCCGGCACGTATCGCGAAACCCCGGTGCACGATGCTTCCTCGCACTCGGCAGATGCCGCCCGCATGTTTGCCGAAGCGCTGAGCCACGGTATGGTTTACCCTGTGCAGCTGCGGCTCACACCCCGCCGCGCGCGTATGTGATGAAAAATTCCCTATGAATACGAATAAGGAACAACACAACTGGCTGACTGGTCTGCTGACTGGTTGGGGAATCAAGGAATCCTGGGCCAAGCTCATTGCCGGTGCCATCATCGGCGTTGCTGCCGCTGCAGGATTGCTGTGAGGAAGCAGCGGGCCTGGTGCTTCGGCATCAGGCCCGTTTTAGCTTGATGTATCGGGGATTCTTGTTACAATGAGACCATGCTGGAAACGTTCTTTATCTTTCTCATGGTGCTTCTTGCGAGCTTGTTTTTCCGCAATCACATTCTGCCGGGAAAGGATGGTATGGTTTATGTGGATAAGTATCATAAAATCCAGATTCGGCAGCATCCGGGGATATATGCGTTGCTGGTGTTGAAATTCCTCGTGCTTCTTGCTTTGTTCGGTGTGCTTACCTATGATTTGCTCACGCCGGGAAAAATGCCGGCGATGGTGTACGTAGGCCTGATACTGGCTTTTCTGTTTACCTTGATGCTGCCATATATTTCATCCTTGTTGCACGTGCTCAGGGAAGCGAAGACAGGGAAGAGCCGGTGGACGCGCAAGAAAATGTTGCAGCTTCTTCTGGTGCTGGTGGCCATCGGGGTGCCGGCTTATTATCTGATGCGGGCTCTCTTTACGATGTTGACCTTCTGATTTCTGGTAACAGGTCCGTCCGGCGCAGCCGGATATCGTTTCCCAATGACTGGGGAAATATAGAAGCCCGGCAGCAAGAGGTAACGATACCCTGCCGTTACGGCAGGACGATATCTGCTGCGCAGACGATATCGCGGCAATGCCGCAACGATATCCTCACTTCGTTCGGACTTATTGATCCATGGCATCCGGATTATCCATCAGCCCGGATTTCTCCAGATAGTAATCATAGCCGCCGGCGTAGGGTGTGACGGTGCCGTGGTTGATGTGCAGCGTCTTTTCTGCCAGGGAGCGGATGAAGTGTACATCGTGCGAGATGAATACCAGCGTGCCCTCGTACCGCTTGAGTGCCTGGGAAAGGGCTTCCACGCTCATGAGGTCGAGGTGGGTGGTCGGCTCGTCCATGAGCAGGAGGTTGGGCGGGTTCACCAGGAACTTCACCAGGCTCAGGCGCGATTTCTCACCACCAGAAAGTACCTCTACGCGCTTTTCGCAGTCGAGCTTGCGGAACATGAAGGAACCAAGCACAGCGCGGGCTTCTTCCTCGCGCAGCTCGGGGTCGGCTTTCATGATTTCCTCCAGCACGGTGAAGTTGGGCGTGAGGTTCTCCGAGCGCATCTGTGAGAAATAGCCGATGCGGGTGGTGGTTCCGAGCACGCGCTGGCCTTCGTCGATGGGGATAACCCCGGCCAGAATCTTGAGCAGGGTGGATTTGCCTGCGCCGTTCGGCCCCACGAGTACGATGCGGTCGCCACGCTCGATGAGGAGGTCGAGGTTCTTGTAAATGCGCTTCTCGCCGTAGCTCTGCCCCACTTTTTCCAGCTCCAGCACCTTCTGCATGCTGCGCGGGGGCTGCGGGAAGATGAATTTGAACACGCGGCGGCTCTGGCGGGGGTTTTCGATGCGGCGCATCTTTTCCAGCTGCTTGATGCGGCTCTGCACCTGCGAGGCCTTGGAGGCCACCGAGCGGAAGCGCTCGATGAAGGATTCGATGTGGGCGATTTCTCGCTGCTGGTTGCGCCAGGCGGCCAGCACGAGCTCATAGCGCTGCTCCTTGAGTTCCAGGAAGCGGGTGTAGTTGCCGGTGTAGCGAACCAGTTCGCCGTTTTCGATATCGTACACGGTTTCTACCAGCGAATCCATGAAGTCGCGGTCGTGCGAAATCATGAAGATGGCGCCCGGGTAGTTCATCAGATAGCGCTGGAACCACAGCAGACTCATCAGGTCCAGGTGGTTGGTGGGCTCGTCGAGCATGAGCAGATCCGGCTCGGCCACCAGCAGCTGCGCCATGTGGGCGCGCATCACCCAGCCACCGCTCATCTCGCGGGCAGGGCGGTGGAAATCCTCGTCCTTGAAAGCAAGTCCCTTCAGAATCTTCTTGGCCTTGGGTTCAATCTGGTAGCCGTCGTGCGAAATAAAGGTATCCATGGCGGCGGCGTACTCATCGCTGGAGTTATCGCCCTTGGCTTCGCATTCGCGCAGCGTGCGGATGGCATCGCCCATTTCCGGGGTGGTGCTCATGGCAATTTCCAGCACCGTGCGGTCGGTGGGGTCGCCGGCTTCCTGCTGCAGGTAGCCCACCACGGCGTAATCATCCATGACAATCTGACCTTCATCCGGCGTATCATCGCCGCGAATCATGCGGAACAGGGTGGATTTTCCCGCCCCGTTGGGTCCTACCAGCGCAATGCGCTCGCCCCAGTTGACAACCAGCTCGGTCTCGAAGAACAGAGTGCGGCCGGCGTGTGCTTTGGTGAGTTTCTTGATGGTCAGCATGGCGCGGCAAGTATACACCATTTCTGCCAAAAGGCAAATGATTTCCGATAATTTCGCCAATGCATAGGAAAATGCAAGGTTTTTTTGCTTGCTCCGCGCGGGGTTCGGGGGTAGAATGGCGGGCAGTACGTTAGATGACTGACCAGCAGAAAGAATTGCGCCTGCTGAGCCACCGTTCTGCCCGGGCGGTGGCGCAGGTGGTGTTGTTGCTGGTGGTGGTGCCGGTGGGGATTCTGGCGGGCTGGTGGGTGATGGCGCCCAGCGCGCAGAATCTGGCTGTGCGGGCCTCGGGAGGTGGAGATGCTGCCGCACTGCTGGAGCTGGTGCAGCGTGCGCCGCAGCAGGTGCAGGCGGCAGAGGCGTTGCAATCGCTGCTGGGGAATGACGAAGGCGCATTGCTGGCGCTGGTGGACCTGGCCGCGGGGCATGAATCTGCCCTGCTGCAGCTGATGTCTGTAGCCCGAGCGAACCCGGAGCGCATGGCGCATCTTTCCGGCGTGAAGATGAGTTATCCTTTTGCCCTGACCCTGTTGCAGCATATGAAACCGGAGGGCCTGCCCCGCCTGCGCGAGCAGGCCGCTGCCCGGGCCGATGCTGCTTTTGTGCTGGGGGTGGCATACGAGAATGGGATTCTGGTGCCCCGGGATTGGGCTCAGGCCGCCCGGTGGTATGAGTCTGCCGCCCGGCAGGGACTGGAGCTGGCCTCAGCTTATTACGCGCTGGCTGCCTATGAGGCGGGGTTGCAGTGTTGCGATGATGAGGGCTCTTACAAGGCTGAGGCTGCCGCGTGGTTTCGCGCTGCGGCGGAGCAGGGACATGCTGCGGCGCAATGTGCGCTGGGTGTCTGCTATTCCACCGCTTCCGGCGTGCCGATGGATTTGAACCTGGCGGTAGACTGGTATGCAAAATCGGCCGCGCAGGGCTATGTGGATGCCATGTTCAACATGGGGTGGTGCCTGCTGGATGGGCTGGGTATCGAGAAGAATGTCGAACTGGCCGCCGCGTGGTTCCTGAAGGCGGGGCATCTGGGCGATGCTTTGTCGCAGTATTACGTGGGGCAGATGTATGAAACCGGGGAGGGCCTGCCGCAGAATGCGGCGCTGGCTGTGCGCTGGTACACGCGCTCTGCAAGGCAGGGGTGCGACCTCGCCCAATGGGCCCTGGTCAAGTGCTATAAACAAGGTATTGGCGTACCCCGGAACGCTGAGTCTGCCCGATACTGGCGGGAAATTGCCGAAAAAGAATCTCAACCTGCTACTGATCATTCTGAATTATGAAAGTACTCTCTATATTGCTTCCGCTGGCGCTGGTGTCCTGCTCGCTGATTCGCCCGGTTTCCAAACCCTATTTCAACGATGATTGCGGTGAAGGGCTTGTGGGCTACTGCATCAATGGCCGAGATGACCGCCGCTGGCATGCCGCTGTGGCGGCGGCTCACGATGCCCAGCTGCAGGCGGCTACCAAAGCCCAGGTGGAGCGGGATTTCGGCAATATGCATGTAACTTTGCCCGGAGCCGACAAGACCGAGGCTTTTGTGTATTTCTACTTTGACCACCCGAAGAATTGCGACCAATACATTCATGCCCTTCGTTTTGATTTCACTGCAGCCGGGCGGGTTTCCCGCGCCGAGGTGGTGCTCATGGAGGAGCCCTCGCTGGTAGAGCCCCACTGATGCCGGCATGGGGGCGCGCTTCCCTGTTTCTCTGCCAGCAGATGACCTGAAGGCGGTCAGAAAATGAGCAGGGGTATCATTTCTGTTCAATCATCCGGAACGGCAGGGCGGTGGTTTCTGTGGTGGAATCGGAATGAAAGCGCACGGCGGTGCCAGTGGTCGGACTGGTGAAGTATAGATGCCAGGTGTTCCGGTGGATGAATCCGGGCGCCCCGAGCCGACTGCAATCTTCGTGGAGGGTGGGATGGGGCGTTATGCTCTTGTGCCATGTATTATAATGGTGGCAATATTCGTAGCCGTTGCGGGTGTGGCGGTGTGAATTGCCTGCTGGAAATTCAAAGCGCTTGTTGCCCAGAATCAGGCATTTCCCGGCCATGTCCTCCGGTGCGGTGAAGCCGGTGGCGTATTCGGGCCGGATAAACGAGGGGCGTGTGTAGTCGTACCAGGGGTCGCTGAAGTCGAAGTCTACGCCGGGGGTGATTTCCTCAAACCAGAAATAGGTGAAGCTCAGCGGCATCAGGACGGCGCTCACAGCTACATCTGCCACCGTGGCAGCAGCCTGCACGGGCAGCAGTGGGTAGTGATACCAGGCGTGTTGTTTGTCCAGGTGGCTGATGCAGGGGGCGGCGTTCTCCACCCCGAAAAGACCGAGCGATTCCGCCCCCGCCGGGTCGAAATCCGGGGCTGGTTTCAGGCTTGCCTTCAGCAGACCGATGGCGCCGTGAGCATCGGGTTCATGGAATCGGATGATTCTGGGAGCCGGTGCCTCGTAATATTCAGGGGTTGCAGGGTATTGCTGGAGTTCGGCGGCGCTGTAGGGGCGGTTGTAGGTGCAACTGTCTTCGAATGGATTGCCATTGCTGAATAAAGGGAAATACTCGTAGCCCCTGCGGCGTTCGGGAACCCATGCCAGCGGGATGCTTACATAATAACGCCCCTCCTTCTGGTAGAGATGGCCGCAGTAGGAGACACTCAGGTGCTCATCATCCGCCACGGGAACGAGCCGGGGGACCTTGGTGCCGATGCTGCCGATGGTGCGCCCCATATCGGAGTATATGCAGGAACTTAATCCCGCTGCGCAGCAGATGGTGAGTAGAAGACTATGGAGGGTGTGCGTTTGCATGGTTGAAATGCGATTATTTCTTTTTTGGTGAATCACCCGGTCGTTCCGGCCATGCCAGTTTGGTGACGCAGCGGATGAGACCTCGGGTGACGATGCCGAGGCGGTTGTAATCCAACGTTTCGGGGGTGTCGGTCGCTTCGTGGTAATTCGGGTTGCGGAGCATGGCTGTATCGGTGACCATGACCGATGGAATGCCGAGAGGATGGTAGTTGCGGTGGTCGCTGAAGAATAATTCAGTGGCCCCGGCCCAGGGGACGTTGAGGCGCATGGCCGGCATCTCGTTGCTTAAATCGGCGTATACTTGTCTGGCAAATGGCCGGGCTTCAAAATTTCCCACTACTGCAATGAAATTGCCGACGGTGGGCAGTATCAGTGCCTGCCCCGGAAACAGGGTGGGCTGGCTGCCCGGTGCATCGCTGTAATAGCCCAGCATCTCCAGGCAGATTAGCCCCGCCACCGTCTCCGGCTCGCAGGTGGAGGCGTGGTGGGCGCTCCCCATGTCTTCGGTTTCGAACCACGGTGGTTCCTCGCATGCCCAGGCCACCAGTTCTATATCATGCGTGGGTGCCTCGCGGGGCAGGCGCGCGGCGAGTTCGAGCAAAGCTGCCACAGCGCTTGCGTTGTCGTCAGCGCCGGGGTTGCCCTCATCGGTATCGCAGGCATCGTAATGCGCGCCGATGATGTAGCGCCTGCCGGAGCTTCCCCGCCGCAGGGCGCAGAGGTTGTAGTGGGTCTCGCCATCGGAGGTGGTGAATTCCTGGCGGTGAACTTCCCAGCCGGCTGCCTTCAACTCGCTTTCAATATAGTTCCGGGCGTGTTCCAGGGTAGCGCCGTAGCGGGGGTGTTCGCACAGCCTGGTCACATGTGCCCGCAGACGCCCGGTTTCCTCTTCTGTGGCGTTTTCCCCGGGCTGTGCAGAGGTGCTTTCTATCATGATGCTAATCGCAATGATGATGGAAAGCAGCAGGAGACTCAGGGCGAATCCTGTCCACTTCAAGAGCCGCATGGCAAGCCGGGGGTGGGAATGTGAGAGCACGTTTCCTGTTTATCACATGGTTGATGGTAAGTCAAATGAAATACATCAGAAACAGCCCCGTGTGATGCTTGCCCCGGCTTCCCGCCTGAATTTAGTTGACTAACAAATTCTGCCGGCGTATAACAAGGGTGACGCATGAACCAGCCTGTGCCAGAGCCGCCGCTTTCCCGCCTGTGGACGGCAAATTACACCCGCGCCTGGGTGGCCAATTTCCTGTTGTTCTTTTCGTTCATGGTGATGACACCGCTCTTTCCGGTGTATCTGAGTGTGGAGTTCGGGGCAGATAAGGATACGATTGGCTGGGTGCTGGCGGGGTATAGTGTCACGGCGGTACTGGCGCGTTTTGTGAGTGGCTGGCTGGTGGATAGTTTTCCGCGCATGGTGGTGTTGGTGAGTTCCTTTGTGTTGTTTGCGCTGTGTACTGGTGCGTACCTTCTGGTGGGCAGTCTGCTGGCGTTTGCCATTGTGCGCACGCTGCATGGTGTGCCATTCGGCTCTGCTACGGTGGCCAACAGTACCGTGGCGGTGGATTCGCTGCCATTCAGCCGCAGGGCAGAGGGAATTGGCTATTATGGCTTGAGCAATAACGTGGCTACGGCACTTGCTCCCAGCGCGGGGCTGGCTATCTATGGTGCGTGGGCGGATTTCCGCCTGCTGATGTGGGTGGGGCTGCTCTTAGCGGTGGTGGGGGTGCTGGTGACGCAATCAACCCGGTTGCCACGGCGTCCGCGGCCGCTGCCTCGCAAGCCGTTCAGCTGGAAAAAGCTCATCCTGTGGCGTGCCTGGAGCCAGGGCGTGACGACTATCTGCCTGTCGTTTGCCTACGGTAGTATTTCCACCTATGTAGCGCTGTACAGCATGGAGGTGCTGGGGATAACGCACGGAACGGGGCTGTTCTTCCTGCTGTTTTCCATGGGGCTCATCTTATCGCGCCTCGTGGGTAGCCGCACGCTGCGGCAGGGGCGGATTGTGCAGAATGCCGTGGTGGGTATTTCCCTCGGCTGTGTGGGCTATGCCTTGTTTGCCGGGGTGCGTGCGGAGTGGGCTTTGTATGCCTCGGCGCTCATCTGCGGTCTGGGAAATGGTCACTTCTTCCCGGCGGTGCAGAATATGTTCATCAACATGTGCAGCAAGGATGAACGCGGTACGGCCAATTCAACCTTGTTCGTCTCCTGGGATATCGGCGCGGGTATCGGTACCCTGCTGGGCGGGGTGCTGGCAGAGCTGTATGGATTTGATTTTGCCTTCTGGACTGCGGCTGGTGTCAATTTCTGCGGCGTGGCGCTTTTCCTGCTCTACGGCTGCGCGGCTTACCGGAGAAATGTGGCTTAGTTTTCTTCATCTTCCTCATCCTCGGGGTGGAGCCAGGCATCTATTCTACCCCCGATAAACCATGAAAGTGCAACCCACCCCAGAGCGAGGAAAAGCATATAGCTGTAGGAGACCCGCCCATGCCGCAGGCTGAAATAATGGTGCGACCGCAGAATATCCATGGGGTCCACCTGCCAGAAATGCAGCCCCAGCAGAATGATGACGCCCAGCACCAGGGCGCAGGCCAGTACGTAATAGCCTTTGCGGCGTTCATCGGCATCGTCCTGCCAGGCGTTGTAGCACACCAGCCCCAGCAGCAGGATGAACATGATGATTCCCCACACACCGTAGGTGGTGTCTGCCAGAGACCCGGTATCAGCCAGACAGTACATGCGCCTGATTATAGGGCGCGCCGGGCAGATGTCAATTTTTTTCTCCATTGCGTGGTTTAGTCTTTCAAATGGAAGTCCCTTTTGTTACAATGCCGCGCATGCTTGCCGCGCCGATACATCCTCTGGACACTAGGGGACGCCCCATCATCCTGATTGGACTGATGGGCTGCGGCAAAACAACCGTGGGCAAGGCGCTCAGTAAACGCACTGGTATGCCGCTGCTGGATACCGATGCTATTATCGAGGAACAGATCGGCTGCCCGATTCCCCAGATTTTTGCCGAAAAGGGCGAGGCTCATTTCCGCGCGCTGGAGACGGCGCTGCTGCGCTACCTCTTGCAGAATCCCACTTCGACCCCCTCCATTATCTCCACTGGTGGCGGTATTGTGGTGCGCCCGGAAAATCGCAGGCTTCTGCGCATGCTAGGCTTTACGGTGTGGCTCAATGTCTCGGTGAATGCCCTGCTGGTGCGCACCGCCCGGAGCACGAGCCGCCCGCTGCTGCTGAACACCGACCGCCGCGCCGTCTTTAACCGCCTGGATGCCGAGCGCCGCCCGTTTTACAAGGAATCTGCCCACCTGTGGCTGGAGGCTTCCAACCTGGATGTGAATTCCGTGGCGGTGCGGGTCTGCGATGAGGCAGAGAAGTTTTTTGCTGCTTTCTGAGGCGGAAATTCCGCTTCTCCTCATTAGTTGCTTGACGCGGAAGCTGTTTTTGTGATAAGATAAGCCCATAGAATCACGTAGTTTTAACAAAAGATTTTTAAATATGAAACCCGCTACATTCAACTGCACCGTACTGCGCGACGGCCACCAGTCCCTGGCCGCTACCCGCATGTCCACCGAGCAGATGCTCGAAATCGCTCCCATCCTGGACACCATGGGCTTCTCTGCTCTGGAAACCTGGGGTGGCGCCTCCATCGACTCCGGTCTCCGCTTCCTCGGCGAGCACCCGTTTGACCGTCTTGACACGCTGAAGAAGCTGGCACCCAAGACTCCGCACATGATGCTGCTGCGCGGCCAGAACCTGGTGGGCTACACCCACTATGCCGATGACGTGGTGGAAGCCTTCGTGAAGCTGAGCGCCAAGCACGGTATGAACATCTTCCGTATCTTTGACTGCCTGAATGACCCGCAGAACATGCGCACTTCCATCAAGGCCGCCAAGGAAGCCGGTGCCCAGGCTCACGGTACCATCTGCTACACCACCTCCCCGGTGCACAACCTGGAATACTTCGCCAACCTGGCCAAGGAAATCGCCGATATGGGCGCCGATGCCATCGTCATCAAGGACATGGCCGGCCTGATTCCCCCGGCTGAGACTGCTGCACTGACCGAGGCTATCAAGAAGGCCTGCAACCTGCCCGTGTGGATTCACACCCACGAGACTGCTGGTCTGGGTGCTGCCACCTACGTGGCGGGCATCAACGCCGGCGCCGATGCTGTGGACGTTTCCATCGCTCCCTTCGCCAATGGTACCGGCCAGCCGGACTGCATGCGCATGCTTGCCCTCATGAACGGCTACGAGCGCGCTCCCAAGCTGGAGGACGAGGATGACTTCAAGAAGAAGCTCTCCGAGATTTCCGCCATGCTGCAGCCGGTGTACGACAGCCTTTCCCGCTTCACCAGCCACGCCAACGAAATCGTGAACAGCGCTACGCTGCGCTACCAGGTGCCCGGCGGTATGCTTTCCAACTTCCGCAGCCAGCTGAAGGAAATGAACATGACCGACAAGTTCGAGGAAGTGTTCGCCGAAATTCCCGTGGTGCGTGAGGCTCTGGGTTGGATTCCGCTGGTAACTCCCACTTCTCAGATTGTGGGTGTGCAGGCCATGATGAACGTGAAGTTCGGCCGCTGGAAGAACATCACCCCGCAGTGCGCTGACGTGGCTCTGGGCTACTATGGCCGCACTCCCGCCCCCGTGGATCCCGAGCTGCAGGCCATGTGCGCCAAGAAGATGGGCAAGGAACCCATCACCTGCCGCCCCGCCGACCTCATCAAGCCCGGCATGCAGGACCTGCGCGACAAGCTTGCCGCCAAGGGGCTGCCCGTGACCGACGAGAACTGCGTCATCTACTGCATGTTCCCGCAGCAGCTTGAGGACTACTACGCTGGCAAGAAGCCCGAGCCGCCCACCACTCCCAAGCAGGAGAACTTCGGCGCTCCCGCTGCTCTTTCCACCGTGGGTGTGGCTGCCGCTATCTCCGGTCGCAACATGAAGCTCAACATCATGGGCCGCGAGTACGATGTAACCATCGAGGAAAAGTAATTCCTGCTGCATTAGTGAAATAACTTCGGCGCTGCGCTTCCGCTTTCTGGAAACGCAGCGCCATTCTTAAGAAAAAACGACGATGATGAAGAAAATTCTTATTCTGGCCGCCGCAGTGCTCTGCTGCCCGGTGCTTCAGGCGGTTCAGACGCCTTCCGAAACGCCCTTTGCCCGCCCGGTGGAGGAGACTTCCCGAATCATAGATGACTGCGTTGCAGCCATGAATGATGTATTGACCACCTATGAGGGAATCAAGGATACTCAGACGGCTGATGCTGCGGCAGATAAGCTCAAGCCGCTGCATATCCGCATGCAGCAGGCCGTGGATAAGGTAAACTCCATAGGCGAGGCCGATGCCGCGACGCAGAATTTGTTTATGACCAAGCTGCTGCCCATGCTTTTTGTGAATGGTGCGCGCACTCAGGCTGCCATGGAGCGCATTCGCGAGAATGATTACTACGGCAGCGAGAAACTGCGCCACTTCCTGGAGGTGGAGCTTCTGCCGCAGGGCTGATTCAATTCAGCATGAGCATTTACTGGCCGGCCGGGTAGAGGATATCCGGCCGGTTTTCGTTGTACCAGAAGACTCCCTGGGGCGTTTCCTTGCGGTAAAGCTCGTGGAAGGTGTAATCGTGGTAGTACTGGTTGGATTTGGCCGTGAAGGTGTAGCGGGCGTCGCGGGGCAGGGGGGTAAGTCCCACGGTGTCAATGTGGCAGCAGTTCTCATCGGCAAATTGCAGGATGGCCAGCGGTAACAGCATGGGTGTGCCATGGCGCAGGAAAAGGAGGTTTTCCAGAACCACAATGTTGTTGATACCCGGCTGCGGGGTGGTGTGCTGCCGGTGTTTTCTGGCGAAGAGACGTGAGGTTTCAAAGCGGATGTTGTGCTGATACAACCTTTCGCAGAGTGTACCCAGGCTCATTTTCTGATTCAAGGGGTCAAATGGGGCGAAATGGTACTGCTGTCCTTCGTGTTCCACCCAGCCCATGCGAGCGTTCTTCAGCTCATCCACAGAGCAGACAAGCCGGGTTCCCTCTGCGTGTCCTGCTGCGTGAGGCAGCACCTCTGGTTCTATCCAGCCCCAGGTTATCCCGCTGCAGAAGATGCATGCCAACAGATAGAGCTGTGCTTTCATGACTATTCCTCCACGTTGAGCAGGCCACGGGCGTGAGCTTCGGCGGCAGCACCACTGGTGCCCAGCATGCGGACAAGTTCCGAGATGCGTGCATCGGCATCGACTTCCTCCAGCCGGGAAACCGTGCGTCCTTCGGTGGTCAATCCCTTGGAAATGAGGTAGTGGTGGTCGGCCAGTGCGGCTACCTGCGGGAAATGGGTGATAGCGATGACCTGGTGCTCGCGCCCCAGTTCGCGCATCTTCATGCCCACGGCGCGGGCAATTTCTCCACCCACGTTGGCATCAATTTCATCGAATATGAGCAGGGGGGTATCATCCTGCCGGGCCAGGGCGCTCTTGAGCGCGAGCATGACGCGCGCCAGCTCGCCGCTGGAGGCGATGAGCCGCAGTGGTTTCTGCGGTTCACCCGGGTTGGGCCCGAAGAGAAACTCCACTTCTTCCAGCCCCTGGGGCCCGGGCTCGGGCAGCGGGCTGAGCTGCGCGGTGAAGAGCGATTGCCGGAAGCCCAGCTGGCGGGCATGCGCGAGGAAATCCCCCTCCAGCCGGGGGGCGGCGGCCTCGCGTGCGGCGGAAAGTTTCCTGCCCGCCTGCAGCACTTCTGCATGGCGGCGCTGTTCCTCTGCCTGCAGCTCCTCCAGACGCTGTTCCCGGTTGCCGATGGCATCGAGCTTGGCGCGGCAGGTCTCAAGATGTTCGCAGATGGCCTCGAAATCGGCTCCGTATTTGCGTTTCAGATTATCCAGCATGGCAATGCGGTTTTCCAGCTCGGCTAGTTCGGCGGGGTCGCATTCCAGTGCTTCGGCGTAATCCTGCAGGTTGGCGGCCAGTTCCTCTGCAGCATCAATGAGGGGTTCCAGCCCCTCCAGCCAGGGGGCGCAGGAGGCATCCAGCCGTTCCAGCTCGCGGCCATTGCGCACCAGCTGGTGCAGGGTGGAGATCAGGGAGCCCTCCTCGCCATCGACCAGGTGGAGCATGGGCAGGGCGGTATCGCGCAGGCGGTTGGCATTGCGCGCGCGCTGCCAGCGGGCCTCCAGCCCTTCCACTTCCTCGGCGGTGAAGGCGGCAGCCTCAATTTCTTCTACCTGGTGGCGCAGGAAATCAAGTTCGCGTTCATTGGCCATTTCGCTTTCCAGCAGGGTGCGGTAGGCGGTGCGGGCATCCAGCCATGCGCGGTAGGCGGCGTGGTAGGCGGCCAGGGCAGGGGCGTCTTCCGCAAATGCATCGAGCAGGCAAAGCTGGCGCTCCTGCGAGGTGAGGGAGCGGTGTTCCTCCGGGTGGTGCATATCCACCAGCCCGGAGCCGATGCGCTTGAGCAGCTGGAGCGTTACCGGGCTGCTATTGATGAACTGGCGGTTGCCGGTGGCGGTGACGACGCGGCGGATGATGAGCAGCCCATCCTCGCAGGGCGGCACACCGCTTTCCTCCAGCTGGGTATTCAGTGCGCTGGTATCTGCCAGCTGAAAGACGGCTTCAATGCTGCACTGGCTTTCACCGCTGCGGATGAGGGTTTTATCGGCCCGCTCGCCCAGCGCCAGGGAGATGCCCCCCATGATGACAGATTTGCCGGCACCGGTTTCGCCTGTGATGCCCAGAAAACCCGCGTGGGGTTCCCAGTTGAGTTCGTCTACCAGAGCCAGATTCCGTATCTTGAGCAGGGAAAGCATAATTTCTCTTTGCGTTCTGCGGTGGATTATGCCATAATGCGCGCGGAAATCCAAACTAAAATCCCATGCTGAACGTACTTTTCCTTGGCAGCGGAACCTCCACCGGGGTGCCTGTGATTGGCTGCAACTGTGAAGTCTGCCGCTCGGCGAACCCGCGCAATAAGCGCTGGCGGTCGTCTCTGCTGGTGCGCTCGGCCACCACCACGCTGCTGGTGGATTCCTGCCCGGATTTGCGGGCTCAGGCGCTGCGCCACAATCTGACTGGCATTGATGCGGTGCTGTACACGCACGAGCACCTGGACCACACGGCTGGCTTTGATGAAATGCGCGCCTTCTGCTGGCGGCGGGAGGACCGCCTGCCGCTGTATGCCGGTACTGCATGCCTGGCTCATCTGAAACGCATGTTCGGCTGGGCCTTTGATGAGAAAAATACCTACCAGGGCTATATCCGCCCTGCGGCACATGACCATGCTGGCAAGCCTTTTACCGTGGGAGATATCGAGGTGACTCCTGTGCCGGTCATTCATGCTACGGTGGAAACCTACGGCTATGTATTCCGCTGCGGCGGTAAGAGTTTTGGCTATGTGCCTGATATTCAGGAATTGCCTGCGGGGTCTGCGCCCTTGCTCATGCACCTGGATGCGCTGGCTATGGATGGCCTGCGCTACCGCCCGCACCGCACGCATTTCTGCGTGGATGATACCGTGGCGGTCATGCAGCAACTGCAGCCGAAGCGTGGCTATGTGACCCACGTGGGGCACGAGGTGGAGTACCAGTCGCTCTGCGATTACCTGCCCGGCTTTATGGAAGCTGCCTATGATGGCCTGCTGGTTGAATTGAGCTGAACCGGTGCCGCTTTTGCTGCGGAACGCGCTGCCGGGTATTCGCTATTTGATGACAAATGCTGGTGCTTGTGCTCTAATGGGCACCGGCAAGAGCACCCTGCTGCCCAATTCCGGTTTCGGAACGGTTGTCTGCCGGTGCCGCGCGGCCTGACCCCACACCCGCTGGGTAATCCCATGCAGCCGATTTGCTATTCCAAACCAACAACCCTATTATTGTTATGGCAGACATTGAAAATAACTACCAGATCAAGTATTCCGAGAAGTGGGGCAGCTATCTCCAGCAGGAGGTCTCGCGTCTCGATAAGTATGTGACCGTCGAATCCGGCCTTACCGGTAAGATGGCAGCCTTCGACCAGTATGGCCTGCTGGCTTTCGATGAAAAGACGGAGCGCATGAAGAGCACCACGCTCTCCGAGGCTCCTACCACCCGCCGCGTGATTCATCCCAAGATTTTCACCAAGGCTGTGGGCTTCGATGAATTCGATGCCAAGAAGCTGGCTAATATCGATGTGCCGGTGAGCAAAACGATTGAAAGCCTGCGTGCCGCGGCCGGCCGCTGCATGGATAAGGTGATGATTGATGCGTTCCTGGGCGCTAACTACACCGGCGAGAATGGCACCGTGGCGGTGAATCTTCCTGATACGCAGATTATTGAGGAGGATTTTGTGGAAAGCGGCAGCGCGGTGGAAAGTAACCTCACCGTCGGCAAACTGCGCCAGGCTCTTACCATTCTGCAGAAGAATGAGGCCTGGAGCGATGAGCGCCGCGCCTATGGCGATGAACTGGTGCTGGCCTGCTCCAGCAGCCAGATTAATTCGCTGCTGCAGCAGCAGGAGGTTTCCAGCTTCGACTACAATGCCGTGCGTGCCCTGGCTGAGGGACGCCTGGATACGTTCCTCGGCTTCCGTATCATCCGCACCGAGCAGCTCCCGGTGGATGAAATGGGGGTGCGCTCCTGCCTGGCCTGGGTGAAGAGCCGCGCTCAGTTCGGTATCTGGGACGATTTCAAGGTGAAGCTCTCCGTGCGCGATGACCTGGACGAAACGCTCCAGATTCGCGCCAAGTTTGCCTGCGGTGCTACCCGCCTGCAGGAGGAGGGGTTTGTGAAGATTCTCTGCGCCGAGTAAGCGCAGATTCTGGAGAAAGGGAGATAAAAAGAGCCCCCGGCGGAGAAATCCGCCGGGGGTAATTGGTTTTTTAGCTTGCCAAAGCATTGGTAGAGCGATAGAATAACCGAGTACAACCGTACTCTGAATTTTATTATTATGAAACCGACACTTCTTGTTCTCGCAGCAGGTATGGGCAGCCGTTACGGCGGTCTTAAGCAGCTTGACCCCATGGGCCCCAACGGTGAAGTTATTCTCGATTATTCCGTGTACGACGCAATTCGCGCCGGCTTCGGTAAGGTCGTTTTCATCATCCGCAAGGATTTTGAGGATGTGTTCAAGGCTCAGGTCGGCGCTCGTTTTGCCGATAAGATTGAGGTGGACTACGCTTTCCAAGCCCTCGATGACCTGCCCGAGGGGTACAGCGTGCCTGAGGGTCGCGTGAAGCCCTGGGGTACTGCCCACGCTCTGCTGGCCGCCCGCGATATTGTGAAGGAACCCTTCGGCGTGGTGAATGCAGACGACTTCTACGGTGCAGATGCTTTCCAGAAGGCTGCTGATTTCCTGACCGCTACTCCCGCTGCCGATGGCAAGGAGCACTACGGCATGATTGGCTATCCCCTCAAGAATACCCTCAGCGACCACGGCGATGTAAACCGCGGTATCTGCGGCATCAAGGATGGCTACCTCGACAGCGTTGAGGAATACACCAAGATCAAGATGGAGGAAGATGGCGTATGCCGCGGCGACAGCCTCAGCGGTGAGCGTAACCCTGTGGACCCCGAAGAGCTTGTCTCCATGAACTTCTGGGCTTTCCCCGCCTCTTTCATTGACCAGATTAAAGACCATTTCACCCGCTTCCTGGCTGCTCATGGCGGCGAGCTGAAGAGCGAATGCTACATCCCCACCGTGGTGGACGAACTCATCCACAATGGCAAGGCTGATTGCAGCGTGATTAAGACTACCGCCAATTGGCTCGGCGTGACCTATCCCAGCGACAAGCCCGCTGTGGTGGAAAGCATTGCCAAGCTGGTGGAAGAAGGGGTATACCCCGCTAAACTGGGCTAAGTGTATGTTCGATTTACAGAAAATTGCTGGTTTGTTTGACCTGCGCGCCGACTACGTGTTCGGCGGCCCCTACGGCTCCGGCCACATCAATGATACGTTCCGTATCGAGATGGAACAGGCTGGCATCCGCGTGCGTTTCATCCTGCAGCGCGTTAACAGCAACGTGTTCCGCCAGCCCATCGGGCTCATGGAAAACGTGAAGCGCGTGACCGATGAGGCCCTGCGCGTGCTTCTCGAGGAAGGTTGCAAGGAGGCCTACCGCCGCACCCTCACTATCATCCCGGCCAAGGACGGTAAGCCCTATGCCCAGGATGCCGAGGGTAACGTGTGGCGCGTATACCCCTTCATTGAGCGTGCCCGCACTTACGATATGATTGAAAACCCCGGCCAGTGTGTCGAGGTGGCCCGCGCTTTTGGTAACTTCCAGAAGCTGGGTGCCAATCTTCCCGGTGCTCCGCTCTTTGAGACCATCCCTGATTTCCACAACACCACCAAGCGCTTCCAGAATTTCCAGAAGGCTATTGCCGCTGACCCCTTGGGCCGCGCCAAGGATGTGCAGAAGGAAATCGACTGGTATCTCTCCCGCGAGGCCGACTGCCACAAGGTGGTGAACTACCTCGCCAGCGGTGAGCTGCCCCTGCGCGTCACCCACAACGATACCAAGCTCAACAACGTGATGCTGGATGATGTGACCGGCGAGGGTATCTGCGTGATTGACCTGGACACCACCATGCCTGGTTCTGCTCTCTATGACTTCGGTGATATGATCCGCACCTCCACCTCCCCCGCTGCGGAGGATGAGAAGGATCTCTCCCTCGTCACCATGCGCATGGAGTACTTCGAGGCTCTGGCCAAGGGCTACTGCGAAGCTGCTACCTTCCTTACCCCGCTGGAAAAGGAACTGCTGCCGTTCTCTGGTAAGCTCCTGACCATGGAATGCGGTATGCGCTTCCTGACCGACTACCTCGAGGGCGATACCTACTTCAAGATTAAGCGCCCCGAGCACAACCTCGACCGCACCCGTACCCAGATGGCTCTCGTGGAATCCATTGAGGCTCAGATGGACGAGATGATGAAGGTTGTGGCCAAGTACTAATCTTTGCGATAACTTCGTTTCAAGCCCTGTCTGAGTCGAAACTCCAGGCAGGGCTTTTTCTTGCCTATGATTGAGAAAATGGAATTGCCTGCGGGTCTTCCTTTGGGTGGAGTGTGGCAGGATGCGGAGACCCAGCGGCTGTATTTCCGCCTGGGGAAAATTCTGCTGGCTGCCCGGGTGGGCAGTATATCGCAGGGCAGGGCTGCACTATATCTCGTGGATTCCCTGCCGGATGGTGTCGTGCAGCAGGAGCTGCCGGCGGGGTACGAAGGGGCGGAAGTGCGCCGCTTGCTCGTATGCTGGCCGGATAAGGATGATGAGGATGAGCTTGCGCTGATCCTTGACCTGGGGCGCGACCGCTACCTGAGCTTTGTGATGGAATACGAGGAAGCTACGGAAGCTCACCGTATGTACCCCGCTGCTTCTCACGGAGAGATTGAGGGCGAAATCAGACACGCTGCCCGCTTCCCCGAGAATGTGGCGCTGCCCGCAGAGGTGGCGACGCGGGCGCGGCTCTGCCTTCGGTTGTTCGGCTTCGGTGCTGCTGTTCTGCTTTCATCTGCAGCATGCGGATTCCTGTTTGAGGCAGAATGGGCGATTCGTATCCTCCTGGTGTTGGCATTCCTGCTGTGTGGCGTGGGCTTTATCCTGATGAAGCGCCCGGCGGTCTGCCCCTGGTGCGGTGAGAAGACTCTGTTTCTGGGTGATTCCAGCCGGATGACCTGCTATTCCTGCAACAATGATTGCGACTTGCCTCGTAAAAATAAGGGATAAAGTCCCGCAAAGTGACTAAAAATTAGCGGAAGTCAAAATAAGCGCTTGCCAGAAGAGGAATTATGACTATAATACCCGCTCACTCAAAAACGAGCGTATGAGTAATAACTTAGCTGAAAGAGCTCTTCAATACCATGAGCAGCCGCGTCCCGGTAAGCTGGAAGTCCTGCCGTGCAAGTCCTGTTTTACCATCGACGACCTGACCCTCGCCTATTCTCCCGGTGTTGCTGTCCCCTGCATGGAGATTGCCAATGATACATCGGTGACCGGGCGTTACACCAACCGCGGTAATCTGGTAGGTGTAATCAGTAACGGTACTGCCGTGCTGGGTCTGGGCAATATCGGCGCCCATGCCTCCAAGCCTGTGATGGAGGGTAAAGGCCTTCTTTTCAAGATTTACGCTGACGTGGATGTCTTCGATATCGAGCTTGATATCAAGAAGCCTGAGACGCTTATTGAAGTCATTAAGACTATGGAGCCTACCTTTGGTGCCATCAACCTGGAAGATATCAAGGCTCCGGAATGCTTCCTGGTAGAGCAGCGTCTGCGAGAGGAAATGAACATCCCCGTATTCCACGATGACCAGCACGGCACCGCCGTTATCTCCGGTGCGGCTCTGCTGAATGCCGCTCACCTCACTGGCCGTCTGCTGCAGGATATGCGCTGCGTGGTCTGCGGAGCCGGTGCTGCCGGTATCGCCTGCGCCAAGTTCTACATGGCCCTTGGCATCCGCCGCGAAAACATCTTCATGTTCGACTCCAAGGGGCTCATCCACACCGGACGCCTCGACCTGCATCCCACCAAGGCCATGTTTGCCCAGAGCGAGGACTGCACGCTCGAAGTTGCCCTCCAGGGTGCCGATATCTTCCTCGGTCTCTCCAAGAAGGGCCTCCTTAAGCCGGAGATGGTGAAGAGCATGGCTCCCAATCCCATCATCTTCGCCTGCGCCAACCCCGACCCCGAAATCACCTACGATGAAGCCAAGGCTGCCCGCCCGGACTGCATCATGGGTTCCGGCCGCAGCGACTGGCCCAACCAGGTGAACAACGTGAGTTGCTTCCCCTACATGTTCCGCGCTGCCCTCGATATGGAGGCCACCAGCATCAGCGAGGCTATGAAGATTGCCGCCGCTCGCGCTCTGGCCGACCTGGCCCGCCAGCCTGTGCCCGCCGAGGTGGTAGCTGCCAACGGTGGCGTGCCGCTGGAATTCGGTCGCGACTATGTGATTCCGAAGCCCTTTGACCCGCGCATGATTGAGTACCTTTGCCCCGCCATTGCCGAGGCGGCCGTGCTCTCTGGCGTGGCTCGCCGCCCGCTCCCCGAGCGCGAGGCTTACACCGCCGAACTCAAAGCCCGCGTGGCCAAGGTGCACGAACGCACGCACGCCCTGGTCGATAGCTACAAGGCTTGATGACGCGACCTCAGTCTCTTCTTGCTAGTATTTGATTGATTCCCGGAGCGCAGGAGCATTCCTGCGCTCCGTTTTCATGTCCGGGTCGCAGACTCGGATATCGTCCAGACTAAAGGTCTGGATATCGTTATCCGTTATAGCATTACGTAGAAATGTTTCCCAATCATTGGGCAATAAATACATATGAAATATAGGAAACGATATCCGGCTGCGCCGGACGATATCTGCTTCGCAGACGATATCGCGGCTATGCCGCGACGATATCCTCCCGTTGGTCGGACTTGCGTTGGCAGGGGGAGGCTAAATTATCAACTTTGATTTACAGAAAAAACGGCTTTTTCCTCACTCTTGGCCGATGCGGTGCTAATGTGTAAAATTTACTCAAATTTTTATTTTGCTGATAATTCAGCGGGTTATAACAAAAATGACGCTGCTGCACAAAAAATCTCAAAAATACGCTTGACGCGAAAAAGAGTTTCTGGTAAACTCCGCCCACGCCCTGCTACAGGGCAGCTCGAAAGAGAAAGCGGCTCGCCGCTGACTCCACCGGGCGAGGCAATTTTCCAAGTATGACTTTCCGAGGCGCCGAGGGCGGCAGAGATGCTGCTCACTGGCTTTAACAACCTGCCAGGCGGGGCGCCGGAGAGGATA
>JAZOTC010000018.1:0-62898 GCA_045657445.1 Akkermansia sp. | reverse complement strand
AGCAGCTACGTTCAGGTAAACAACGATGTCCACGCCGAGCCCCATGTTGCTCAGGTTGGCATCCAAAGTCTCGGCCTGAGCCACGGTGCGGGGATAGCCGTCGAGCAGGCAACCGCAGTCCTGGTTCTCACCCAGCCACTTGGCAACGATGCCGTTCACCACCTCATCCGGTACGAACATGGCGGCATCCATGTACTTCTTGGCTTCCAGACCCAGCTCGGAACCAGCAGCAATCTCAGCGCGCAGCAGAGCGCCGGTGCTCAGGGGCTTCAGACCGTAGGTCTCGGAAAGGAAAGAGGACTGCGTACCCTTGCCGGAGGCAGGGGCGCCCACAAGTACGAATCGCTTCAGCGTTTTCATAAGTTTTTATTTGAGAGTATTACCGGCAGTCTTCCTGCCGACTGGGGTTATTATGCCTGTTTTGCCCTGAAATGCAAGCCTAAATGCTGCACCGGCACCTCATTCTGCAAGATGGCAGCTTTCAGCACAAGGGATTAGAGCATTTCAGCGGCAGAAGTTTCGTCACGATAAGGTCCGCATCAGGAGGGGATTCCCAGCGCTTCATCTGCCAGCAGCTTGCAGCCGCGCAAATCCAGCTTGCCAGTGGGCAGCACCGGTATGGCTTCCACCGGCACCAGGTACTTGGGCGCCCAGAGCGTGGGGTACGACATCTCCGCCAGCATGTTGCGGATGGATGCCAGGATTTCCTTCTCCTCCGAGCTGCGCTGGTGCTGCGGCAAGGCCGAAAGCAGCACGAGCGCTTCGCCCTTCTGCGCGTCCGTCACGCCTGCAATGGCAATCTGCACCGCATCTTCGGCGCTCAGGCCGAATCCGCGGGAAAGAGCCAGTTCCACCCCTTCGTGCGGCACCATTTCGCCACCAATCTTGGAGAAGCGGGAAAGGCGTCCACCCAGCGTAATGAAACCGTTGAGGTCCATCTGCCCGATATCGCCGGTCTTGAACCAGCCATCGCGCAGGATTTCCTCGTTCAGCTCGGGGCGGCCGATATAGCCGTTGAACACATTAGCACCCTTGAACCAGATCATGCCGCGCTCGGTAAGCGGCAGCTCGCGGGAATCATCATCCACATCGGTGATGCGAATAGCAATGCCGGGCAACATGGCTCCCACACTCGGGCGCACCGTACCAGGCACAAAGAACTTGGTGCCGGGCACCTCCGCCGGGGCCGGCATATTCGCCGCCACCACCGGTGAAGTCTCGGTAAGGCCGTAGCCCTCCATCGGGTAGACTCCGCATTTATTGATGAATTCCTGCTCCAGGTCAGGCTGCAGCTTTTCTGCACCCAGCACAAAGTAGCGCACACTGGCAAAGGTATCCTTTTCAGCGCGGCGCAGCATGGCGCGGCCAAAGGTAGGCGTGGCGCACACCAGGGTAAGCTGGTATTTCTGGATAAGTTCGTTGAGCGTGCGGGCATCCGTCGGGTTCGGGTAGGAACACACCATACAGCCGGAAAGCATCGGCAGCATCATGTTCACCGTCATGCCGAAACTGTGGAAAATAGGCAGACTGGCCAGGAAGCGGCAGTCGGTCAGGTCCAGACGGCAGGCACACTGTGCCACATTGGCCAGCACCATGCGGTGGGTCAGCACCACACCCTTCGGTTCGCCGCTGGAACCGGAGGTGAACAGCACCACAGCCTCATCCTCACCCTTGCGGGAATCGGTCTTAAACATGGCGCAGATAGCCGCCGCCGGCAGGGTCTTGGCCAGCAGCACATTCGACACCAGCTTGAATTTGGGCGTCTTCTGCAGCAAATCTTCCACCAGAATCAACTGCTCCTCCGGCGGCCAGGGGAACTGCGGCAGCTTCTGCATGAACTTGCGCGCCGTGATAAAAGTCTTGAGCCCGGCCTGCCGCACGGTACTTTCAAATGCGGATGCCGAGGTTGCGTAGTTAATCATCACCGGAGCAATGCCTGCCAGCAGGCAGCTCAGCGTAGCAATCACACCACCAGCGCCAGGCGGCAGAATCACACCAATGCGCTTATCATCCCGCTTCGCCAGCATACGAGCCACAGCCATGCTCACGCCCAACGCCTTGAACTGGGTCAGCACACTGCCGGTCATGCCATCCACAATCTCCACATTCGGGAAGCGTTTGATTGCATGCACCAGATTAGTGGTGAGCGAGGTATTGAGAATCGGCTGCTCGGCAAAAATCTCGGCGCTCTTTTCCAGCCATACCGCCATGAGACGCTCGCCCGTGCTGGGGCCGGAGGCCAGCTTGGGCAGGATGCAGAACTCCTGGTGGCAACCGGGTTCATCGATTTCGCGATACAGGCCGGTGAGAGACTTGCCATAATGCCCCAGGAACAAGGGGATGGGAGAAATGTGCAGGCTGCCCACATGCTTGAGGAAAGGAGAGGGCACATCACTATAGGTACCGCGCCACTTGGCCACCTGCCCCGGCATGAAGACCACACTCAGCCCCGACTGCATGCGCCCGAGTATCTGCTCGCGCACCGCCAGCGAGGTGGTCTTTCGGAAATCAAAGTTCTCTATCTCAGCCTTGCAGGACTTCAGCGCAGCCATCACATCGGCAGCTGGTGCAAAAGACGGGTCCACCAGGTAGCACACCTTGCCATCCAGCAAGCCGTGCAGGGCCTTGACCGCCTCCGCCGTTATGCGGTTGGGCATATAGAACCCGGGCTTGACGATATTTTCTTTTCCTCGGATATTAAGAGAAGCCATAACTATTTTCTATCTTGATGAATTAAAATTCTTTGAGTGCATCTGCCGCAGGCGCAAAACCCACCTCCGCAGCAGATTCCAACAACCGGCGAGCTTCCGCTTCGTCTTTCTCCACGATGAGGCCGCGCATATAGCAGCACCCCAGCGCATACTGGGCCTCCGGCAGTCCCTGGTCGGACGCCGTGCGGCACCAGCGGATAAACTCTTCCCGGTTAATGGCCATTCCCTCGCCCAGGGCATACTGGCGAGCCAGGTTAAACTGTGCTACCGCATCGCCAGCCTCGGCCTTGGGCAGCAGTGCCTCAGCCTCGGCATTCAAGGCGGGCAGCGGCTCCGTCTCAACAGGCGCAGGCTCCGGTTCCGGCTCAGGTGTGGATTCCGCGGCTGCCGGTTCGACAGCGGGCTCTGCCGCAGGCGTGGTATCAGCCGCAGGCGTTTCAGCCACCGCAGGCTGAGCCACCGCAGGCTCGGGGCTCTCCGTGGGGGCGGCGGGCTCTGACTTTTCCGCCTTACGCCCCGCGAGCATTTCACCAGCCGTGGTCTTCACCGAGTGCCAGGCAGGCACAGCATAATCATTCCACCCCTGCAGCGCCACATTTCGCGCAGGTTCCCACCAATACACCACAGCTGCGAGCGCCGCCAGCACTATGGCCACAACCAATATCAAAATCTTTTTCATAAAGAATTCTCGACCATACTCTACACCATTATCAGCCCCATGTAAAGTAAACAGGAGCCTTTCTTTCGACACTTAGGAAGCTAAATTAAGCCCCTTTTTTGTGCTCATCAGGCGTGTGTATGTGTTATACCACTCTATAGCCTCGAATGTCAATCCATTTTTGGCGCCAGGGGAATACATACTTCTTCCCGGTACTGTAATGGACGCCGGTTCTTCAGCGAGAGATGGAGCCTTTCCCGGTTGTAGTATTCCAGCCACTTAGCAGTCATCGGCATGGCTTCATCCAGAGCCCCTGGCTTACGATGCAGGAAAAACTAGCGTTTATATATCCTCCAGAATCTTTCCATGATGATGTTATCTGCCCAATGACCTTTCCTATCCATGCTGATTTGTATCCTTTCTGCACGTATAGCTTTCTGCCAGTCCGTTGATGTATACTGACAGCCTTAGTCAGTGTTGAAAACTCTGGGTTCCCTCCATATCCAGGAGTTGGCGACGCTGCGCTACAGTCCCATCTCCTTGGCTTTTTTTGACAGACCATCCAGTTCAAACTCCCGCTTGCCCAGCAGTCGCTCCAGATTCGCTATACAATCATCCTTTTTCTCCATTTCTGTTTTGCGGCCGCCCCATCGGAAACAATCAGTTGTGCTTCGAACACTCTACTCCCCGCGGGCAAAAAAAGCAGGCATACAGCATTGGGACACATGTGGCATCTATGCAAAGGTATATTCCCTCCTTGCATTCGCACGAGGAATATGATATATATATAATCCTATGAGGTGGATATTCGGCATACTTGCAGCAGGTGTGATGGCCGTTGCACAGGGCGTAACGGTAGAAATGCGGCACACGCACGGGGTATTCTACCCGGATGTGAAGCAACAAGGCATCCTGCAACTCAAAATCACCGGTGAACCTGGCGAGAAAATCACCAAGCTGGAATTCAGCGATGGCAAGACCACGCAGACAACAGATATTCAGATGGCGTATCTCTCCACCTCCGGTGGCTGGAACGGCTATACCCTCAACACCAACAAACTGGTGCAGGAAAAAGGCAAGACCAAGCCGGATAAGAACGGAAAGTTTTCTTTTAACGTGAATATCGAGGTCGGCAGCGAGCCTGTCTATTACTGGCTGAGCTACAATCTGGGGCGCGGAGCCAAGCGTGGCAATCTCATCGACGCGATGTGCACCAAAGTGACGCTGGCAGACGGCAGCACAGTAAAACCGAAGTTGAAAAAGGCTGCGGCCCTCAAAAAGAGAGTAATCGGTCGCGTCTACCCCTTCCCGTACCGCGTGGTTCCCTATTACCGTCCCCGCTGGGTGAAGGGCTGGGGCAACGCCAAGGAAGCAGTGCACCTCACCCCCCAGCACTTCAACCTGTTCACCGATCTGGTGCACTTTGCCTATTCTGTTTCGGCAGATGGAGCGGTGCAATACCAATGGGTGGGCGGTGATGATCCCAAGGTGGTTACGGATGAGGCGCTGGCAGAAATCAAGCGTCTGCACAAGGAAGCCAATTCCAAATCTCTCCTCCTGGCAGGCTTTGCACACATGGATGAACCCATGACGCAAGCCGTTGCGAATCCGGAGACACGCCGCAGAATGGCTCGCAACATGGCAACCTGGGCTATTGAACGCGGCTACGATGGCATTGACATTGACTGGGAATACCCGGATACTCACGAGCAATGGGTTAATTTCGGGCTCTTCGTTGCCGATTTGCGAGAGGAGCTGGCAGGCTCAGCTTTCTCCATCAGTATTGCCGCCTCTGTCACTTACAAGGTACCCATCTATGATGTCACCGACCAGCTGGACTTCATCATGACCATGTCCTACGATGACCTGGGACCTCAGCACGCTTCCATGCAGCGTTTCCAGGGAGATGCCACCCGCTGCATCAACAATTTCCACATGCCCAAGCCGCGCATCGTGGTGGGGCTTCCCTTCTACAGCAACGAACAGGGCAAACTCACAGAGCAGTTTGGCTATTCCCAGATTATCGGCTGGTATCCCAATCTGAAACCGGGAGACAACACATTCCAATCAAAAAAGCAGGATGGTTCCCCCGGTCCCATGCATTCATTCAACGGTTCTCAGCTCATCGCCGAAAAATGTCGCTGGATAAAGCAGCAGAAATTCGGAGGAGTGATGATCTGGGCATACGATACTGATGTCAAGATGAATCACCGGGCCTCGCTTGCCAAAGCCATGTACAAGGTGGTACGCCAACCAAAAGCTAAGAAATGACGCCAGAATCCCAGTTACTGTATGCAGCCTGGTGCAGCAACGCGCCCCGGGTGGCAGAGCTGCTGTCCCTTGGTGTACCCGTGGACACGCGCGATGGCAAAGGGCGCACGCCCCTGATGCTGGCGGCATACACCCGTTCTCCGGAGACGGCGCAGCTCCTGCTGGGCGCCGGAGCCGACACCCAGGCCAGAAACAAGGGAAACCGCCCCCTCATCGACTACGCCAGTGACGCCACCACCGCCCGGCTGATTCTGGAGCACACGCCCCCGGCACTCCGCAGCGCAACGGCCACGCGGCTCCTGTTCACCAGGTGCAATCTGGCTGCACTTGCCCTGAAAGCCGGAGCCCGTGCGAACGCAAGAAACAAGCGGGGAGACACCCCGCTGATTTACCACTGCTGGGATTGCGGATTCTACAACGCCCCGCTGGACCCCATACGACTGCTACTGGAGGCCGGGGCAAACCCCGACGCAATCAACAGCCACGGTCACACTCCCTTGCTGATGGCTCTCTGGACAGAGAGAGAAGCCATGGTTCGCCTGCTGATTTCTGCGGGGGCACACAGACTACCGGAATCTTACACCCTCACTCTCAAACAATCTGCATTGCTTCAATCATGTTCTCAACCAGTATAAAGAAAGCGCTTCTTTCGTGCATCTGCGGGTTGATGCTGCCGGCAACCGGGCTCACCGATGCCGAATACGAAGCCATCGAGGCATACGAGAGCAGTTTTCTGGAACTGCTGGCCGGAATCCACGACCAGAAAAGCGCCGATGCGGCAGCCGAACTCATCCGCACCCACCCGCACGCCCATACGGCAGCCAGAGTGCTGCACCCCCAATGGTGGACTGATGGAAACGAAAACACCCCGCTGGAGAAGGCGTATTTTCACGGGTCGGCGGCACTGGCAGAAGCACTCGGATTTTGGGCAGAGGATGCGCTGCTTCCCACTCCTGTCACCCCTGATACAGCAAAGGAGATACAGGACGGGATGCTGCGCAATCTGGTTAAGCCAGGTGACCGCGAAGAAGCAGAATCGCTTGTAGCACAGGACAAAGGACTGCGACCGGATTTGCTCCGGCCCATCCCCTCCGAGGTAGCGAATGCCCTCAGCGGCGGCTGCGGTTTCTCCCCGGAATGCGCCTGGGTGGTACACGCCGATTCGTACCAGAAGGCAGAGTTTATCGCCACTCAGCTCATCGGCTACGGCTTCACCGGAATGCACAAAAGCCTTCAGCGCATTGAGTTCAAGGACAAGCGCCGATTTCTGGTATCGGCCGTCACTCTTCTGCGAAACGGAAAGAAATACGAAGTGGAGCAATGGTTCGATATTTCTGTCCTTGCCCCGGTTCTCCCGGAAGCCATGCGGAAGCAAGCCGAGAAGGCTCTGCAAGAGCACGCCCGGGAACTTCACTCGGCCCTGTTCTGCATCTGGGACGAGGAATCAGCCCGCGAACAGGTGCCCGCTATCGCCTCGCTTTACGAGAAATGCCAGCAGACAGCCCGAATCTGCGAAGAACGGCAGAGCCTCTGGGCACTCTGGATGAACGCATTTGATATACCGCGCCGCGAACGGATTGCATCTCAACTCCTCGATATAGAAAAAGAAAACGCCTACGGTTCAGATACCTTGCTGCGTTTGCTTCAAAAACTTAGGCTCCCCCTGTATCCATGAAACGATTACTCCTCTTCCTTTTTTCCGCCCTGTTCCTCTGCTCCTGCCAGCAGAAGGTACACACCTGGACCCTGCTGCAAACGCTGGAATACCTGGATTTCCAGCGATCTATGTCCAGAGGGGTTGATTATCTGGGAAGCGATGCCGATTTCCACTACTTTGAACACAAGCTGGAAATGGCTCCCGATGTGAGATTCCGCATCAACCGCATCGACGAATTCACGCCCAGCACCCCCATGCCGTACAGCGCCTGGTTCCCTGACCGGCTTCCGGCGGATGACGAACTGGATGCGCTCAGCCTGATTATCCACCAGGATAGCCAGCCCGGAAAGTTCACCTACTGGTACAAGGGAAAAAAGATTGAAGACCCGGCAGCAATATCCACCGACATTCTGGAAACCATACGCCGCATCAGTCTGCCCAGCAAGCACCCAGACATCAACGAACAAGCGCTGAAGCCCATACGCCACCACCTGGAAAACAAGATAGATGCCGACTTCTCCGTCCCCACAAGCGGACTTCCTTCCTGCCTCCTCGAAATCAGGGGTATAAGGGCTCAACCAGGCGCCATCTCCAGCGATGCGCTGGAGAAACTCATCAAGGAGCAGCCTTGAGCCTCTTTCGCTCCGCCCAGAGCGGCTGGTATTTCTGCACCAGTTCCTCGGTCTGTTTACCCCACCAGAGCCCGGGCATGCCGAGCGATACGCCGGTACTCCAGAAATAAAGTTTTTCACCAGGAACCGCAGTCAATCCATCATCCGGAGGCAGAATCAGCCAGGCGCGGCGATTGCCGTGGTCGAGTTTCATTTCCAGGCGCCGCCCGGCACGAGATGCCTCATCGGCCTCCGGGTACGCCGATTCTTCAATATCTGCAGCCTCCACCCGCACCTTTGCCCCCACGGGAATATCCCCCAGCAGGCATTCCTCCACCACCGCGTGAAAAACGATGTTGTAGTTGTGGTATTCCTCTGTGTTCACCTGCACATGTTCCTGCTCCAGCCGCAAGCGCAGCACCGTGGCCGCCCGCTGCATGGAATCTTCCATCCACTCGACCGGCTGCTGGGAAACACGTTCCTTATCCGCCGGGCGTTCAATACAAGCACCGGGCTGGCTAAACAACGCTACACCTCCCACCGCCAGAAGCATCAGAATACCCAGGCACACCCCATACTTCGCGATTCTGCACCATCCAGTCATACTATCTGTTTTAAGCAGCTTCAAATAATCCGTTTCTTCCGACCCCCAACATGTAATACAGGGCTACTCTTCACTGGATTCGGAATCGGGGTCGATATCCTCATCATCATTATCTACCATCTGCATCGCTTTTTTGGGATTCTTCTCCAATGTTTTCAGAAGGTCCAGCATGGATTCCCGGTCTGAGATTGAGCTGACGCGTTTTCCATATCCAGTATACAAGCCTTCATTAACATAATAATTATTCTTAAAGCCAGAATCCATCAGCTCGTTCATGAATATCAGGAAACGCCCCCGGCGCGTCTTTTCATCCAGATATTCCTCTTTTACTTCATAGACAGTCCCAAAGTTGCTAACTATTTTTTTTGAATATTTATTGATACACTCGTTAGTTTCCAACCGGAGACGGGTCGCCGTGATAATGGGCAATTTGCAATTCTCCGGAATCATTCTAGCGCTCTTGTAATTCGCCGGCACCACGATACATGCAATATCCGTATTTCCCTCGAACTTCTGCATCAGTTCAAACGCCAGCTTCTTAGACTCCTTACCATCCTTATAATCCAAGGACATCAGGTAGATATTCCTTACCTTGGGAGACAGAGCATCAGGCACAATCTTGGAGAAAAACAAAGATACCGGAGGCTCGGGATAGGGCTTATACTTCTTTTTCCCATCAATTATCTCTGCACAGGAAACAGAAGGCATCAGTCCCTCTGATGTCTCTACTGAATTCACATAGCGGTTCACCAGCTTATCAATTTTATCCAAATTTGCCTCGCTATCTGCCACCATGAGTTTGTTCTCTCCGCGGAAATAACTGATTGACCCCTTTTTAGATAATTTGATTTTATTCTCCCGGAAAAAGCTGATAATATCTTCCCTTAAAAAACCTCCTGAAAAAAACTGGGGAGGCACCTGCCACACACGCTGGGGGTAATTTTTCTTCACGGACACCAACTTGAACCCCGGCATTCCACCCGGTTCATCATCCGCGCCCCAACATGCGCAAACAGAGCAAAATATGACAATGAACAGCAAACTGCAGAATCTTTTCATATTCGAGATGGATACCAGACAAAAGCCTGCCCAGTATAGCATCTATCCTCCGAATATCAAGCTTATTCCAATTTTGTCTGAAAGAAAGCCTCGCGCGTGTACGTAAATAATGGCAGACATGAAAACCCAGGTCATCATCACAACATCTCTTTGCGCCCTGCTTGGCATGCCGATGGTATCTGCTTCCGATGCGCAGGCGAACGTGCAGCAGGTGCTGAGCGATGCCAGCAAAGGCGAACACCCCTTCTTCCAGAACAGCCTGTACCCGGACTGGTCAAAACTGACGCCTCAGCAGGCGCGTATCGACTCTGCCGCCGCCATGGTGCTGGCTCGCCACCGTCTGGAGCAAATCAGCAACATCCAGCCGGAGGAGGCCTCCTTCGAAAATACCTTCCTGGCGCTTTCCGAAGCCGAGGCTGAGCTCGAAATGGTGCAGAACCGCGTCTACCACCTCACCACCGTGGCTGATTCCAAGGAAATGCGCAAGGTGCAGGAGGAATTGATGCCGAAATGGAATGAACTTTCTGCCGAAGTGCTGGCCAACACCCGCTTGTGGAATGTGCTGCGCCAGGCGGCTGCTCAACCGTGGGTAAAGGAACTTTCTGCCGCAAAGCAGCGCTATGTGCAGCAGGTTATCGACAACTTCCGTGACCAGGGTGCCGACCTGAGCCCCGAAGAAAAGGAACGCAAGCAGGCCATTGAGGACGAATTGTGCATGCTCCAGTTCGAATTCGGCAAGAATGTGCAGGATTCCACCGCAGCCTGGGAGCTTATCATCACAGACAAAGCCCAACTCGACGGCATGAGCGCAGACTGGTTGGACAAAGCCGCAGCAGATGCCAAAAAGCATGTGCATGGCGATAATACCGCCCCCGCCTGGCGCATCACCCTGCAAGCCTCCAGCTACAATGAAGTGCTCAAGCACTGCACCGTGGAAGCCACGCGCAAGGCCTGTTGGGAAGGCGCCTGCACCATCGGCACCGGAAAATACGACAATGCCCCGATTGTAGCCCGCGTCATGGAGCTGCGCTGCGAGCTGGCCAAGCTGCTGGGCTTCAAGACCTACGCCGATATGACCACCCACCGCCGCATGGTAGGCAGCGGTGAGAACGCACTTAAATTTGTGGACGACATGATGCAGAAGGTGAAGCCCGCCTTCGATGCCGAAGTCGCCCAGCTGCTCGATTTTGTGACCCGGAAAACCGGGCGCGTGACCACCGCACTTAACCCGTGGGACCGCTCGTTCTACCTTCGCGAAATGAGCGAGGAGATGTACAACTTCGATGCCGAAGCTCTGCGCCCCTACCTGGAAAGCAGATACCTCTTATCCGGCATTTTCGGCATTTACTCCAACCTTTACGGTATCTCCTTCATTGAAATCCCCACCCAGTGCATCAAGCCGGGCGAGGAAAATATCCGCTACGGGGTCGAAACCTGGCATCCGGATGTCAAGGTATTTGCCGTGACCGATGACCGCACCGGCTACCACCTCGGCTCCTTCTTTGTCGACCTCTTCCCGCGGACCGGCAAGCGTGAGGGCGCCTGGGTCATGCCCCTGAGCTACGGCAAAGCCGGCAGAAACGGCAATCCGCACGCCCCGCACCTGGCCTGCCTCGTGGGCAACATGACCCCCGCCACGGCCGATAAGCCCGCCCTGTTCAGCCATTACGATGCCGAGGTCCTCTTCCACGAATTCGGCCACATGATGCACTGCATGCTCAGCGATACTGAACTGGAAGCCCACGCCGGCACCGGAGTTGCCTGGGACTTTGTGGAGCTTCCCAGCCAGTTGAGCGAAAACTGGGCATGGGAACCCGAGGGCTTCTCCTTGTTCGGCTTCCACCACGAAAGCGGCAAACGCATCCCCGATGAACTGATTGACAAGCTGCGCTCCAGCCGCTATTTCCTGCCCGCATCCGACAACATGGGCCAACTCTGTATCGCCAAGCTTGACCTCGAAATGCACATGCACTACGACGAAAAGTTCAAGGGCAAGGACCTGGACGCCGCCTCCCGCGAACTGCTGCAGAACTGGCAGACGCCCTACACCGTTCCCGGCAAATCCATCATGCGCCGCCTGCGCCACTGCATCACCGGTGGCTACAGCGCCGGCTACTACTCCTATAAATGGGCCGAGGTACTGGCGGCCGATGCCTACTCCCGTTTCAAGAACGAAGGCGTGCTCAACCGCAAGACTGGTCGGGATTTCCGCCGCTTCATCCTCTCCCAGGGTGATAGCCAGCCCGCCGCTGAGCTTTACCGCCAGTTCATGGGGCGTGACCCCAACCCCGATGCCCTCCTCCAGACCCAGGGGCTCGCCAAATAATTCTCACGCCTTCCCCCCAAAAAAATCCCCCATCCAACGCTTCCGGATGAGGGATTTTTTCTTTCTTTAGAATTATTCTACTTGACAAATCTGGGAATCCAGTTAGAATAATTCCAGAATTCTATAAAGCGCATCGGAAAAAGGGCGAGGAAAGCGAGGAAACGAGCTGAATCTCCCTTGACTTATCTACCAGGCGGGAGTAGAATACTCGTGTTGGTAGAGAGACAGCAAACCAGGCTCTCCACTGGGAGTATAAACTCTGAAAACCAAACTCATTTTATGACAGACACAACATGCACTCAGGAATGCGCCTGCCAGGTAGATCCGTGGCAGGGTTTCAAATCCGGCGTATGGCAGGATACCGTCAACGTCCGTGATTTCATTCAGCAGAACTACACCCCCTACACCGGCGAGAGCGACTTCCTGGCCGGCCCCACCGAGGACACCCTTGCCCTGTGGGACGAAGTGAAGGATTTGATGAAGAAGGAAATCGATGCCGGCGGTCTGCTCGACGCCGACACCGAGGTAGTATCCACGATTGTATCGCACGGTCCCGGCTACATCGACCAGGCACGCGAAAAGATTGTTGGTCTGCAGACCGATGCTCCGCTGAAGCGCGCCCTCATGCCCTTTGGTGGTCTGCGCATGGCCCAGAAGGCTCTGGAATCCTACGGCAAGCAGATGTGCCCGCACACGGCTGAATTCTTCGGCCGCATCCGCAAGACCCACAACGAAGGCGTGTTCGATGCCTACACCAGCGACATCCGCGCCGCTCGCTCCGCCGGCATCATCACGGGTCTGCCCGATGCCTACGGCCGTGGCCGCATCATCGGTGACTACCGCCGCGTAGCCCTCTACGGCACCGACAAGCTCATCGCCGCCCGCCGCAAGGACCTCAAGGACCGCGAGGCCGGCGTCATGACCGATGCCACCATCCGCCTGCGCGAGGAAATGAACGAACAGATTCGCGCCCTGGCTGAGCTGGCAGAAATGGGCAAGAGCTACGGCTGCGACCTGAGCCGCCCCGCCACCAACTCCCGCGAAGCTGTGCAGTGGACCTACCTGGGCTACCTCGCCGCCGTAAAGGAACAGAACGGCGCCGCCATGTCCCTGGGCCGCGTTTCCACCTTCCTTGACATCTACTTCGAGCGCGACCTGGCCGCCGGCACCATCACCGAAGCCGAAATCCAGGAACTCATGGACCAGTTCGTCATGAAGCTGCGCATGGTGCGCTTCATCCGCACCCCCGAGTACAACAGTCTGTTCTCCGGCGACCCCACCTGGGTAACCGAATCCATCGGCGGTATGGGCGAAGACGGCCGCACCCTCGTGACCCGCAGCTCCTTCCGCATGCTGCAGACCCTGTACAACCTGGGGCCGGCTCCGGAGCCGAACCTGACCGTGCTGTGGTCCACCGCCCTGCCCGAAGGCTTCAAGAAGTACTGCGCCAAGGTTTCCATCGAGACCTCCTCTGTGCAGTATGAGAACGACGACCTGATGCGCCCGTACTGGGGCGACGACTACGGCATTGCCTGCTGTGTGTCTGCCATGCGCATCGGCAAGCAGATGCAGTTCTTCGGCGCCCGCGCCAACCTGGCCAAGGCTCTGCTCTACGCCCTCAACGGCGGCGTGGACGAAGTGAAGGGCAAGCAGGTGACACCGCCCGCCCCGCGCTACGAGGGTGAATACCTCGAGTACGACAAGGTGATGGAGCTCTTCGACAACATGCAGGACTGGCTCGCCAAGACCTATGTGGATGCCCTCAACATCATCCACTACATGCACGACAAGTACTGCTACGAGCGCATCGAAATGGCTCTGCACGACCCGGAAATCCTGCGCACCATGGCCTGCGGTATCGCCGGTCTCTCCGTGGCTGCCGACTCCCTGTCTGCCATCAAGTACGCCAAGGTCAAGTGCATCCGCAACGAAGAAGGCCTCATCACCGACTTCGAGACCGAGGGTGAGTTCCCCTGCTACGGCAACAACGATCCCCGCGTGGACGAAATCGCCGAGGCGCTTGTGACCAACTTCATGAACAAGCTGCGCAAGCTGCACACCTACCGCGATTCCATGCCCACCCAGTCTGTGCTCACCATCACCTCCAACGTGGTGTACGGCAAGAAGACCGGCAACACGCCCGACGGCCGCCGCGCCGGCGAGCCCTTTGCCCCGGGTGCCAACCCCATGCACGGCCGCGACAAGAACGGTGCTGTGGCTTCCATGCTCTCCGTGGCCAAGCTCAACTACGATGACTCCCAGGACGGCATCTCCTACACCTTCTCCATCGTGCCCGGCGCACTGGGTAAGGACGAGGCCGAGCGCGAAACCAAGCTGGTTTCCCTGCTGGATGCCTACTTCGCCGCCACCGGCCACCACATTAACGTGAACGTGCTGGAGCGCGAAACCCTCATCGATGCCATGGAGCATCCGGAGAAGTATCCCCAGCTCACCATCCGCGTGTCCGGCTACGCCGTGAACTTCATCAAGCTCACCCCCGAGCAGCAGCGTGAAGTAATCAGCCGCACCTTCCACACGCGCTAAAGGCTGAGCACTCAGCTTCCATCAAAGGCTGCGTGCCCACCCGGCGCGCAGCCTTTTTCACCACTTTACAACTCGTACATTCAGATGGGTCTTGTTCATTCAGTAGAATCCTGCGGCACGGTCGATGGGCCGGGCATCCGCTTCATTGTGTTCCTTTCCGGCTGCAGCCTTCGCTGCCAGTACTGCCACAACCCCGATACCTCCTTCAAGCGCCAGGGGAAGGAACGCAGCGTGGAAGACATGCTGGAAGAAATCAGCCGCTACGCCAGCTTCCTGAAAAACGCGGGCGGCGGTGTCACCATCAGCGGCGGCGACCCGCTTTTCCAGCCGGATTTCACACGCGCCCTGCTCCGCGGCTGCAAGGAAATGGGGCTGCATACCTGCATCGACACCTCCGGCCACCTCGGCTGCAATGCCGATGACGCCCTGCTGGCCGATACCGACCTGGTACTGCTGGACATCAAGGCCTGGAATCCAGAGCAATACAGGATTGTCACCGGGCAGAACCTGCAACCCACCCTGGACTTTGCCGAAAAACTGGCAGCCAAGAGCATTCCCATGTGGTTGCGCTATGTGCTGGTGCCCGGCCTCACCGACCAGCTGGACGACATTACCGCCCTGGCGCGCTACGCCGCAGGCCTGGGCAATGTGCAGCGAGTGGATGTGCTGCCCTTCCACCAGATGGGCAAGTTCAAGTGGGGCGAACTGGGGCTCGCCTACAGCCTCATGGAGCTTGAACCGCCCTCCCCCGAACTCACCAATGCCGTGCGCGCCATCTTCCGCGAAAACGGCTTTGCTGACTGCACCCATTGAGCCATGCCTCTCTTCTTCCGTATAAGCGGAGCCATGCTGCTGGCGGTGTTTCTCTACCTGGGAATCAGCCTGCAATTTGTGGATGCCGGAGAGTCCTGCAACGCAGACCGGCTGGCCGCAGACAGAATCTGGCTGCTGTGGTATACCCTGGGTGCCCTCCTGTTCTTTACAGGAGCTATCGCCCTGCCCCGGTGGAGCAGCCTGCTCATGTTTCTCGCCGGATTCATGCTCATTCACCCGGCCATCATCCTCTTCTACAGCATCTGTGGGCACGAGACATACGGGCTATACTCCCTGTACTGGCTCGGCGGCTTCATCGCCTGGTTCATCATGAGCACCATCCACCTCGGCATCAGAAGCGCCTCGTAAGGCAGAATTCCTTGTGGCCTTCTGACACCAACCCGTGATTTTCCCTCCACAAAAAAGCCTCACTCCTTCCGGAGTGAGGCTTTTTAAATTCATCTACCAGGCAAGGCTCACACATCCACCACGACATCGTCATCGTTATCCTCGCCGCCATGGGCCAGGATGAACTGCAGGTCGTTGAGGTCGAGGCTGGAAGCAAAGCCTTCATCACCGAGCACATTGGTAACCAGCTGGTTCTTCTGGTGCTGCAGCACGCGAATCTTCTCTTCCACGGAATCGCGGGTGAGGAGGCGGTAGGCAATCACCTTGTTCTTCTGGCCGATTCGGTGCGTACGGTCGATAGCCTGGCTTTCCACGGCCGGGTTCCACCACGGGTCATACAGGATAACGTACGAAGCCGAGGTAAGGTTAAGACCGGCACCACCAGCCTTGAGGGAAAGCAGGAACACACTGGGTTCCTTGGTGGTCTGGAACTTCTCGATTTCTGCCTTACGGTCCTTCGTCTGACCAGTGAGGTAGTTATACGGATAGTTGTTCTCCTCCAGCTTGCCCTTGATGATTTCGAGCATGGAAACAAACTGCGAGAACACCAGCACCTTGTGCCCTTCCTCTCGCAGCTGGTCAAGCAGGTAGAAGAGCGCGGTAAGCTTGGCACTGTCTTCCTTGGCGTACTTCGGGTCCACCAGACCAGGGTGACAGCATATCTGGCGCAGGCGCATGAGGCCCTGCAGAATGGCAAAGGAGTTCTTCTTCACCGATTCGTCGGAATCCACGCCCAGCAGTGCCTTCTGGATGCGGCGCAGCTCTGCCTTGTACAGCTGGCGCTGGATACCCTCCATCTTGGCGTATACTTCCTCCTCGGTACGCGGCGGCAGGTCCTTGGCCACCTGCTGCTTGGTACGGCGCAGGAGGAAGGGCTTGAGACGCGCAGCCAGGCGGTTCTGGCTCTGGGAGTCCTTGCGCTTGTCGAATCGCTTCTTGAAGTAGGCGCGGCTGCCCAGCACGCCGGGCATGGCAAAGGCCATGAGCGACCACATATCCAGCAGGCGGTTTTCGATAGGCGTACCGGAAAGCACCAAGCGGTTGTAGGCGTTGATTTCGCGGGCGGCCTTGGCTGCCTTGGAATCCGGGTTCTTGATCTGCTGGCCTTCGTCCAGAATCACCGTAAGCCACTTGATGGCGTTTATCTGCTCGCCGCAGACGCGCAGCTGGGCGTAGTTGATAACCACCATATCGTAGTTTTCCAGAATGTTCTGCACATCGGCCTGCTCCTTGTTGCGGATGACCATCACGCGCACGCCGGGGGCAAACTTCTCGGTTTCGCTGGCCCACACGTCCAACACGGATTTCGGGCAGACAATCAGCACCGGCGGAATCGTCACCTTCTTGCGCCCCTGCTTGTTGCGGCGCACATAGTCCTCGCGCAGCCACAGCATGTAGGTAATGGACTGAATGGTTTTACCCAGACCCATATCGTCCGCCAGAATACCGCCGAAGCCATTTTCTGCCAGATAGGCCAGGAAGTGGAAACCTTCAATCTGGTACGGGCGCAGCGTGGCCTGCAGTGTGCTGGGCACATCCGGCTTCACATCAATCTTGATTTCAGCCGTGCGCTCCTTGATGCGCTGCCAGGCCTTCGGGTCAAACACCTCGGCCGCGCGCGGGTCTGCCAACTGCAGCGCATGCATGCGGTGCGTCTCGCCGGAAAGATCAAACGGGTCAAGACCCAGCTTGGTAACGGCATCGCGCTGGGCATCATCGAGCTTGATTTCCAGGCGCATCCAGCGGCCGTCATCCATGCGCACATAACCACCGCGGGCAGAAACAAGGGAGCGGATCTGCTCCTTGGTGAGGGTCACGCCCTCCACATCAATCACCACGCGCAGGTCGAACCAGTCGATTTCCTGGTTCACCACCTCAAAGCGGATAGCCGCGGCCACCGGGTCAGCCAGCAGAGATTTCAGATTCTCATCCATCTCCACTTTGATAGTCTCGGGAATAGCCTTGGCCCACTCGGCAAACTTCTCAGGGAACTGCTTGGTAATGCGGCTCTTGAACGCCTCCACCTGCGTATCGTAGGTGAAGTTCATTTCCTCCAGCAGGCCGGGAATCGGGTACAGATTATCGCGGATGAAGCGCAGCAGCGTGTGGTCCTTCACCGGTTGCTGTTCAATGAGCTCCCAGTCGTCCTTACCCAGCTGTTCGCGGCGGCGGCCGGGGTCGTCCTGAGCCGTTACCTCCAGCAACACATGCTCCGTATCAGCACTGGTCAGGCCGCGCACAATCTTCATGCTGAAGGTGGGCTTCATCTCAATATCGATGACGCGTTCTTCCATGCTGGGCGGCAGCGTGGCTCCAATCTTGCGCAGGAATTCCACACCATCCAGACTGTCAATCACCGTCTTGGGAATGGAATAGCGCGGTTCCACTTCCGTGCTTTCCAGCCAGCGGGGCGGACCGGGGAACACCGTTTCGTCGGACTGGTACAGCTCCACCTGACCCGGCAGCTGGCGCACCGAGTGGGTCACATGCACACCAGCAGCCGTCACCAGCTGCAGGCCGTAGCAATCCGGCACGATGGGGTCATCAATGCAAATCCACTTGAGCGGTTCGCGCACCACCTTGAAGTAGCATTCATCCAAGTTCACCAGATAGCCCTTGAGTGCCGGCTGGTGGAAGAGGATATTCATCACCCGGCAGGCGGCCTCATCGTCCAGGTCGAGGATGACGGTATCCTGGCGCTCGGCGTAATCACGGAGCACATTGAGAAGAATATCTGTCTGCGGGTCGCATTTGAAAGCACCGTTCAGGAACTCGGCCAGAATCGCCTCCAGCTGGCTGCGCTCGCGGATGGAAACCCAGTCCTCCTTGGGGTCAAAGCGGTACTCGAAGCGAGCCTCGTTGATGGTGGAGACCAGGCGCATGTAGAGCGGGTGGCGCGGCGGCTGCGGCGGGCGTTCGTTCACGCTCTGGATGCGCTCGTACCAGGTGCCGACCTCCTTCTCGCGCTCCCATTCAGAAATACGCTTCTGCACCTTCTCCAGATCCGTCACCACATTCATGAACTCCGGATAAGCAATGCGCTTCTTGGTGAACGCATAGGCGATATAGTTCCAGAATTCGAGGATATTGCGCGGCGGGGTGGGCCAGAGCTCCAGCGCTTCATACCCCGTAATCTCCCAGCGGGGGTTGAGACGCACCAGGTCGTGGTCGTGAATCTCCTGCTCGATGGCAAAGCGGCGGTAGCGCTTCTCCAGCTTGGTCACATAGTCAGACTCGCGGTCGTCCAGGTCGCGATTCAGCTTTTCCTCCAGCAGGTCAGAAAGGGGAACCTCATTCAGTTCGTTGGGACTCTCGGGCATATTAGCCCCGCGGTACATGCGCTCCACCATGGTGGCGATGAGGCAGGCACCGGCAACACGCTCGTCCTCTGCCGTGCAGGAGCCGAACCAGCGGTTCCCCTGCAGACGCAGGCTCGTGCGGAAAACGCCTACTCTGGTTTCAACACGCCCCTGAATGTAGAGATGGTTGCCAAAGATTTGCGTCACAGCTCCGTCCTTCTGGAGCTTTTCGCCCGCATTGCGCACCTGCTCGGAATAAGCGTTCAGGAAATTAAGCGTAGCGCGGTCGGGATTGAGTGCAGAACTTAACATGATAAGAGATGGGAGATTTGGTAACACCTATGCGAGCCGGGAGTCTACAGTCCGCCCCTTAACGCGCATCGCGTGCATGGTGTAATAATAGCACAGCAAAAGATATTTTTCAAGATGTCAGCTGAAGATTTTTGCTTTTTTTATATAGATTTGGTCGAATTTCGGGCATTTCCGGGAGCTGACACCCCGCAGCATTGCCATTTTTCTACGCGCGGTGTATATTATGCCGCGTGCTGACGATACGAAATTCTGCCCTGTTGGGCCTGTTCTGCCTGCTGCTGAGCGCCTGCAGCAGCGTCTGTATTCCCCGGGAAAGCAGCCAGGCCATCATTGGTATCACCGATGGCTGGAACAGCTCCCATGTCACCCTCTCGCTGGTCGAAAAAGACCACTCCGGGCACTGGAAAACCGTGCTCGGGCCCTACCGCGGAAGAATCGGCTACCGCGGCACCGTCTGGGGGCTGGGGCTGCACAAGAACCCATGGTTTGCCACCACCAAGAACGAGGGGGACGACCGTTCCCCCGCCGGCGTATTCGATATCGGCGGGCTCTGGGTCTGCAACCCGGAGCCGGTGCAGCACGATGCCTCCATTCCCTGTGTGCAGGTGGGGCCGAATGACCTGTGGATAAGCGACCGCCGCCTGCCGCACCTCTACAACCGCCACGTGCGGCTGGACCACCCGGCCAGCACGCCCTGGGAAAAGCACGAGCAGATGAACCAGCGCGACTACCACCACAGCATCAAGATGCTGGTGCACCACAACACCCCGCAGAGCTGCGGAAGCCCCATAGTGGGCAAAGGCTCAGCCATTTTCTTCCACATCTGGCGCAAGCAGGGGCAATATGCCACCGCAGGCTGCACCACCCTGAGCGAACCGCACCTTCGCGCCCTGATTGCGCGGCTCAACAAGAAAAAGCGCCCGGTCTACATTCTGCTGCCGCAGCTGGAATACACTAGCCGGCGTAAAAGCTGGGGCTTACCGTGACGCCCCGGACGCCGTATTGCGCAGGCCGGTGTAGACATCCAGCGTCACCAGCCCCAGACGACCATATATGGGGTGCTGGTCGCAATCAAACACCAGCTTATCGTCCTTCACTCGCACCGGGATGCGGTGCATACGGCGGGCCCGGTCATCGGAATCGCACATATAGATAGCCGTGATACGCGGCGTCCCGTCGGCGTTGCATTCATAATCCACCCCCCACACCGTAATCGAGTGCATGAAGGGCGTGCCATCCGGACGGCGGCAGGAGGCCCCCATCCAGAACGCATCGCCCCGGGAAAAACCGCGGTGCAGCACCTCCGCAAGGTGTGCAGCCGTCACCCCTGCCCCGCGGCCGTTGTAAAGCCAATTCTCCAGCGCCACCGGAGTCTGGCGGTAATATCCACCAGCTTCCTGGTTGCGCAGACCGGCACACCGCCTGCCACCCCCGGGGTTCTGCTGCTTATACTCCCCGGAAAACCACCAGCGGATTCCCTGGTCCGGGTCGCTGCCTTCGTTTTCAAACGCTGCCAGGTAGGTCTGCCACACCTCATCTCCCTGCGGAGTACCAGCCGGCACCAGCTCAGGATGCTGCTGCTGCCACCAGGCCACCAGATTCGCCGCCACCACAGCCCAGCAAAGCAAGTCATCGCCCTCGGCCCCGCGCTTGTGTGCCTTATTCGCATCATACCACCCGGTCTCCGGCGTCACTCCGGCAGACCAGAGCGTAGCGGCAGTGCAAAAACCCGGTAGAACAGCCAGCAACAGAACAAAAAGCGTGCGCATGCGGCATTCTACCACAGCGGCCGGCAATACTCAACCCATTTTCCACACGCCCGCCCAGCCGGAATGAGAAACACATTCACAAGAACCCACTGCAAGACACACAGAAATCCGCGCAAGCCACGAAAAATCCTTGCAGGGTGAAAAAAATTGCTCTATTATCGCCGCCAATATGGATTTCCGCACATACCTTCGCAATTATCCTGATGCAAACGGTTACTACGGCCGTTTCGGCGGCGCATACCTCCCCAAGGAGCTGGAACCCGCTTTCAAGGAAATCACCGATGCTTATAACGACATCTGCCAGTCGGCCCAGTTCATCAACGAGCTGCGCCGCATCCGCAAGCAATTCCAAGGGCGTCCCACCCCGGTATACCACTGCGAGCGCCTCTCCCGCCTGGTAGGCGGCGCGCAGATTTACCTGAAGCGCGAGGACCTGAACCACACCGGCGCCCACAAGCTCAACCACTGCATGGGCGAAGGCCTGCTTGCCAAGTTCATGGGCAAGAAGAAGATTATCGCCGAAACCGGCGCCGGGCAGCATGGCGTGGCGCTGGCCACCGCTGCCGCCTATTTCGGCCTGGAATGCGAAATCCACATGGGCGCGGTCGATATCGCCAAACAGGCACCCAACGTCACCCGCATGAAGATGCTGGGCGCCAATGTGGTCTGCGTCAACCACGGGCTGCAGACCCTCAAGGAAGCCGTGGACAGCGCCTTCGAAGCCTACCTGCGCGACTACAAGAACGCCATTTACTGCATCGGTTCCGTGCTGGGGCCGCATCCCTTCCCCATGATGGTGCGCGATTTCCAGATGGTCATCGGTCACGAAGCCCGCGCCCAGTTTGAGGAAATGACCGGCCACCTGCCGGATGTCGTGTGCGCCTGCGTGGGCGGCGGCTCCAACGCCATGGGCATGTTCCCCGCATTCCTGGGCGACCCGGTGGATATCTACGGCGTAGAGCCCCTGGGCCACGGCCCCACGCTGGGTGAGCACTCTGCCTCTATCACCTACGGCACAGAGGGCATCATGCACGGGTTCAACTCCATCATGCTCAAGGATGAAAACGGCGAACCCGGCCCGGTGTACTCCGTGGCCAGCGGCCTGGACTACCCCTCCGTGGGCCCGGAACACGCCTTCCTGCACGATATCGGCCGCGTGAAATACGACACCGTGAGCGATGAGGAAGCCGTGGATGCCTTCTTCAAACTCTGCCGCTACGAGGGTATCATCCCCGCGCTGGAAAGCTCCCACGCCGTAGCCTTTGCCATCCGCAAGGCCAAGGAAATGCGCCGCGGCTCCATTCTGGCCAACTGCTCCGGCCGTGGCGATAAGGATGTGGACTACATTGCCGAGCACTTCGGCTATGGCGACGAACACAAGTTCTGATATCCACCCGTTTTTTTTCACCGCAGTTCCACCGGACTGCGGTATTTTTTACCATGAGAAAACTCCTTCCACTCCTCATGCTGCTATCTGGCTGCACCGCACCACAGGACACCCTGCACGCCGCCGTGAAACGCAACGATTCTGCCGCCGTGGAGCGACTTCTGGCCGGGGGCGCCGTGGTCGATGCTCGAGACGCAGCCGGTCTCACGCCACTCATGCTGGCCTGCATGAACCTCCAGGAGCAGAACATACGCCTGCTGGTGCAAGCCGGGGCTAATCCCCGGCTGCGCAATGCCGCCGGCACCAGCGCCGAGCAGATGCTCCTGCGGGGAGATTCCATTCCCTCCCGCGCACCGGCCTGCCGCCGCGCCTTGCAGGAAGCCAGGCAGCAGGCTCACTCGCTCTGAACCTCAGCTGCGGCATCTTCCGCTGGCGCTTCCGGTTCAGCGGATTCCGGCGCCGTGGCCTCGGGTTCCGTCGTCTCGGGTTCCGTGGATTCGGCTTCCATCTCGGCATCCCCCGAGGTAATCCGGCACTCTGTCACCTCCACACTTGTCTCTGTATGTGTCGTGTCCTCCGCAGGGACGCTCAGCCCGATACTCGTCACCAACGTGGCATAGACGAGCACCTGAAAGAAAGCCGTGAGCAAACTCCGTTTAAGGGAAAAACGCAGCATGTAGAGCCCCAGCAGGAACGGGACCGCAAACAAAAGCCCGGCGAGCATAATGATGCCCACAATCGGCCACAGGACAGACTGCGAGCCCGCCTCATCCGACATAATCAGCCACAACAGAAACGGCACACACACCGTCATCAGCCCAGAAATCGGAATCAGCACCAGGGGCAGCGCCACCTTGCTCCACAGCTCCACCTTGGTACCGATAGATGCCAGCATGAAACCCACCTGATGCACAAACCAGTACCACCCCGCGTGCAGCAAGGCAATAACGAAGAAAACACCTGCAACAAACTTAAGGATGAGCTCCGGGTTGTGAGCAAGCATGGGAGTAAACGCCGTCATCATGCCCACATACTAACGCAGAATGACTCCCGAGTCCAGCCAAATATTCTGCTTCAGGGGGTGAGCGTTCCGTTCACGCACCCCCACTCATCCCGATTCACGAAAAACGAAGCATCCGCAGCCATCACCAGGCCGCAGCGGCCGCGCAGCTCGCACCACGGTGCCACCACCCAGCGAACAGTATTCCTCCTCTCGCAGCCGAAGTAATAACACAAGGCATCCCCGGGTATCTGAGCCGTCACATCCGGCGTCTTCGTCTCAGGCACAGGCTCAATCCGCGGGTCCGCAACCTTAATCGGCGGGTGCAGCAACTCCATGAGCATATCATACGATGACGCCGCCAGCTTTTCCGCCGTTCCGGCAGAAAACCAGCCACGCCGCACCCCTTTCTGCAGCAAACCGGCAGGCGGCGCCACAGCAGGCCACTCGTCCAGCGGCACTTCCAGCACCGGCTGCATATCAAAACACTGCTGCATCACCCTCCGCTGCCCCGGCAGACGACGCGCCGCCCGCTGCTGGGCATCGCCCGGTTCCGAATGCCGGGCCCGCAGCACCAGGCGTCTCCAGTTGCGCATTTCAATGCTCCGCAGCACGCGTTTCTGCTCCGGCGTCATGACACCGGAAAGACAGGCACGCCGCAAGGCAGCGCGAAACGGGCGGCCATAGCGCCCGGCGTCGTGCTCACCCAGCCACAACTCAGCAGCCACCACATCCAGCGCCAGATTCACCGCAGCAGCATCGCCCCTGCTTATCGATGCACAAAACGCCTGCTTATCCAGCCCCGCGCAGTAGCACGCAAGCGCCCGCTTCAGCGGCGGCAGAGCCGGCAGGTTCCGCATACGCAACTGCATACGGGAAACCGATGGCTGCAAGCTGGATGGCTTTTTCATATGCAGAAATACTAGCATTCAGGCTCCGCCCCTGTCAAGGTCCTTTCAGGCACGAGGGGCGGAACACTGACTATTTTTCCGCTTGCAGGGAGCAGTCCGCTATCCTATAATATACGGCATGAAAAAGCTCATTGCCGCAGCAACGCTCGCCATTACTCCGCTTGCCATGGCCACGGAAAGCGCCATGAAACAAGCGCTCGCCCGCTGGCAGCAACAGGTCAGCCAGTATGAGGAGGCCGTGAAGAATGCCCCCTCTGATGATGCGCGAGCCAGCCTCACCCCGCCCGATGGGCGCGATATTGCCCCCATGCTCTGGCAGGCAATCAATGGCCGCACCGGCACCCGCAAAAATGAGAAAGGAATCGAGAGCATCCCCACCTTTGAATTCGAAAAGAGCTGGGCACTGCCCGGCATTGTGTGGATTCTGGAGCACCCCCAGGCTTTTACCGCCGCCTTCAACGAAGACGAGCAGGACCAGCTTAACTACTTCAGCGCAGCCATCATTTCCTCCTTGCAACGCGTGCATTACTACAACCCGGCAGTAGGAGCCATCGCCCCCAGCATCTCGCTCTCAGCCAGCGTGCGCGACTACGAAATCCTCCGCAAGATATACGAGAAGAACAGAAACAAGGAAGCCCGCGCCGCTGCCGCCATGGGCATGAGCCTCATGCTCAACAACCCGGTGATTACCAGTGTGGAAGGCAGTGAAGCCATGGCCCGGGCCAAGCGGCTCTACTACCTCAAGCAATCCCTGCTGCTGGGCAGCAAGGACAGCATGTTCGGCAAGCAGAAACTGGCTGAGGTCGCCATGGACCAGGCCTATTTCCTGCGTCATCTGGCCGAGGGCGCCATTGCTCCGCTGCTCAAGCTTCAGGATGCCCAGGGCGCAACCCACAAGTTCCCGACCCCGGGGAAGCACACCCTCCTGCTCTTCTGGTCACCCGGCAACCACATCAGCGTTGATATGATCCGCGATGCCGACAAATTCAAGACCCAGTACCCGGAGGTGGAAATCTGCCCCATCATGCCCTACTGCTCCCCGGAGGAGCAGCAATCCGTACTCAGCAGCCTGGGCATCACCGAAAGCTACCTCGATGACGCCAACGGTACCGCAACCAATACCTACCGCATTGCCACCCTTCCCTCGGCCATTCTCATTGATAAGCAATGCCGCATCGTGTACGGCGGCGCCCCCGATATGAAGCTGCAGACCGCGCTGGAATCCACCTGCCCGAAAAAGCTCTCAGCCCCCATGAGCAAACGCCCCAAGGCCGCCAGCGAACCAAAGAAAGCCCCGGCAGCACAACCGGCACCCAGCACCCCGGCACCAACCCCGGCTCCGGCGCAGGATGACGCCGTACCCGGGCTGCGGGAAATGCCTGAGTTCTGAAAAAACGCGATACTGACGGCGTTTCCTCAATTCCCCATCATCAGGAATTCCTGTGTCGCAACGCAGCGGGGCTCGCCCCCTGCTGCCGGGTGAAACCAGATTTCCCACACAGAGCCATAGTACTGCCCCACGCGGCCACTGTACACGCGCATATCCCATGCGTATGCCCCCGGGCTCGCGCATTCTGTCATCACGTTGTTAAAGCGAAGCGGCTTGCACTCGGTGTATTCGTACGCCTTCAGCGTCCATTTTCCCGCCGGATAAGCCGTCGGAATCACCAGCAGCGCACCGTAGCACAGCTCGCCCTCGTGGTCGTAAGTATAATCCTTCCAGAGCGATAAAAAAGGAACAGCAGGAGACGCCGGCACCATGGCATCCAATTGCTCCGGGACAGGATTCTGCGCCAGCGGTGCCAGTTCTGCCTCCAGCCGGGCGGCATCTGCCTGCGCATCCACCGCCTCTGCAAATGCAAAGCCCCATTTCCAGCCATTGCCCAGGTCGATACACTGCTGCGAATCCTCCGGCTCAGCCAGCCGCTGAGCATCCGGCGAATCGGCATGCCACAGTCGAGCGTGTTGATAGCGGTAAAGCACAGCCGAGGAAAAACGCGGATTCACAGCCTCCGCATACAGGCACCGCAGTGCATATTCCTGCAGCAGCTCCGGCGCCTCACTCGCCAGCTTCTGCGTATGCGGCAGCTCCAGCGCCGCCACCTCACCCTCCCGCGGCTGGGGCTCCGGCAGCTGCGGACGCAGCGCGCACAGCTCCCGCACCCGCCCCGCGCGAGCATCATCGGCATCCACATCCGCCCCATCCATATGCCGCGGGCACACAAACTCACGATCTGCCGGCAGCGCCAGCTCCATGGCAAACGTATCCGGCCCTCTACCTGCCCAGAGCAACAGGCACACCAGCGCACATGCGCTCCATATCCCATAAGTAATAAGCCCCACAGCGCAACGCCCCACCACGCCCCACCAGCGCCGCTGCCGCGCACTCCTCACCACCGTAATCACCAGCCATCCCCCCCCGCAGCAGAACAGAAACACCAGCAAGCAGAACGCCACCAGTATCACCCAGCCATTCTTCGCCCACTCGCCCCTCAAATCTGCAGCTTCCTGCATCACCCGCATCACCTCATACTGCCCCCAAACCACCAGCCCAGGCAACACCGCCAGCAACACCGGAATCCCCCATGTGAAAAACCTGCTTTCCTTCTTCTCTGCCATGCGTTTACATATACCATACCCCCCACCTGGAGTAAAGCGAATTCACTCAGCAGCCCCTTTTGTCACCGGCATCACAAGGATTGCACAACTTAATGAGTTTCTGTTACGTTTTCCCCTATTTCTCGACACGTCACCATCTTGAATAAGCAGTCCAGGAATCAACTGCGCTATACATTGTGCTCCGGAAATTAATTATGCCAACACCTGTTATACAATCATTGGGGAGCATGCGTCGATGCACACACCTGACATGCTTTACGCTTGCGGTGAGCGGGTGAACATGCTACATTGCTATCCTGATGAGCAACAAATGCATACTGGTGGCCGAAGATGATCCGGCCATTCGCCGGGGGCTGGCAGATTCGCTGGAAGGAGCAGGCTATGAGGTGCGCACCGCGCCAAATGGCCGGGCCGCACTTGAGCTGTTGCTCACCACCCCCGTTGACCTGGCCTTGCTGGATGTCAACATGCCGGAAATCAACGGCTTCAAGCTGCTGCGCATGATGCAGAAGGAGTGCCCCGGGATTCCCAGCATCATCCTGACCGCCTGCGGAGACGAACAGGACCGCGTAAAAGGCCTCCAGCTGGGCGCCGATGACTACGTGGTCAAGCCCTTCAGCATTGCGGAGCTGCTGGCACGCGTGGCTGCGGTGCTGCGCCGCTCGCCGGGGCGCCAGCTTGCGGTGGCGCAGGTTCTCCAATTTCCCGGCGGCCAGCTGAACGGCGAAACCCGCTGCGCAACCTTCGATGACGGCACCCCCATTCCTCTCACCGAGAAGGAATTTGAACTATTCCGCTATTTTCTGACCCACCCTGGCCGCGTTATACCGCAGGAAGAACTCCTGCTGCGAGTATGGGGCAGCAGCAATAAATCCGCCCAGACCCGCACCGTAGCCGTCACCCTTACCCGCCTGCGCGAAAAGCTGGGCGCTGCCCCCTCCGCCTGTATCGAAACCATCCGCGGACGCGGATACCGATGGAACGAAGTATGAACAAAAAACTGACCCTCATCATCGTCTTTTTCACCCTGCTCACCCTCAGCGCCGTGGGCTGGCTGGCATACGAAGCCGCCACGCTGGATGCCCGCCTGCTCCAGATTGATAAGGAAGCCCAGCAGAAGCGCCTGGTAGAGCTGTCGCTGCCGCGCATTCAGGGCGGAATCAACAAACTACTGGAGCAGGAGCGCGACAAGCTCGGCTATGCGCCCCCTATCGGCATGATGCACTATGACCCGGAGGTGGAAAACAAGCCGGACTATGTGCGCGGGTATTTCCTGCTGACGCCGGCCGGTCTGCAGGTGCCGGAGGGGCAGGAACTCTCCGCTGCCGATATTGAAGGCAACGCACCGATTATTGACACCATACGCCGAAAGGCATTCAACCCCTCTGCCCCGGTGTATGATTACACCAAACCCACCCACCAGCAGATTGATCTGAAAACCCAGCTGCCGATTTTCGGGGTCTACGAGGCCGAAGACCAGGATTTCAGCCAGCCGATGGAAATGAAAGGCGACCCAGGCCCCTTCTATTCCTGGTATTACATAGACGACCTGGTGTACATGCGCAACATCCGCACCACCCATGGCTCTGCCGCCGAGGGTATCTTCCTGGATGCCGCAAAACTGGCAGAACACCTCAAGCCCCTGGTGGAACCCGCACTGCAAGGAGCCACCATCTCGCTCTGCAAGAAAAATGAAGCAGCCAATCTCTTCCCGCTGCCCATGGTGCTTCGCCCCGGGCACGATGTGGAAGTGCCGGATACCGCCGCCCGCCGCGAGGCCATGCGCGGCACATTGGCCTCGGCCTGTCTGGTCACGGTGCTGGCCGTGGGAATCCTCTTCGGGCTGCTGTTCTTCTACGCCCGGCTGGAGCGCCGCCGCGCCGATTTCGTATCGGCCGTCACCCACGAGCTGAGAACGCCGCTCACCAGCTTCTCGCTGATGACCGAAATGCTCAAAAACAAGCTGGTTCCCGCCGAAAAGCTCGATGAATACCACGAAACACTTTACCAGGAAAGCCAGCGGCTCGGCCACCTGGTGGAAAATGTGCTCGCCTTTGCCAGGCTGACCCGCGGCAAACAACGAGGCCGCGCCGATAAGGGCCCCTGCCCCCAGCTCATCAACCGAGCTCTGGAAAAAGTCCAATTCCGTCTCAAGGAAGCCGGCTTCCGCGTCAACGTGAAACACGACAACCGCACCGACCTCCTCACCCTCCACACCGACATCATCTCGCTGGAGCAGATTTTCACCAACATGGCCGATAACGCCATCAAATACGCCGCCACCGGCGAGCACCCCACCATCAGCATCACCACCATGCGCGGTCACGACACCCTGAGCATCCGCTTTGCGGACAACGGGCCCGGTATCCCCGCCAAATGGCAGCGCAGCATCTTCCGCCCCTTCTCCCGCTCAGCCAAAGATGTAGAAGGCCGCAAACCCGGCGTGGGGCTCGGGCTGGCACTCTCGCGAGATATTGCCCGCAGTCTTGGCGGCAACCTCGTGCTCGAAAAAAGCAACGACAGCGGCACCGCTTTTACGCTCACCCTTCCCCTGGGGTAAAGCTGCACCCGCATCGCAAAAAAGCGCCCGGAGTCTTCACTCCGGGCGCTTTTTCTCACACTACTACAGACGGGACTCGAACCCGTACGACTCAAAGTCGGGAGATTTTAAGTCTCCTGCGTCTACCATTCCGCCACTGTAGCGTTGCGTGGGTAATTCAAGCACATTCTACCGTGTATTGCAAGGAAAAATCATGTGCGCAGTCCCACCTTGAAGCGCAATTCCGGCAAGACCCGCTATCAGTCAGAGCCGAAACTCATGATAACCGGGCCGGCGGGGGTATCCGGGCCGGTCCAGCTGAGGCGCTCCGGGCCGTCTTCATTGAGGTAGCGCTGCACTTCCTGCTGGAAGGCCGCAGGGCCACCATACGTGGTCAGATATCCCTCAAAGTTCTTCTCGCCACGGCGATAGGCAGCCATGGCCGCTTTCCAGTAGGCCCCGACACTGGTAAAATACACCCCGCGCTGCCGGTAATAAAAGGCGCTGCGCGTTCCACTGGCAGGATAGGCATCGCGACTCCAGCGATGCGTGCGCGCCATTTCAGCATCGGAAACGCCGCAATAGGTGTGTGCCACCACCTGGCGGCTGCCATTGCCCACCACCGGGTCATCCCACGTGGCATCCACATGGTACCACTCGCTGCCCAGCTTCACGAGGTTCCAGGCGTGGGGGCCATCGGCCGTGCCTGTAACCACGCGTGAGGGAATACCCGCCAGCTCCAACATGACGCAAAGCGCAGAGCTGTAGGCCTCGCAACTGCCGCAGCCCTTGTCGAGAATATCGCAGATATCGCCACCGGCATCGGCATCGTAGCGGGCAGTCTGCACCAGAGCATCGTGCAGGGCCACCAGCTTGTCAAAGCTGTTCATGCCGGGGCGTATGGTCTTTTTCACCCAATTCTCCAGCTGCCGGAGCACACGCTGTTCCTTGCTGCTCAGGCTCGCGCGGATATCCGGCTGGTGCAGCGCAGCACGCAGACGCACGTAGTCGCGGTATTCCAGCTGAATTGAAACCTGCCCGGTTTCCATGACCTTTGCCGTGCAACGCCGGGCATATTCACCCCAGGTGGATTCACCAATCAATTCCTTCCACTGGGAACGCAGGGCGGGCGCCAGACGGAAATTCACCGGATTCTGCGCCGTAGCCGTCCATGAGGCCACCGCCGCCTGCAATTCCTGGCGCGAATGCACCACCGGCTCCGCGCTTTTCTGAATGATGGCTACCGGTTGCTTCGCCGCCGGCTCTGCCGGGGCGCACTGCACCAGCAGCACTCCCGGCAGCGTCAGCACTAGCAGGCGAGCCAGCATGAAACGATGTACTTACACCTCTTCATCATCCCCCAGCAGCTCAGCCATGAGGCCATTCGGCGAAGCGTGCATCGATTCGCGGGTAGCCATATTCTTGAGCTCGAGCTCGGGGTATTCAGAACCGATGATAACAGCATAGCGTGCGCCGATTTTTTCGGCACGCTTCAGCTGGTTGCCCATCTTGGCAGGTGCAAGGGGCAAATCCACACAGAGGCCGGCATCGCGCAGCGCGGAGGCCAGTGCCAGCATCTGCGGGCGCTTGGCGGGTTCTGCCAGCACCATGCAGACGTCGATGTTGGAAGCCTTCAGCGCGGCATCGCGCAAGGCGCGGGCGGCGGGGCAAGCCTCGATGAGGTGGGCAATCACGGCATCGCCCATGGCAAAGCCGGTAGCGGGCATATCCACCGCACCATTGGAAAGAGTAGCAACCAGTCCATTGTAACGGCCACCACCGGCAACGGCACGCAGGGTGTGCCCCTTATCAAAGATTTCAAACACCAGCCCCGTGTAGTAAGCCAGGCCGCGCACCACGGAGAGGTCGAGCTTCACATACTGCTCCAGCCCACGGGCCTGCAGCTCTGCCAGCACAGCATCAAAGCGCGGAGAGCACCCGGCGGGAGGATTGGAAATGAAGTTTACCAGATCCTCACGCTTCATGCCGAAAGCATCAAGCTTTTCCTGGCAGTATTCCGGGCGGTCGCGCTCAAACTTATCAATGATAGCCAGGAAATCCGGCACGCGTTCCTCGGCCACGCCGTTATCGGCGGCGTATTTCAGCCACACCTCGCGGTCAGAAATACGCACCACAAAATCATCCGCGGTGAAACCGAACTCGCGCATGCAGTCAATGGCGAGCGAAATCAGCTCGGCATCGGAGCCCTCGCCAGCTTCGCCCAGAATATCGGCATTGAACTGCACAAACTCGCGCAGGCGGCCTTTCTGCGGCTTCTCATAGCGGAAGCAGGAGCCGATTTCAAACCACTTGAGCGGCTTGGTGTATTCGCGCTGGTAGGCAGCCGCAATGCGACCAAGTGAGGCGGTGAGCTCCGGGCGCACCGTGATATCGCGCTCGCCCTGGTCCTTGAAGCGGAACAACTGGGTAGGCAGTTCACCGCCGGACTTCTTGAGGTACAGCTCGGTGGATTCAATAGTGGGCGCTTCCCATTCCACAAAGCCGTAACGATGCGCCACACGCCGCCACGTGTTGAAGAGGTAATTGCGGAAGGCGCATTCCTGCGGGGCAAAATCGCGGAATCCGGGCAGCGGTTGGAATCGTGCGTCAGGCATAATAAATAATAGTTTGGTAAAAAATTGTTACGCGGCACATTATACCTGATTCTGCGCGCATGGCAAGAGCGGAGAAAGGCAGCAAGGCCGATTTTCGCGCGCGAGCGTGACATGCTTTTTGTTTGCAAATAGCAGGGTTCCAGAGTAAAATAGCCGCGTGAAATGGACGTCTGCCAAGATTTATGTCGTAAAATCAGCCATCATCGGCACCACTCTGGCCTACATGGTGCTGGATCTCTGGGTGCTCAACGGCCCGCTCTACGGGTTCCTGCACAAGGATAAGCAGGCAGCTGCCGCAGCGGCGGTCGTATACGGCGAGCGCATTTCACACGGCCAGCTGGCACGCCACAAGGCCGAGCAGGAGGCCATCTCCGGCAGGCCGAAAGCCACCATTGCCATGATGATGGATCTGGTGCGCAGTTCACTGCTGCGCCTGCGCACCCGCTACAATGACAACCAGCTGCCGCATGACCGCGCTGCCGCCGAGCAGGCCGTGGCAGAGCTGGCCACACGCGCCGGAAGTGATGCCGTATTTGAACAGCAGCTGGCCTCGCAGGGCTACACCCGCCGCCAGTTCACGGACAAGGTAGAATCCAGGCTGATGGGGCTTGCCCTGCTGAACCGCAACCTGGAGCCACATACCCAGGTGGACAATGCCGCCATCATGGCGCACTATAAGCAGGTCAAGGATGAGCTCACCATCCCCGCCAGCCGCCCGGTCAGACATATTTTCATTTCCACCCTGAACCGCAACAACGATGACGCCCGCCGCTGCGCAGAGCTTGCGCTGGAACGCCTGAATGCCGGCGAGGATTTTGGCGAACTTGCGGCCGAAGTGAGCGAGGACGCCGCCACAGCCAATCGCGGGGGAAATCTGGGGGTGGTTCATGATAACGAGCTGCTGCCCCTGCCGGAGTTGAATCTCTTTGGCGAGAATGCCCTGCCCGCCGGCACTCCGGCTCTGGGCCAGAGCAAATGGGGGTGGCATGTCATCCTGCCCGGCCCCATCACCCCGGCCTATACCCCCTCGCTGGATGAATGCCGCGAAACACTCCGCACCGCCATCATCAGCGCCCAGCGCGAAATCGGGGTCAATACATTCTTCGATACGCTCATCAAAGAAGGCTTCAAACAGAAACGCATTCAGATTCATGTCAAGTGACCGCATCTCCGTTTCCCGCGCAGCAAATGGTCTGCACGGTACCGTAACCATCCCCGGCGATAAAAGCATTTCCCACCGCGTGGCTATTCTGGGAGCCCTGGGCAGTGGCACCATGCAAGTGCGCAATTACCTGTGCAGCGAGGACTGTATAAACACCCTGCGCGCCATGCAGCAACTGGGTGCCCAGGTAATCCCCGGCGACTGCCCGCAGAATTTCACCCTCACGGGCACCGGTATGCAACCCACTGCCCCGGCGCACGATATCGACTGCGGCAACAGCGGCACCGGCATGCGTCTCATGGCGGGTGTACTGGCATCTCTGCCGTTCCGCAGCCGCATGTTCGGCGATGCCTCGCTGAGCTCCCGCCCCATGAAGCGCATCATCGACCCGCTGGGGGCCATGGGCGCCCGCATCACCGCCTGTGGCGAAAAGCCCGGCTGCGCACCGCTGGAGATTGAGGGCGGAACGCTGAAACCCATTCACTACGCATTACCCATGGCCAGTGCCCAGGTAAAGAGCGCCGTTCTGCTGGCCGGTATGCTGGCAGACGGGCACACCTCTGTACACCAGCCGGCCATTACACGCGACCACACCGAGCGTTTGTTTGAGCATTTCGGCATTCCCTGCACCGTGTCGGATGATGGTCTGGACATTGCCGTGGACGGCCCGATAATTCCCACCAACAAGGACATCACCGTGCCGGGCGATATCTCCAGCGCTGCGTTCTGGCTGGTTGCGGCCAGCATTGTGCCGGGCAGCGAAATCACCCTGCTCAACGTCGGCCTTAATCCCACGCGTGATGCCATCATCACCGTGCTGCGCCGCATGGGAGCGGACATCCGCATCACCAACCGGACCGAAGGCGGCGAACCCTACGGCGATATCACCGTGCGCGCCCCGCAGCAGCTGGTGGCCACCGAGGTTCTGAAGCCCGAAATTCCCAATCTCATCGATGAAATTCCCGTGCTGGCAGTGGCAGCAGCCTTTGCACAAGGCACCACCCGCATCCGCAACGCCGCCGAACTCCGCGTCAAGGAAAGCGACCGCATCGCCACCGTGGTGGGCAATCTGCGCGCCATGGGAGCCACGGTGGAGGAATTCCCGGATGGCATGGAAATTACCGGCGGCACTCCGCTGCACGGTGCCACCATGGATTGCTATGGAGACCACCGCATCGCCATGAGTTTCCTCATGGCCGGATTGAATACCGAGGGCGAAACCACCCTGCGCAACTGCCACAGCATCAACACCTCGTACCCCGGATTCGAGGAACATCTCCGCACCCTTACCCAGGCTTGAATCCATGGCACGCATCACCCAGGAATGCGCCGCGCGCATCAAGGACTCCGCCGATATCGTGGAGCTCCTGGGCAGGTATGTGCAACTGCGCCGTGCGGGCAACTCCTGGAAAGCCTGTTGCCCGTTCCACAGTGAAAAAACGCCCTCGTTCCATGTGAACCCGGCTCGCCAGTCTTTCCATTGCTTCGGCTGTGGTGTGGGGGGCGATGCCATCAAATTCATCATGATGTTCGAGAACCTCGATTACCCCACCGCTCTGCGCCGCCTGGCGGATATGAACGGCATTCCGGTCATCGAGGAGGAGGAAAACCCGGAAATGGCACGCCAGCGCCGCATGCGCGCCCGCGTGGTGGAGGCCAATACCCTGGCCACCGACTACTACCACCGCAAACTCTGCCGCGATGCCGCCGCCGGACACGTGCGCGAATACCTGAAAAAACGTGGATTCGGCATCGAGATTGCCCGCGCCTGGCAACTCGGCTGGGCACCGCCGGATTTCCGGGAGTTTGCCCTGCTGGCCCAGTCTCGCAGCATGGATGACCGCCTGCTGGCCGAAGCCTACCTGCTCGGGCGCGGTCAGCGTGGGCTCTACCCCGTGTTCCGGGATCGCCTCATGTTCCCCATCCACAACGTGCGCGGGGAAGTGGTGGGCTTTTCCGGCCGCATCATCCAGGAAGGACAGGACCCGCGCAAATACGTGAACACCGCAGATACCGCCGCTTTCCACAAGGGCGAACTGCTTTTCGGGCTCTACAAGGCCACCGGTCCCATCGGCAAGGCGGGTATGTGCGTGGTGGTCTGTGAGGGTCAGCTGGATGTGATTGCCTGCCACGAAAAGGCCGACATCCGCAACGCCGTGGCAGGCCTGGGAACGGCCTTCACCGACGAGCACGCGAAAATCCTCCGCAAATACGCCAAGAAAGCCATCCTCTGCTACGATGGCGACAACGCCGGCATCAAAGCCAGCGAAAAGACCTTCCGCAAACTCGCCGCCGCCGGGCTGGAAGTCTACCACGCAAGCCTGCCCCCCGGCGAAGACCCCGATTCCCTCATCGGCAGCCGTGGCCCGGAGGCCCTGCGCGAAGCCATCGACACCGCGCGTCCGTATCTCGAAGTCCGTGTCGGTCAGGAATTGGCCCTGATTCAGGGCGATGCCAATGCCCGCGCCGCCCTCATCCCGCGCATGGCGGACCTGGCCGCCGAAATCACCGACCGCAACCGTCGCGATGTGGCCGTGGCCGATTTAGCCACCCGTCTAAACACCGGGCTCGAATCCCTGCGTGAAACGGTTGAAGGCATTATCCGTACCCGCAAAGAAGCCCCACAGAGTGCCCCGGCCGAGCCCGCATGGGAACCCGGCGAAGAAGAGGAAATGAGCGCAACCAACCTGGTGCAGGAAGCGCCCGCACGAGTCATTCCCATCACCCTGCACCGCGCCATTCACGACACCATTTTCCTGGCTGCAGTGAACGCCGAGGCCCAGTCCATGCTGCTGGAGCGAATCGAAGAACTCCAGGAACCCATCCGCTGGCTTTCCGGCGGCGTGGTGCTGCAGCGCTTCATGGAATCCCTGCCCTCCCCCGGCAATGAGGATGACTGGCAGGATTTCATCGCAAAACTACCGCCGGAACAGGCTGCCGCCCTCCGCGGCATGGAGCACGCCCCCGTCGATATTCCCGATGTCGCGCACACCGTGGAATCCACCTGCGCGAATGCCGCACTCGCCGCTATCAAGGCCAATGTAGACCAGCTGCGCTCCCGTGTCAATACACCCGGCATCTCGCTGGAGGAAGCCGCCGCCCTCATGCAGGAAATGAACGAGCTCCAGAAGCTCATCAACAGCAGTTCCTGATTGGGCTTCCCGCGCAGCACACCCTTTTACTAAAAAGCGGACGATGCGCGTTTACCGGAGGCGGGACAGAAGTCCCGCGCCCCGGTTATCTTGATTGGTGGTAGAGGGCATGGTCTCAAGGATAATCAAGCACGGCGGGAAGCCGGACGCTTTTCATTCCCCTTGTTCTGAGCCACGGGCTTCTTGTTATCATTTACCGGCTTGTTCTGAGCCTCGGGCTTGTGATTATTCACCGGCTTGTTCTGAACCACGGGCTTATGGTTGCTCACCGGCTTGTTCTGAGCCACGGGCTTATGATTATTCACCGGCTTGTGCTGAACCACAGGCTTGTGCTGATTGGCGGGTCTCTGCACCACCACCGGTTGCTTCACGACAACAGGCTTCTGCACCACCACCGGCTGCTTCACGACAACAGGTTTCTGCACCACTACCGGCTGATGCACCACCGGATTATGGTGTACTACCGGGCGGGAGGCGCAGTATGAATTCAGGTTATGGACAAAGCTCACATGGTCGCAGCTGCTGAAGCATACGCTCACGACCGCCGACAGTAACATCATCTGAAAAAAGTTCTTGTTCATGGTAATGGATGACAGGGGGTTGTGCCTGTTCATTTACCAAGCGCAGCAGAGTTTTCCGTTTATTTGAAGTTTTCAAGCTTTTTTATTTTCTATTTCCCTCACTTCCCTGTTTTTCTCCTGCCTCCCTATGATATAGAATCCGCGCACATTCGTATTACTCTTCTTACAACACAAGATAAAAATAATTCTATTTTTTCCTACCATTTTACTTGACTTTTCAAGATGAGCGGGTAAACTATCGACACGCATACAAGATATAGTGGAGTCATGAAGATACGGAAAAGAAACGGAGCGGTGGAGGAATACCGCCGGGAAAAGATAGAGCGGGTCATCCGGCTGGCGTTTGAAAGCGTGGGCATGCAGGATGCCGCGGCAGAGACTACGCGGCTGGCAGCAGACATAGAAGGCACGCTGCTGAGCCGGGGTGAGGATGTGATTGCGGTGGAAAGCATCCAGGACCAGGTGGAAGCCGAGCTGATGGTGGCCGGCTACTACGAAGCGGCAAAAAACTTCATTCTGTACCGCAACGAGCGCAGCCGCGCCCGCGCCGCCCGGGAGCAACTGCTGGGGCATTTCACCGAGCGAGCCGCGCTGGAAGCCACGCTCAAGGAACTGCAGCAGGAATTCCCGGAGGAGGAATACGCCCTGCCCCAGCTCACTGCCCGCTTCCGCAGCTTCAGCAAAAACGGTCAGAGCGATGAAGCCGGGCTGGGATGTCTCATCAAAGCCGCGGCCGAGCTCACCACCCGCGATGCGCCGAACTGGGAAATGATAGCCGCACGTTTCTGGCTGCTGCGATTCCGCGCCCGGCTGGCCCAGCACGAGGCCGAGGTGGGCATCACCAGCCTGCATGATAAAATCACCCACCTGAGCAAAGAGGGCGTGTACGGCGCCTACATCCTGGCGCACTACAGCAAGGCCGAAATCGACAGCTGTGAGCAGATGCTGCGCCCGGAGCGAGACAAGCTGTTCAACTACTCCGGGCTGGAACTGCTGCATGGGCGCTACCTCATCCGCACCCACGCGGGAGCAGTGCTTGAGAGCCCGCAGGAAATGTTCCTGGGTATCGCCCTGCATCTGGCCATGAAGGAAGAGCAGAACCGCCTGCAGTGGGTGCAACGCTTCTACGATATGCTCAGCACCCTGAAGGTCACCATGGCCACCCCCACGCTGGCCAATGCCCGCAAGCCCTTCCACCAGCTTTCCTCCTGCTTCATTGACACCGTGCCGGACAGTCTGGAAGGCATCTACCGCAGTATCGACAACTTTGCACAGGTCAGCAAATACGGCGGCGGCATGGGGCTCTACTTCGGCAAAGTGCGCGCCAGCGGCAGCGCCATCCGCGGCTTTCCCGGCGCGGCGGGCGGAGTCATCCGCTGGATCCGCCTGGCCAACGATACCGCCGTAGCGGTGGACCAGCTGGGAGTGCGCCAGGGTGCGGTAGCAGTATACCTCGACGCCTGGCACCGCGATTTGCCGGAGTTCCTGGCACTACGCACCAACAATGGCGATGACCGCCTGAAAGCGCACGATGTGTTCCCCGCCGTGTGCTACCCGGATTATTTCTGGCAGCAGGCACGCGACAACATCGAGGGCGCCTGGTATCTCATGTGCCCGCACGAAATCAAGTTCGTGAAAGGCTATGCCCTGGAGGACAGCTACGGCGATGAATGGGAGGAACGCTACCACAGCTGCGTGGCCGACAGCCGCATCCACAAGCGAATCGTGCCTATCAAGGACATCATCCGCCTCATTCTCAAAAGCGCGGTGGAAACCGGCACGCCCTTTGCCTTCAACCGCGACCTCGTAAACCGAGCCAACCCGAACAAGCACCGCGGCATCATCTACTGCAGCAACCTCTGCACCGAAATCGCGCAGAATATGAGCGCCATCGAGTCTATCTCGCAGGAAGTGAAGACTGTGGAGGGCGAAACCGTGGTGGTCACCACCACAAAGCCCGGCGATTTCGTGGTGTGCAACCTGGCCAGTCTCTCGCTGGGGCGCATCGATGTGCGCAACCCGCAGGAGGTGGCAGAAATCACCCGCAGCGCCGTGCGTGCGCTCGACAACGTGATTGACCTGAACTTCTACCCCCTGCCCTATGCCGAGATTACCAACCGCTCCATGCGCCCCATCGGCCTGGGGGTGAGCGGCTACCACCACATGCTCGCCAAACTCGGGCTGCACTGGGAAACGCAGGAGCACCTCGACTTTGCGGACCAGCTCTTTGAGCAGATTAACCACGCAGCCATTGGCGCCAGCTGCGATACCGCCCGCGAAAAGGGCTCCTATGCCGCCTTTGAGGGCAGCGAATGGCAGACCGGAGCCTATTTCGACCGCCGCGGCTACACCGCCCCGCACTGGCAGGAACTGCGCCAGCGCGTTGCCCGCTATGGGCTGCGCAATGCCTGGCTGCTCGCCGTGGCGCCCACCAGCAGCACCAGCATCATCGCCGGCACCACCGCCGGCATTGACCCGGTCATGAAACTCTTCTTCCTGGAAGAAAAGAAGAGCGGGCTCATGCCCCGCGTAGCCCCCGAACTCACCCTGCAAACCCTCTGGTTGTATAAAAATGCCCACCACATCGACCAGTCGTGGTCCGTGCGGGCCGCCGGGGTGCGCCAGCGCCACATTGACCAGGCGCAGAGCATGAACCTCTACATTACCCATGAATACACCCTCCGCCAGATACTCAGGCTCTACATCCTCGCGTGGGAATGCGGGGTGAAGACCATCTATTATATCCGCTCCAGAAGCTTAGAAGTAGAAGAATGTGAATTATGTGCCAGTTAACCCGCAGACCGCTCTTTAACCCGCAGGGCGACACCGAAACCGCCGCCCGCCGCATCATCAACGGCAACACCACCAACCTCAACGATTTCAACAACATGAAATACGCCTGGGTGAGCGGGTGGTATCGCCAGGCCATGAATAATTTCTGGATTCCCGAGGAAATCAACCTCGCGGCTGATGTGAAGGACTACCCGCGCCTCAGCCCCGCCGAGCGCCGCGCGTTCGACAAAATCCTCTCCTTCCTCGTGTTTCTGGACAGCATCCAGACCGCCAACCTCCCCTCCGTGGGTGAATACATCACCGCCAATGAAGTGAACCTCTGCCTCTGCATCCAGGCCTTTCAGGAAGCCGTGCACAGCCAGAGCTACAGCTACATGCTCGATACCATCTGCGAGCCCCAGCAGCGGCAGGAAGTGCTCTACCAGTGGCGCAACGATGAACACCTGCTGCGCCGCAACACCTTCATCGGCAACCTGTACAACGAATTCCAGCAGCACCACACACCGGAGAACTTCGCCCGCACCCTCGTGGCCAATTTCATTCTGGAAGGCGTGTATTTCTACAGCGGCTTCATGTTCTTCTACAACCTGGGCCGCAACAACAAAATGCCCGGCAGCGCGCAGGAAATCCGCTACATCAACCGCGATGAAAGCACCCACCTATGGCTCTTCCGCAACATCATCCGCGAGCTCCAGCGCGAAGAGCCCCAGCTCTTCACTCCGGAAAAGGTGGATGAATACCGCGCCATGATCCGCGAGGGCGCCGAGCAGGAAATCGCCTGGGGATGCTATGTCATCGGCAACGATATCCCCGGCCTCACCACCGACATGGTGCGCGACTACATCCGCTACCTGGCCAACCGCCGTTGCCTCGATTTAGGCTTTGCCCCGGTGTACGAGGGCTATGAAACCGAGCCCCCCGCCTGCGCCTGGGTCAGCCAGTTCAGCAACGCCAACCTCATCAAGACCGACTTCTTCGAAGCCCGCTCCACCGCCTACGCCAAAAGCACCTCCCTGGTGGACGATTTATAAGGACGAAGTACGAAGTAAAATTTTCCCGGCTCCTTTCGGAGCCGGTTTTTATTTCTCTTATCAGTCAACTGCTTGAGCGGCCAATTCCTGCTCCACCTCCTGCAGCAGCTCTTGCGCATCGGTGAAGCCGGGGCTCATCTCCAGGCAGCGGAGCAGCCACTCACGCGACCGCTCCAGATTGCGGGGCATACCGCGCCCCTCGTAGCAGATGACAGCATACCAGAACAAGGGGGTGCTGTTCAACGATTGCCCGGCCACCTCGCGGAGCACCCGCGCTCCCTCGTCCTGCGGCCAGGGGCAGAACGAACCATAGTAGAGGCTGTCCATCGCCAGCGCATAGGCACTTTCGAGATACCCCAGGCGCGCCGCCTTGGCATGGTAGAAAAAAGCCTTTTCCTTATTCACCCGCACCCCTTTGATACCATACCGGTACGCCTCGCCCAGAAGATAACAGGAAAGCGCATCATCCCGCTCTGCCGCCCGGATGCGCCAGGAAAGAGAAGCCTTCACATCGTCACTGAGGCGCTCCGCATAACAACACATGGCGCGGACATGGCCCGACTCTGCCGCCCGGCGCAGGTATTCCGTTCCTTCCTCATCATCCAGCTCCCACCCAAGCTCGAACAGAGCCTGCACATCCCCCGCCGCTGCCCGCTCCCGCAGAGCAAGCAGCGCTTCAGGTGTCATTTCCTCCCCGGAATCAGCTTCTTCCATGCTGCTGGCGAATTTCCTGAGTCAGTTTCATGGCGCAGAAATCCGGGCCGCACATGGAGCAGAAGTGTGCCTTCTTGGCATTGGCATGCGGCAGGGTGAGGTCGTGGTAGGCGCGGGCTTTGTGCGGGTCGAGCGAGAGGTTGAACTGGTCTTCCCAGCGGAACTCGTAGCGGGCCTTGGCCAGAGCATTATCGCGCAGCTGGGCGCCGGGGTGCCCCTTGGCCAGATCGGCAGCATGGGCAGCCAGCTTGTAGGTGACCACGCCCTCGCGCACATCCTCACGGTCGGGCAGGCCGAGGTGTTCCTTGCGGGTCACATAGCAGAGCATGGCACAGCCGCGCTGGGCAATGAGAGCCCCGCCGAGCGCCCCTGTGATATGGTCATAGCCCGGGGCAATATCTGTAGCCAGCGGGCCGAGGGTGTAGAACGGCGCCTCGTAGCACCACTCCAGCTGTTTCCGCATATTCTCCGGCACCAGGTGCAGCGGCACATGGCCGGGGCCCTCGTTCATGACCTGCACGCCCTTGGCCCAGGCGGCGCGGGTGAGTTCCCCCTGCACCTCCAGCTCAGCCAGCTGGGCAAAGTCATTGGCATCGGCAATCGAGCCGGGACGCAGGCCATCGCCAATGGAAATCGCCACATCATACGTGGCCAGGATGTCGCAGATTTCATCCCAGTGGCAGTAGAGGAAATTCTCCTGCTGGTGAATCAGCATCCACTTGGCAATGATGGAGCCGCCGCGCGAGACAATCCCCGTGACGCGGCGGGCGGTATGCGGCACGAAACGCTGCAGCAGCGCGGCGTGAATCGTCACATAGTCCACCCCCTGGCGGGCCTGCTCAATGAGCGTATCGCGGAAAATCGGCCAGCTGAGGTATTCCACCCGGCCGCTGCATTTCTCCAGGCTCTGGTAAATGGGTACGGTGCCGATAGGTACCGGGCTGTTGCGCAGAATCCACTCGCGGGTCTTGTGGATATCCTTGCCGGTGGACAAATCCATGACGGTATCTGCCCCCCAGTGGATGGCCCAGCGCAGTTTTTCCACCTCCTGCTCAATGCCGGACGAGATGGCAGAGTTGCCGATATTGGCATTGATTTTGCAGAGGAAGTTCCGCCCGATAATCATGGGCTCGGCTTCCGGGTGGTTGATATTGGCAGGAATCAGCGCGCGACCGGCGGCAATTTCATCGCGCACAAACTCCGGAGTGAAGAAGGCCGGCATGTGGCCACCGCGATGCGTTTCTGCCGGGTGCTGGTAATTGATATCGGCGCGGCGCACCAGCGATTCAGGGGAAAAGCCAGCCTGCGCTTCCAGCTCACTGGGGCGCGGCATGCCAGTGCCAAGCTCGTCCAGCAGCTGCTGAGCGGCCTCCGGGCGGGATTTCGCATGCGGAAATTCATCGTACACCGCCTTGTAGGCCGCCTCGCGCCCCATATTCTCGCGTATCGCCACATATTCCATTTCCGGGGTGATGATACCGCGCTGCGCATATTCGCGCTGCGTAGGAGGATGAGCCAGGTCAGCGGCGCAGAGTTTTCCCTCGGCATCCCGCTGCACATCGCCCCGGGAAAGAACCCAGGACTCGCGCAGACGCGGCAGTCCCTGCTCCACATCGCCATGGAAAGCATCATCGCCCCAGGGGCCGGAGCAATCATAAATCCGGACTGGCGCATTCTGCTCCACCGTGCCATCCGGGAAAAGGGAGTCCGAAAGCGACACCTCTCGCATCCCCACCTGAATCTCCGGGTGCAGGCGTCCCGGCACATAAATGCGGCGGGACCCCGGATACCTGAGTTCGTCTGCCTCCATAGCCGTTTGAAACCTTATTTACCGGAAATTGCCTGTCCCATCAGCTCGGCGGCCTTCTTGCCGCTCATGAGCATGCCACCGAAAATCGGGCCCATGCGGAAACTCCCGCTCACGCCGTTGGCCGCCATACCGGACACGAACAGGCCGGGGTAGATTTCCTTGGTGTTTTCGATAGTGGAGCGCTCGCCCTCAGCGGCGTCCATGCTCATTTCACCAATCACACCACCCGTAGCGGTGTTGAGGCGCACGCCGTTCTTGCGGGCCACGGTCTTGGCGATTTCACAGTCATGGCCAGTACCATCCAGTACCGTCTTGGAGATGATGGTCAGCGGGTCAACATGCAGTCCCTCGCGCAGCACGGGGGTCCAGTTCACTACCACACCGCCCACGCGGCCCTGCTTATACACCACATCCTCCACCGAATAGCAGTTGAAGATGACAGCCCCGGCCTGCGTGGCCTTGTAGAGTAGCCCCGCCGTGGCATGCACGGAATCGATGATGTATGTTCCCTCGCGATACGGCTTGTAGCTCAGCCCCAGCTCACGGACAATATCCATAGCCTCCTCCTGCACCACGATATCGTTAAACATCATCGCGCCGCCCCACATACCGCCGCCGGGGGAAAGCTTGCGGTCAAACAATGCCACCTTGTGGCCTGCCTTGGCCAGGTAATAGGCAGCTACGATGCCGGAAGGTCCACCGCCCACAATGGCAGCATCCAGTTCCAGACAATCTTTCAGCTTGTTGAAATACGACTCAATGATTCCGCTAGACACTAAAGTTTCCATGGCTTCGCATTCTATACCCCGGAAAATGCGAAATCAAATCAATTTTTTGTCCTATTTCTCTTGCGAATCCGTCTGTTTTCTGCCAGTATGGACGCATGAACGAAATTCTCGCCTCCTGCCGGCTGTACGGCATTGTCGATATGGGGTACACCACCCCGGAGCAGATTGAGCCCCGCACCCATGCCCTGATTGACGGCGGCGTGCGTATCATCCAGCTGAGAGCCAAAGGGGTGGAGCAGGAACGAGTCCGCGAATGGGCCATCGCCATGCAGCGCATCTGCCGCGAGCGCCAGGCCATTTTTGTACTGAATGATTACCCCGGCATGGCCGCAGAAATAGGCGCCGATGCCGTGCACGTGGGCCAGGATGGCGGTCCGCTGGCAGAAGTGCGCCGCATCGTCGGTCCCGGCGTCATCGTGGGGCGCTCCACCCACAGCCCGGAGCAGGCGTTGGAAGCCCTCCGCGAGGGGGCGGACTACATCGGCTTCGGCCCGCTTTTCCCCACCGGCACCAAACCGGGGCGAGCCTCCATCGGCCTGCAGGATATCGCCACCGTGCAGCAGGCGGTGGGCAGCATGCCCATGTTCTGCATCGGCGGCATCAACGGCACTACCCTGCCCCAGGTTCTTTCTGCCGGCGCCCAGCGCGTAGTCATCGTCTCCTGGCTCCTGCAGCAGAGCAACATCGCCGCCGCCGCGAGGGAGGTTATCCAGAGCATCGGGGCTCATTCTACCGCAACAATTAAGACTGGTCAGAACAGTCCGGAAATGATATAATGAGTGGGTCATGGGAGAGTACGCACCACCCTTCAGCGTAAGCGCCAAAGCGATTCGCCTGGTGGCAGATATTTCTGCCTTGGTCGAACGCTATGCTATCCGTCTGGAAGCCGCAGACGGCCTGATGCTGAAAAAAGCAAACCGCATCAAGACCATCCGAAGCTCGCTCGCCATCGAAGGCAATGAGTTGAGTGAAGAAGAAATCCGCACCCTGATGGACGGCAAAATGGTGATTGCCCCGAAACAGCAGGTGCAGGAAGTGTACAACGCCATCCGCACCTATGAGGAAAGTCCCACCTGGGACGCATACCAGGCAGATGACATGCTGAAGGCGCATGGCTGCATGATGCAGGGGCTCTGCCCGGAACCAGGACAATTCCGTAAGGGAGGCGTGGGTGTCTTTGCCGGGGATAAGCTCGTCCACATGGCACCACCGGCCCACCTGGTGCCCACTCTCATGCACCAGCTGTTTGATTGGCTGCAGCATTCGGAAGACCACCTGCTCATCCGCAGCTGTGTCTTCCATTACGAGTTTGAGTTCATTCATCCCTTCAGCGATGGCAATGGGCGCATCGGCAGGTTATGGCAATCCCTCATCCTCGGCAAAGGGCATCCGGTGTTCCCACACCTGCCCGTGGAAAACATAGTGCATGCCCAGCAGAACGGATATTACCAGGCCATTGAGGAAAGTACAAACCGTGGTAATTGCTCGCCCTTCATCGACTTCATGCTGGAGGAAATTCTCAACAGTCTGCAACAGGCTGCTGCCGCACCTACGGCCATACCGGATTTATCTGAAACGGAGCAATTCATTACGACGTACCTTTGCCAACACCCCAAAGCATCAGCAAGAGAGATGGCAGAAAAAAGAGGCATATCTCTCCGGCAAGTTGAAAAGCTATTGAACGAACTGAAGAAAAAGGGACGCATTCTGCGAGTCGGCGCACGCCGGAACGGGGAATGGGAGGTGCTCATGCCTGCTCTCAACGCCTGAGTTCGGTATAAAGTTCGGTATAAAGATTCCCGATGATGGGCTTATGGAGCTACCATGGCAGTGAGGGGGAAACGATATCCTCGCTACGCTCGGACGGGGTGAGCGGACACGCTTTGCGCTTGAAAGCGCACGTCTAATCTGCTAAAACGCAGACAGCATGAGCAACGCAGGGATGCAACAGGGAATGAAACAGAGCATGGTGGCCACCGCCGCTATGCAGCAGTTCATGCGCGCACTGCAGGCCACCAACATGGAACTGCGCACCCTGGCAACCCAGGCCATGGCCGCGAACCCCGCGCTGGAGGAGCTCCCCCCGGAGGAGGATGCGGAGGACGCACCCGCACCGGATTATGCTGCCGCCCAGCGCCACGATTACCTGCTGGATTCGCTGTCGGACGCCCCCTCGCTCGGCGCGCACCTGGAGGAACAGGTGCGGCGCAGCGCCCTGCCCGCCAGGGTGGAACAAGCGGCGCTGGAACTCGTGCAGCATCTGGATGAACGCGGGTATTTTGCCGACGCCCCGGCAGACATTGCCGCGCAGAACGGCTGGAGCAGGAGCACGCTGGCACAAGCGCTGCAAGCTGTGCAGGATCTCGATCCCGCCGGAGTCGGTGCCGTCGATTTGCGCGAAAGCCTGGTGCTGCAGCTGCGCCGCGAGGGCGAGGAACACAGCCTGGCCATGCGCTTGCTGCAAAGCCACTGGCAGCAGCTGGTGCAGCACCGCTATGCCGAGGCCGCCCGCGAACTGGGCGAAAGCGAGCTGGCCGTGGCCGGAGCCGCCCGTCGCATTGCCCAGCTGAACCCCGACCCCGGCAGCGCCTTTGCGCGGGAAAACACCAGCGTCATCACGCCGGATATCATCGTCACCCGCAAGGGTGATGAACTGGAAGTCTCCCTCACCGATGCGAATATCCCCCGCCTGGGCATCTCGGCCGAATACCGCGAAATGATGGCCGAACAGGCCGACAAGCCGGAAGTGCGGCGCTACCTCTCCCGCTGTTTCAGCGAGGGGCGGGAACTCATCAAAGCCATAGCCCAGCGCCAGCAGACCATTCTGCAGGTGGCGCAGGACATCGTGCAGCACCAGCGCGCCTTTTTCCTGAACGGGCCGTCTGCCCTCCTGCCCCTGAAAATGGAGCAGATAGCCGATACCACCGGGCTGCATGTCTCCACCATTTCCCGCGCGGTGAACGGCAAGTTCCTGAAATGCAGCTCCGGCGTGTTTGAACTGCGCCATTTCTTCACCACCGCGCTGGATGGCGTTTCCCCGGAAGCGGTGCAGGCCCGCCTCCGGGAGCTGATTGAGGCAGAAGACCCGCGCCACCCGCTCTCAGACGCCAGCCTGGAGCAGATGCTCGCCGCAGAAGGCATCACCATTGCCCGCCGCACCATTGCCAAGTACCGCGACCTGCTGCACATCCTTCCCGCCAGCATGCGAAAACAATAACACCATCTCCTCGCCTGCCGCGATGTGTTCATGAATCAGCCCTTTTCCCCAGATACTTCATCCAGCTCAACGGGTGGATATGATACGAGCGCTCTCCGCAGACAGGACAGAGCCATGCCTGAACAAAACGCCCGGCTCTTGTTACGCGAAGCCACTCACGCTGTCCTCTGCATGGAAAACATCAGCGGCGGTGGTTATGGCATACCCATCAATTTTGCATGGGATGAGAATGATTCCATCTATTTTCATTGTGCCGCCACGGGGCATAAGCTTCGTTGCCTTCAGAACAATCCCCGGGTCTCGCTCGTGGTGCTGAAAGAACCCGGCGTTCTTGGTGAACAATTTTCCATGGCCTATGAAAGCGTGATTGTCCAGGGAAAGGTGGACATCGTCATGCAGACGGAAGAAAAGCGCAAGGCTCTCACTCTGCTCATTCAACGCATCACGCCCCAACACATCGAACGCGGAGAGCAGTACATCGACCGCGCCATTGACGCCACAACAGTACTGCGCCTCACCCTATCCGAATGGTGCGGAAAATCACATATTCCTCACTAAGTGCAGGTATTAAATGACGCCATTTCCGGCGAACGAACACAATAAAACGCGCACCAGGATGTGCCTGATGCGCGTTGGATAAATGGATATCGGCCGGGCTTATGCGCCGCCGGCATTGGCGATGGTTTCCATGCCCTTGGGCAGGAAGTTCTTGAAGCGAGCCTTGTCGATAGCCTTCATATAGGCTTCCTCGGGGGACACAATACCCTGCTGGAGTTTCTGCCAGATGGCGTCATCCATGAACTGCATGCCCATGGCCTTGCCGCCCACAATCACGTCTGCGAGTTTCTGGGTGGCGCCTTCGCGGATGATGGCGCTCACAGCCGGAGTGGCAAAGAGGATTTCGTTTACCGCCACGCGACCAGGCTTATCGCAGCGCTCCATGAGCAGCTGAGCCACCACACCGCGGAGCGAGCCGGCCAGCATGGTGCGGGCCTGGGACTGCTGCTCTGCCGGGAACACGTCGATGATACGGTCCACGGTCTTTCGGGCGTTGTTGGTGTGCAGCGTGCCGAACACCAGCAGACCAGTTTCGGCAGCGGTGAGCGCCAGCGAGATGGTCTCGAGGTCGCGCATTTCGCCCACCAGCACAATGTCTGTATCCTCGCGCAGGGAGGCGCGCAGACCATCGGCGAACGAGGGGCAGTTGTTGGGCACCTCGCGCTGGGTGAGGATGCTCTTCTTGCTGGGATGCACGAATTCGATGGGTTCCTCCACCGTGATGATATGGCGGGAGAAGTTGGTGTTGATGTAGTCGATAAGAGCCGCCAGGGTGGTGGACTTACCGGAACCGGTGGGGCCGGTCACCAGCACCAGACCGGAGCGCATTTCACCAAAGCGCTTGATCTGCTCAGGCACATTGAGCTGCTCCAGGGTCAGAATCTTGGTGGGAATGAGACGGAACACGCAGCAATAACCGCGCTGCTGCTTCATGTAATTGCAGCGGAAGCGGGATTGCTCGTTCATTTCATAGGCGAAGTCCGCATCGCCGATTTCGCAGAACTCCTTCCAGAGTTTCGGCGGGCAGATGGGCTCCATGAGCTCAACCATCTCCTCGTGGGTGAGCGGAGCCTCGCGAATGGGGGTCACATCGCCATGCACGCGGATTTTGGGCGGCTGTCCTTCGGAAAGGTGAAGGTCAGAGCCACCATTATCCACCAGAGCCTGGAAAAATTCGTCAATCTTGTTCTTCATTGTGAGAAAAAAGGTGTATCGTTTATCGGTTCAACTCAGGCCTCCTCCGGGGCGGCGGGTTCGGGGTGTTCGTTAAGGAAGCGCTCCATCATCACCTGGTCAGTGGCACGGCTGCGGCATTCCTGGGCGGAGATGATGCCATCGAGATACAGCTGCTGGAGCGAATCGTCCATGAGGCGCATACCCAGGTTCTTACCAGTCTGGATAAGGCCGGGAATCATGAAGGTCTTGCCCTCGCGGATGCAGTTGGCCACGGCAGCATTGTTCACCAGCAATTCCAGAGCCATCACGCGGCCCTTGCCATCCTTTCGGGGCACCAGCTGCTGGGAGAACACACCGCGCAGCGATTCGGACACCATCACGCGGATGTGGTCCTGCTCCTCCACCGGGAACGCATCGAGAATACGGTCAATGGTGCGGGCGGCAGACCCCGTGTGGAGCGTACCCAGCACCAGGTGACCAGTTTCGGCAGCGGAAAGAGCCAGCGATATGGTCTCAAGATTGCGCATTCCCCCCACCATGATGACATCCGGGTCCTCACGCAAGGCGGCGCGCAGCGCGCGGGCAAAGGATTCGGTGTGCGAGAGCACCTCGCGCTGGTTAATGTGGCAGCCCTTGCACTCAAACACCGTTTCGATGGGGTCCTCCATGGTGATGATGTGGTCGTGGCGGTCCTGGTTAATGAAATCAATAATCGAAGCCAGCGTGGTGGACTTGCCGGAACCCACTGCACCTGTCACCAGAATGATACCGTTGGTAAAGCGGGTAAGCGGCTCCACATATTCCGTGGGCAGGTTGATTTCCTCCATGCTGAACACGCGGCTGTTAATGATACGGTAACAGATATCGTACCCCAGACGCTGGGAAACCACCGAAGCGCGATAACGCCCGCGTTCATTCTGGTAAGCAAAGTCCACATCGCCCACTTCATTGAGGCGTGCCCATTCCTTTTCCGTCAGGAAGCTATCCACCAGTGCATGGCAATCCTCCTTGGTGAAAAGCGGAGCACCTTCCCACATAGGCAGCAGCGAGCCAAAGCGACGCCAGGACGGCGCCACCCCCGAAGGCAGGTGAATATCGGAGCACTTCGCATCAATACCCTGCTGCAGGTAGTCATCCACATGCAGTGTCACCAGAATCACCAGCGGGCCCTCAGCCTGAGCATAGATATAAGCATGATACTTACCACAGGGACCGTCTGCAATAAAATCCACTGTCCCCTTCTCGGCCAGCTCGGCGCGCTGCTCCGGTGTGGTGCAGCTTTCCACCAGCCTGTTGGTATCATCGGCAGTGAGCACCCCGGCCGTTTCTGAAACCGGAGCATAGGCCCCGGCCTGCAACCAATACGGCTGCAGCCCCGGCCCCAGGTACATGGTGGGGCTGTAAATCGTTTTCCCCAGCTTCAGGTACTCACCAACATTATCATAGATGTAAGCAGAATCACTCATAGCGGTTACGGGGCATTCTACCACCTTGTACCTGCCATTACCAGCAAAAACACAACAGCATATCAATTTTCGCCCCAGTAACATCAAAAGCCACCCGAAGAATAACCTCCGGGTGGCTTCTAATGCGCTCGGGAGCTATCATCAATCCACGTCCTTTTCCGGGGCGAGCCAGCGCATGAAGAGGCGGCTGGTGGCAGGGATGACGAGGAGGTTCAGAATGGTGGCGGAGACCAGACCGCCGAACTGAACGATGGCCAGCGGGGCGAGGAGCTCGCCGCCGGGCTGGTCTTTGGCCCAGACGAGGGGCAGCAGACCAAGAATAGTGGTGAGCGAGGTCATCATGATGGGGATGACGCGCTCGCGGGAACCATCGCGAATGGCATCAATAGTGCTCATGCCCTGCTCTTCAAGCACACGGTAGCGGTTGAGCAGGATGAGCCCGGAACGGATGGCAAAGCCCACCACAGTAACGAAGCCCACAATGGAGCTTACAGAGAGGATGGGGGGAATGTAGGTTTCGCCATTGAGAACGGATTTCACCGTATCAGGCGAAGCGAGGAACACAGCCACAATACCACCCACCAGGCAGAGCGGAATGTTGATGAGCGTGACCAGTGCGCGGCGCACGCTGCCCAGCGAGCTGGAAAGCAGCAGCACAATGAGCACGCAGACAATACCACCCAGAATATACAGGCGGCGGCCTGCTTCCTCGCGGCTCTTGATAGTGCCGGCGTAGTCCACCGAGCAACCCATGGCGTTCATGACCGGGTCAAGCTTCTCCCGGCAGGCATCCGCCAGGTCACCCAGGTTGGAATCAATGCTGGGGTTGCAGGAAATCATGGCCTTGCGGCGGGTGTTATCGCGCAGAATCAGGTTGGTGGTTTCGGCGCGGTAAACATGGGCAGCATCGCCCAGGCGCAGCATGCGGCCACCGGGAGCCACCAGTTGCAGGTTGCTCACATCGTCCATGCTCATGCGCAGTTCAGGCGCAAGGCGCAGCATGATATTCCAGTGGTCCAGGTTCTTGATGATTTCGCCGGCCTTGTAGCCCTGCATGGCAGCAGAAACCTGCTCCGCAGCATCGGCTACAGTGAGTCCATAAGTAGCCAGCACCTCGCGGTTGTAGTCCACGCAGATGGTATCCACCATCACTTCACGGTTGGCGCGGGCATCGGCCACCTGCGGCAGCGTACCCAGAATTTCGGCAGCCTTCTTGGCGGCCTCGCGAATCTGGGGCAGCTCCGAACCGTAGATATTGATGGCAATTTCCGAGTTTGAACCAGAAAGCGCCGAGGAAATGCGGTGAGCCAGCGGGTAGCCGATCATGCCGCCCATGCCGGGCATGCCGGAAATCACCTTGCGGATATCCTCGCGAATCTTGCGCTGGTCGTAGTCCAGGTCAACGCGCACCACCAGCTCAGAAGCACTCACCGGCTCGGCATGTTCATCGTTTTCGGCGCGGCCAGTGCGCTGGGTCACGGTTTTCACACCCTCAATCTTTTCCAGCTCGGCCATCACCTGGCGGGAAACTCGCTCCGTTTCGGCCAGCGAAGTGCCGGGCACGGCATTCACAAACACCGTGTAGCAGTCTTCATTGAAGGGCGGCAGGAAACTCGTGCCATAGGTGCTTCCCAGCCAGAGCGCACCACCGGTAATAGCCATGAGGAAGCCGACCACAATGGCCGAATGACGCAGGCAGAACTCCAGCACCGGGGCATAGAGGCGCTTGATGAGGCGCGACGTGGCAGAATCACCATCGTTTCGCACTGTCTTGGGAGCCTTGAAGAAAATGTAGCAAAGCACCGGCACGAGCGTAAGGGCCACCAGCAGAGAAGCCGCCAGCGCCAGCATGTACGAGATACCCAGCGGACGGTAGAACTGCCCCTCCATGCCGCTCAGGAACAGCACCGGTGCAAACACCAGCAGAATGATGACCGTGGAGTAGGAAATGGAGGTGACAATCTCGCCCTTAGCTTCCATGAGAACGGCAAAACGACTGCGGCGCTGCTCCGGCGGCAGCGCGGCATTGCGCGTCAGGTTTCGCCAGGCCACCTCCACAAAGACGATGGCGTTGTCCACCACATCGCCCACGGCCACAGCCAGACCACCCAGGGTCATGATGTTGACCGCCAGCCCGAACATGGGGAAACATGCCATGCCCAGCATCACGGAGAGCGGCATGGTAAGCAGCGTGATAATGGCCGTGCGCAGGTTCAGCAGCGTGAGCACAATCACCAGCATCACCACAATACCGGCAATAATAAGCGTCTTCTTGCCATTCTCCAGCGAAAGATTGATGAAGTCGGCCTGGCGGTAGGCATCCGACCGCAGCTTGATATTACCCGGCAGGCGGCTCTGGGCAAATTCCTTCACCGCGGCATCCACCTGCTCGGTGAGCGCCAGTGTATTGGCACCCGGCACCTTCTGCACCGAAAGCACCACGCATTCGCGCCCGGCAAAGCCGGCGTTACCGCGGCGAGGCGCACCGTCAATCTTCACCTCGGCCACATCTTCCACGCGCAGCACACCGCTGGGGTGAGCGGGGACGAGGGCGCGCTTGATTTCCTCCGGGGTAAAGGCGCGGGAGGCCTGCTGCACCGGCAGCTCCAGGCCCGCCACATCTTCTATGTAACCGGCCGGCACCGTACTCTGCGCATTCTCAACACTTTCCTTGAGGTCCTTGAGCGTGATGCCCGCCTGGCGCATCTTTTCCGGGTCGTAAAGCACCTGGTATTCGGGCATGCGGCCACCCAGCACCGTGACCTGCCCCACGCCGGGGATGGACAGCAGGCGGTTGCGCAGCTCAAACTGCCCCACGCGGCGCACCTCCAGCGGGTCAGCCGTTTCATCCCCCAGCAGGGCGATGAGCATAATCTCACCGGTCACGGAAACGATGGGAGCCATCTCCATTTCCACATGCGACGGCAGGTTCTCGCGCACAGTGGACAGGCGCTCCGATACAATCTGGCGGGCCAGATAAATATCGGTATCCCAATCAAAATCCACCCAGACGAAAGAGAGGCCGCTACCGCTGGAGCTGCGCACCTGCTGCACGCCGGGCGTGCCGGAAAGTGCCGATTCCAGGGGAATGGAGACATACTGCTCCACCTCCTCGGCCGTGAGACCACCGGCCTCGGTCTGAATGGTCACGCGCGGCACAAACAGCTCCGGGAACACGTCCACGGGGGTGCGCATGATACCCACAACGCTCAGCGCCGCCAGCACCAGGGTGATGATAATCACCGTGATGCGGTTGCGCAGGCAGAATAACATGAGTTTCTCCAGCATCAGTGATCCTCCCCTTCGTGGAACTTACCATCGGCATGGAAATGGCCGGCCTTCTTCTGCTGGCTGCCGTCTGCGGGCAGCAGATAGCGCAGCTCGTAGCCACCCTTCACCACCAGGCGTTGGCCGGGCACCAGTCCCTTCACCGGGGTCATGCCGCGGCGGCTTGTGCCAGCCTGCACCTTTACCTTTGCAAAAGTGCCCTCCTTGATTTCCAGGAACACCACATCATCGATGCCCACTTTCACAATGGCCGAATCCGGGATATTCACATAACCCTTTTCACCGCCATCGGCATAGAAATCCACGCGGCAGAGCTGCCCCGGGCGTGCATCTGCGGGCAAGCCGGCAGGGGTGAAATAGAACGCGCGGGTCTGCTTTTCCTCATCCACCTGCTCGGCCATGCGCCAGGTGCCCTCCAGCACCACATTGTCGCGCCCGGACAGACGCGTGGCACGCACCGTCGAGAATTCCGGCACACTGTTACCATACAGAGTACCCTCAATTTCCATGGCGGCCAGATTGCTCATGGTCACCACCGCGGCGCCCTGCTCGCCCCAGCTTCCCTGGGTGATGCCGACATTGCGCACAATGCCATCCTTGTTGGCGCGCACCACCAGCGTGGGCATGCCGTTCTCCGGCTTGATTTCGGCACCCATCACCAGGATATTGAGCTTCGTGCGGGTAACCTCCAGCTCGCGCTCCAGCTGGCGCTTCTCGGCATTCTTGAAATTCAGCTGGGCCTCCAGCTCACTGTTGCTGGAGCCTGCGGATTTAAGGCGCTCCAGACGCTGGCTGATGGAAGCAATTTCCTCACCGCAGCGGGTAATGGCAGCCTCTTCCTTCCGGATATCTGCCACCAGCGCACTCACCTCGGGCGCAATCACGGTGTACAGGATATCGCCCTTCTTTACCGCCTGGGCCGATTTCACATACAGCGAAATGCGACCACCACAAGGCAGCGAATAGGTTTCCAGCGCATGGCTGGGCACAAACAAATGACCGTACATGCTGTGCGTCAGCGCGAGCCCGGCAGCCGGCACCTCCTCAATCTTCATAGCGGAAATGTGGCGGGCATGGGCATCTGCCGTCACCAGCACCGGGGCATCACCGCCGCCACAGCCGCTGTGATCATGGCCGGAGCAGCTGTCGCCATGGGCATGGCCGTGGTCATGGCTGCAGGTTTCGCCGTGCTCATGCTGGTGCTCGCCAGCTTCCGCGGCGTGGTCATGGCTGCAGGCCTCGCCGTGCTCATGCTGGTGCTCGCCAGCTTCTGCGGCGTGGTCATGGGTGCAGGCTTCGCCGTGCTCATGCTGGTGCTCGCCAGCTTCTGCGGCGTGGTCGTGGGTGCAGGCTTCGCCATGCTCGTGCTGGTGCTCGCCGGCTTCTGCGGCATGGTCGTGGGTGCAGGCTTCGCCGTGCTCATGCTGGTGCTCGCCGGCTTCTGCGGCATGGTTGTGGGTGCAGGCCTCGCCGTGCTCATGCTGGTGCTCGCCGGCTTCTGCGGCATGGTCGTGGGTGCAGGCCTCGCCGTGCTCATGCTGGTGCTCGCCGGCTTCTGCGGCGTGGTCATGGTTGCAGGTGGCACCGTGTTCATGCTGATGGGCGGCAGGTGCATTTGCTGCATACACGGCCGAATACGACATAGCGGCTACAAAGCCTAAAAACAATTTCAGTTTCATTTACTTAGCAATAAAATCGGGGTTAAGGTACTGGAGTTCCACCTGGGTGGTCAACAGATTGGTGAGACAATCAATATAGTTCAAACGGCGCAGGTAAGCCTCCTGACGGGCATCGGCCACAGCGGGCAGCTTGGTCTCGCCGATGGCATAGAGTTCTTCCTGCTTTTTCTCTGCAGCAGTCAGGCGCGATACGCGGTCCTGCTCTGCGCGGCAATGCTTGAGCAGCAATTTCTGCATATCAGCCAGCGAAACACCCTGCATGAGAAGGTCGCGCCAGGTCTGCACGGCATCATATTCCTTGATATCGCGTTCGGCCGTGGCCTTTGCAATGCCTTCCTTGTTGCGATTCCAAAGCGGGAGGGACACGCCGAGTTCCAGGCCGATTTTGTGCTCATCGCCTTCGTGCTCATAGCCGGATCCCAGATTCAGCTCCGGATACTGCCTGCGGATTTCAAGCTGGAGTTCCGCCTCGCTGGTTCCATGCTGAGCCATAGCGGTCTTGAGCAGCGGGTGCTGCACCAGCTGTTCCTGCGTGGGCATTTCCACCGCCGCGGGAATACGGGTGGGCAATTTCCCCTCGAGCTCTACCGTGCGCATGTCAAAGTGCAGGCCGAGCAACTTCACCATCTCCAGATGCACGCGCAGGTGCTCCTGCTCCATTTCCTGAAGTTCCTTCTGTCCATCATTCAGGCGGCGGCAGATAACCTGGTAATCGGCAAACTCCATTTCGCCCAGCTCATGCATACGCTGGGCGCTCTGGTGCTCTTCGGTCTGCTGGTTCACGCGAGCCTGCATGAGATGCAGTTTTTCGTGGGTCGACATCACCTTGTAGCGCAGAGAATCCAGCTGCACCAGGTAGGCACGCTCCCGGGCCTGCATGTTCAGGTAATCGGCCTCCTTGTAGCATTCAGCCACTTTCTCTGCCAGCCCGGGCAGACCGGTGACCGGCAGGGTGAGCGACATCCCGATTCCGCGATTCGTGATTCCCAGTTCGCGAACACGGGTCAGCGACCCAGACAGACCGGGGTCTTCCCACCAGCCGGCATTTTCGGCAATAGCAGTGCTGCGGGCGTATTCCAGGCGGGCCTTGTTCAGCTCCGGATTCAGAAAAAGCCCGATATTATGCAGTTTTTCCAGCGTGAGCCTCTGGCCACCATCGCAAAGCGAAGTCGACAGCTTCAACCATGTTTCAGTATCCTGCGATAAATCAATTGGCTTGGGAGAATACAGGGTACACGCTGCCAGTGCGAGTGGCAGAATACACCCCAGAGGGAATGATAATTTCATAATGTTGATGAAGAAAGGGGTTGCGCGCGCATGCGCATATGTTCAGTATAGTTTTAGCCCCCAGCGGGGCATAAGTAAAGCAAATTCTCACCCGAATCGGAGAATCGGGTGCATGAACATATCCTAACAACGCTGCGGATGCCGGTAGCCGGGGTATGGCGGAGGATGCCGCCAGGCTTCCTCCATCAGCACCTCATCACACACAGATGCTGGCAGAAAAACAAACGCCTGCGGAGCCTGCGCCACGGCTACAGCCGCCACAGAAGGAGCTTTTGCCCCGGCATCGAGCAGCAGCAATATGCGCTCGTGGACATGGTGATGATGCTGATCATGCATCTGGCAGGCATGCCCGGCTCCGGCGGAGTCATGCTCATGGCAATGCGCCATGACGCAGCAATTCTGCACACTGCACCGCGCACCCGGCACCTCCAGAGATGCACCGGTCATGAACACAGGCAGAAGCAGCAGCACCACCGCCAGCATAATGCGCGATATTGTCCTCACAGCCGCGTCATTTAGCCAGTTCCCGCCTCATTTGTCAAGCCTGTTCTCTCACCGGCCACAGCTATTGGCTTGCCTATAGCCCGTTTTTACGGTAAAATGCCGCGCACATGAACGCAACGCAGATTCGGCAGGTATTGGAAGAGACCGGGGTAAGTCCCTCAAAATCGCTGGGGCAGAATTTCCTGGTAGATGAAAATATTGCACGCTGGATTGTGAGCCAGCTCGAAATTGAGCCGTCGGATTGCGTAGTGGAGGTTGGCCCCGGCACCGGCGCCCTCACCGAGCACATGGCGCCGCTGTGCCGCAAGCTGATTCTGGTGGAATTCGATGCGCGTCTGGCAGAATACCAGCGCCGCCGCTGGGCCGATACGCCGCATGTGGAGGTACACCATGCCGATGGTGCCACGTGGGACCCCCGCCCGCTTTTTGCAGAGCAACCAGTCAAGTTCATGGGCAACCTGCCCTATTCTGCCGGCGGGGCTATCCTTGCCAACTTCCTGACCTCTCCCTGCGCCGCATCGCGCGCCGTGGTCATGCTCCAGAAGGAATTTATCGACCGCATTCTGGCCAAACCCGGGGATGAAGCCTATGGTCTGCTTTCGCTGCGCATCCAGATGGACTGGGTACCGCGCGCGCTCAAGACCGTGCCGCCGGAGGCCTTTAACCCGCGCCCGAAGATTGATTCCACGGTGATGCTGCTGACTCCGCGCGACCCGCGCAGCCTGCCGCCGTATGACCACCGTTTCATGGATGAACTGATGCGCCGTTGCTTTGCCCAGCGCCGCAAGCAGATGCACAAGCAACTGCCTGAATCCCCGGCTTGGAGCGAGGTTTCCGCCAGTCTCGGCATTTCCCCCACAGCCCGCCCGGAAGAACTGGGGCTGGAGGAATGGGTACGCCTCACCAATGCCTATGACCCGCACCCCCTGGCAAGCATAGCGCAAAAGGATGATGAGATTTTTGACGTAGTGGACGAGCAGGACAATGTGCTGCGCCAGGCCACACGCAAGGAAGTACACGATAACGGGCTGATTCACCGCGCGGTTCATGTGCTGGTGTTCAACAAGAAGCATGACTGCCTGCTGCAGCAGCGCTCCCTGCTCAAGGACCGCCACCCCGGCGTGTGGGATTCCAGCGCCGCCGGGCATCTGGACGCAGGGGAGGATTACGACACCGCCGCCCGCCGCGAACTGGAGGAGGAACTCGGTATCACCGATACCAAAATCATCCGTCTGGGTACCCTGCCCCCCAGCGAGGAAACAGGCATGGAACACGTGGCGCTCTATGCCGCTTTATACAACGGCCGCGTGCATTTCCCGGCGGCAGAAATCAGCGGGGTTGTACCCTTCCCGGCCAAACTCATCGACCGCTGGCTGGCCGCCCGCCCGCAGGATTTTGCCAACTCCTTTGCCGCCTGCTGGCAGATTGCCCGCACCATGCTGGGAGAAGAGGCCTGATTGCGGCGCCCCTGATATGGTCTCATGTCAGGGCACCAACAGATCGAGCACGTAGAAAACCCCGAAAAGAGAATAAAGCGAAGCATTGGTAACCGCAGTAAGGGGAACATCCGCCCCCCAGGAAACCGCAGCCACAAGGGGAGTTCGCACATAATTCCCCACAGTTCGCTTCTCGGGAACAAAGTTCACCGGGGCGCAATACACCTTTCTTGTACAGAAATCGGCAGTCAAAAGATCAAATCTGCGGATATAAGCATCGGGAACTCCGTGGTAATCGGTGCTATAAATATCTGATTTTACAAGCTCTGCCTTTGAATAGTCAAAATCTTCCGCACGCACGATTTCGTATCCCTCCTCCGCCAGCAGATAGCGTTCCACCGGCGGAAGCTGTGACCATCCGGCAGAAGCCGTGTATTCGACCTCTGGTCCCACCAGATGCCCAAAGGCAGCTTCAACCGCAGGAACTGAGCATTGACTGTATTTCACCTCGCACTCAACGTAGTTTTTTCCGTTCTGGGAATAACAATCCTTCGCGTAGGCCACAGGAACAGACTTTCCCACACTATCCAGCATACCCCCCATGTTGGCACTCACGCCAAGAGAATCGCAACTGGTAGTCAACAGGGCCACCAGCATGCAGGCACTCATGAGAGCACACCTGCCTGCGTACAGCAGCATATTTCGCATCACTTTATTCCGTTCTCTCATCACCTGTGAATTCAACGCCGACCCACCCAGTCTACCATATTGACAATGCCACTGTCGAGCATCTTCGAGTCCCGCCGTTGAAATTCGCAGCCGGCCTTGTCTTGTTTTTTCTTGCCAGACCCCCACACTACTTGCTATAGTGTAGCACATGGGTAAATTTCTTATGTTCATTCTACTGGCAGCAACAACGCTGCTACTCAATAGCTGCACCCTCGTGAATACCCATAAGGCGGTGGCAGCCCGCGGCCAGCAGTGCCAGGCAGTCATTCTTCCTGACCAGGAAAATCTGGTTCTCTACCAACACAGGGGCGATATTTACCTGCAAGGCGTTCTCACGAACGTTCGCCGGGTGGGCCGCGACAAAATAACCACCTTCGGAGTGGAAGATTTCACCAGCGGGCAGTATTTACCCATCAAAGGGGCTCCCCAGTACTATGTCTACCGCAAACTGCACCCCTCGGATGTGGTAAAAAATGACCGCTTTGCCCAGATTGAAGGGAAGCCTGTGCCCTCTGGCGCCCGTAGAACCAGCGGCGGCACCTACGAAATCGACTCCCTTTGCTGCAACCCGGTAACCACTCCGCTGCAACATGGCTGGCAGTCAGCCCTCCCAAAACATGCCCGGCGACTGCGCGCGCACATGGTGACCAGCGAGCACCAGGAAATTGGTTCGCATGTGAGCAATACGCGAAATGGCTTCATCATTCCCTTAAGCCGCATGGGCGCCAACAAGCATGCCTTTTACGCCTACCCGGCCGCCGGGGTTTCCTTTGTGCTTGTGGATGTCCCCGGTACTGTGCTGGCAAACACGGTGGTGCCAGTGGCATATGGCATTGCTGCCATTCCCTGCAGCATCTACCAGAAAAGCAAACAGCTTCTTGTCACTCCGGGTAAATAAATAGAGCCCCGGTCATCAGATTCGACGCGTCAGGCAATACCAGATAAACCGGGTATTGTGTACCAGATAACGTTTGAACAGGCGGCGGGGTTCCTTGCAGAGGCGGTAGAGCCATTCCAGGCCATGCGACCGCACCCAGGCCGGCGCCTGCTGCACCAGCCCTGCGTGAAAGTTGAACGCAGCCCCCACACCGAAATACAAGGCGGGGGGTAACTGATCGCGATGCTCAAAAAGCCAGCGTTCCTGGCGCGGGCAACCCAGCCCCACCCACACACAATGAGCACCACTCTGGCGGATGGCTTCAAGCATGCACTCATCCTCGCCCTCCGGCCACGGCGGCATGGGCGGGCAGTAATGCCCCGCCACCTCTGCCCCGGGATAACGAGCCTCCAGATTCTCTTTCAAGCGTTCAATGGCTTCCTCGGTACCACCAAGCAGGAAGTGCCTGATTCCCGCAGCACGCCCCAGCTTCCACATCCACTCCATCACATCCGGGCCGTACAGACGGTTAGCCGCTGCACCCTTGCGGCGCAAGAGGAACACGATAGGCATGCCATCCGGGCAGATGAAATCAAACGTACGCAGGCCTGCTCCATAATCATCAGCATCGTGCAGTGCGCGGGTGAGCACATGCACATCCGAATGCGCCAGCAGCACCGGCTTCCTTGTTTCCTCTGCCAGCTGCACCCAATAAGTGCAGGCTTCCTCCAGATGGGAAGTTACATACGGAATACCAAAGATTGTTTCTGTGGAGAGAGAGGCCATACGCGCGCGCCAAGAATACAGCATATTCCGGATTTGGTCAATGAAAAAACCGCTGCGGTTGCCCGCAGCGGTTTTTGAAGTAATCAGGTGCTAATCGGTAGATTAGTTCTGGGAGGGGCTCCACTCCTCGGACTGCAGGGCAGCCAGGTTGAAGGCCTGCTCCAGACCCACCATGTCGCCGGCGCGAACGGTCTCGAAGGCGGCGGTCTCGCGGCGCAGCTGCTCCGGATCGTAGTTCACAGCCTTGATGGAAAGACCAATGCGGCGCTCCACCTTGTCGACCTTGATGACGCGAGCCTTGATTTCGTCGCCCACCTTGATGACGTCCTTGACGCGCTCCACGTGCTCCTCGGAAAGCTGGGAGATGTGGATGAGGCCGTCGATGTCGCCGTCGAGGTTCACGAAGGCGCCGAAGGAAGCGATCTTGGCCACGGAACCGGAAACGAGGTCGCCCACCTTGAAGCGGGTGTCGATGGATTCCCACGGGTCGGTCTCAAGCTGCTTGATGCCGAGAGACACACGCTGGTTTTCCTTGTCGATGTTGAGCACGCGAGCCTCCACCACGTCGCCCTTCTTGAGGACTTCGGAGGGGTGGTTGATCTTGCGGGTCCAGCTCATGTCGGACACGTGAATCATGCCGTCAATACCTTCCTCGAGGGCCACGAAGGCGCCGTAGGGAGTAAGGTTACGCACAGCGCCGGAGATAACGGTACCCACGGGGAAACGGTTCTCGATGGCTTCCCAGGGGTTCTCGTCGAGCTGACGGATACCGAGGGAAATCTTCTGCTCTTCCACAGAGATGTTGAGCACGATGGCTTCGATCTCCTGGTCCAGGGACAGAACGTCGCTGGGACGAGTGATGCGCTTGGTCCAGCTCAGCTCGGACACGTGCACCAGACCTTCCACGCCCTTCTCCAGCTCCACGAAGGCGCCGTAGGCGAGAAGCTTGGTCACGCGGCCCTTGACCTGAGAGCCGATGGGGTACTTGGCTTCGATGTCTGCCCAGGGGTTGTCGGACAGCTGCTTGAGGCCCAGAGATACGCGCTCCTTGTCGCGATCCACGTCGAGGATGAGAACCTCCAGCTCCTGGCCGATGTGAAGCAGCTCGGAGGGGTGGTTCACACGGCCCCAGCTCATGTCGGTGATGTGCAGCAGGCCGTCCATGCCGGAGAGGTCCACGAATGCGCCGAAGTCGGTGATGTTCTTCACCAGACCCTTCACGCGGTCGCCGATGTTGACGGTCTCCAGGAAACGCTGGCGCTGCTCGCTGCGCTCGGCCTCGATGACCTCGCGGCGGGAAAGAACGATGTTCTTGCGCTCGTCGTTCACCTTCACAATCTTGAACTCGTATACGTTGCCCACGAATTCGTTGAGATCCTTGGGCGGGATGATGTCCACCTGGGAGCCGGGAAGGAAGGCTTCCACGCCGACGTTGACCATGAGGCCACCCTTGACGACGCTCTTGACCTTACCCTTAACCAGACCGCCGTCCTTGGAAACGGCCACGATCTTGTCCCAGTTCTGCTTGTGGGCAGCCTTTTCTTTGGAAAGGACGACGAGACCCTCGTCGTTTTCGAGGCTCTCAAGAAGCACCTCGATCTGATCGCCCACCTCGATTTCCTCGTCCTCGAACTCGGAAACGGGGATGACACCCTCAGACTTGTAACCAATGTCCACGAGGACGACCTGCGGGCGGATTTCAAGGATGGTACCGTTCACGATGTCACCCTTGCGGAAGTTCGGAAGCTTGG
>JAZOTC010000017.1:0-5259 GCA_045657445.1 Akkermansia sp. | reverse complement strand
AGCGCGCAGCTTAGGACTTGTAACGCAAACGCTTCTTGTGGCGGTTCTGGCGCATGCGCTTGCTGCGCTTGTGCTTGTTAATCTTGGCCTTACGTCTCTTCTTAAGCGATCCCATAATGATTTATGTGTCGTTTGTTGTTTTCTCTATTGGGAGAATTGTCTGCGCCCCAGGGGCTAACGGGGGAATATGTAACTATCTTTTGCCCGAAAAGTCAAGCCGAAAGCGAATTTTAGGACGGATTTTATGCATCTTCTGTCATCACCCCCGCGTGCCAGGTATGCAGGATTTCCATAACTCCCGGAGTGGATGAAATGAAGCCCCCGGCCTCTCGCAGATAGGCCAGCACATCCGGATGCGCGTTTGAAGGCGCCGCGCAATACGCCTCGGGGAACAAGCGGAAGGCGTGCATGTCATTGTGCCCATCCCCCACCATCACCCAGCGATGCGACGGCACACCCCACTGCTCAGCGACCACCTGCAACGCCGTTCCCTTGCAGTAGCGGGCATCTGCCAGGCGCATATAGCGCCCTGCCCGCTGGGCAGCCACGCCCTCCAGCGTGGCGATGAACGGCGCCAGATAAGCCATGATGGCATCCATGGTTGCGGAATCCGCAGCTTCGATGGAAAGCGGGTCTGTGAGGGCAATAATCCACTCCAGCGCAGGCTGAGCTGCCCGTAGCCCGTCCAGATGCGCGTGAAAGCCAGGCCGGATGCGCTCGCGCACGTGCATATTGTGCGCATGGCAGCGGGCATTGTGCTCCCGCAGGGGGTGCAGGCAGCCATCCTCCTGCGCCACATAGGCAAAGCGCTCGCAAGTGCAGATAAAATCCGGCAGGAAAGGAGCATGCGGCAGCAATTCCTCGCACAAATACGGCAGGGTTCGCCCCGTATTGATACCCCAGCGGATACCCAGGCTGCGCCAGCGGCGCATCAGCTCGTAAAACTCCGCCGCCACAGGAGCTGCGGGAGGAGCAGAACGCAGCGTTTCATCGTAATCAAACGAAATGAGCCAGCGACACTCTCCCCCGAATGGCAGCGCGCGCCCGGGCAGCACCTGACCTTCCTCAACGGCCATTTCTGCGCTTCTTGTTATTATTCTGCTGCTCGTTCTTCCTGCGGGCCTCGGCGGCATCGCGTTCCTTCTGGCTGGCGCCCACGGGAAGCCGGAACGAGGGAGTCTGCGGAATCTTCACGCCCGCCTCCATCTGCTGGCTGATTTTGGTAACCAGGTCAACCTTGTACTTATGGTCGCAGGCCCCGGCGGGCAATTCCTCGCCACCGGCACGCATGTGGATTTCCACGCGGCGGTTCAGTGCCTGCTCCTCGCGGGTGCCCTTGGTGGAAGCCAGGGGCATAGAGCTGCCACAGGAGCGAATATAGACATGCTCCACCGGCACACCATTGCCCACCAGCCACTCACGCACGGCTGCCGCACGCTGCAAGCCCAGAATGGCATTATAATCCGCGCGGCCGATACCATCGGTATGACCTTCAATCACAAAATACGTCTCCGGGTTCTTCTGGATGAGGGCCGCCAGCTGCAACATGGTGATGCGGGCCGAATTCTTGAGCATGCAGTCATCATACCCGAAAAGCACATCGGCGCCGAGGCGGGCCACACCCGATTTGGAGCCGAGGTGGTCCTCGCCCATCAACTGAGCCAGACTCCGGGTATCACTCGGCAGGTTGGTGGCACCCTCAGAAGCCGCCTTGCGCAAATCCTGCTCCATGAGAGAGGAAGCATCCTCCAGCATCTCGTTCTGAGCCATAGCCGCGGCCACCACCTCATTGTTATTCACCGGGGTAGGCTCCGGGATTGCCAGCGCATCATCGCTCAGATTCTTCGGCTGCAGGGAATTCACATCCAGCTGGGCGGGGGGCATCTCGCTCACCGGCGATACCTCATCCTCATTCGCATAAACCGGTTCACCCACATCCAGCTCCGTAGGGCCGGGTGCCATCACCAGCTCCGGCACATCCACATCCAGAATGTCAATTTCCTCCGGTTCGTGCGCTATCTCCTCGATTTCCCTGGGCTGCGGCTCAGTGATTTCCGGCTCCTGCACTTCCTCCACCTTTTCTTCCTTCGGCGGTTCCTTCACCACCACGCGGATTTTATCGTGAATCTTCACCTCATCCGGCACATCGGCCAGATTCCCCAGCCCCAGCACCGAAAGCGAGGGGAAATACATCCACAGCAAGGCATGCACCACAACGGCCGCACTGGCAGCCCCCATGGCGATGGGCACCATATCGCGCTGGCGGGTCAGCTCGTACCCATTGCGGCGGCGGTTGCCCACGCGCCGTGGCACTTGCTTCATCGCATCATCTGTGGCATATGAATCCATTTCCTGAAATTTCTTTTTATAAGCGGATATCTGCCGCGGTCAGATTCGGCCGCGCCGGGTCTGCAATGCGGGGCGACTCAACCGCATCCACCACACAGTCATCAATCCAGTGCACGATGGAACTCATCGCCCGGTCGGCATCGCTCAGCAGCCCCACCTGCACAAACTCGCGGCGCATGCCACGGCCGAAACTCAGCTCGCGGTGGGTGGCATCTGCCGGGTCGGTCTCGGAGCGCAGCGTCCAGACATCGCGGCGGTCGCTCGGCAAGCGGCGGTAAATCGTCACAGCATCCTGGAAATTGCTCACGGGGCTATCCTGCACCAGATTCACAACCAGCACCGGCACGTTGCGATCCAGCTCTGCAGCCTGCTCCACCGGGGCTACATCAAAACTCTCCATGCCCACCGAGCGGCTGATGCGCTGGTCAATCAGCCACATCACCACCGGTTGCAGCAGCGAATCGGGCATCGTGCGCTTCACCGACTGGCGGAGCGATGCATAGGCATCTATCGAAACCAACCCGCGGATGCGGGGTTCCCGGGCCGCCGCCTGCAGCAGCAAACCTGCACCATATCCCTGCCCCACGGCAGCAAAAACAGGTTCAGCCTTTCCACTGCGCGCAGCCACCGCATCCAGCAGCAGCGGAACATCCTGGCATTCCTTCAGCCCATGTGTGCAATAGGGCCGGCGGTCATCCAGCCCGCGGGGCTCCCACAGCACACAGGCAAGCCCCGCCGCCGTAAGCGATTCCGCCAGGGGTAAGGCCGAGCGAATACCATGGTCCCAGTCCACACAGACCAGCACGTAGTCAATCTGGTGCAGCCGCTCTACAGGATTGTTCATCAAATCACCGATGACACTCAGCTGGCGAGACGATTCCTCACCGTCCTTCACCGCAATGACCGCCTGCACCTCGCCACCATCCCATCCCTTGAATGTAAAGGGCTCCATGCGCAGTCCCGGCGCCTTGCGCGGCACCTTTGTATACCCCACATAGGACTGGTTGACAGGCTGCAACACCGGCTGTGCTAAGTCGTTAATATAAAACCACGAAGACACACCGCCCCACACCGCAGCAATCAGCGCAGCGCACACAAAGAAGCGTCTGGTTCCTCGTTTTCTCATGAGCTCGCGCACACTATACCAGAGCCGCCCATACTCCGCAATTGCAAAGTAAGGCATCGAGGCAGAATTTATCAACAGCCCGAAATTCACGCCATTTTCCCTCCCAAAATCAACTTTTTTGAATTTTCCACAAAAAAAGGCTTGCGTCCTGTTCGCAGATGAGTATAATAACCCCGCTTCCACGCCAAAACGTGGGTAAAAGCAAAACGCGGATGTAGCTCAGTGGTAGAGCGCAACCTTGCCAAGGTTGATGTCGTGGGTTCGAATCCCATCATCCGCTCTCCAGAAAAACACGCGGATGTAGCTCAGTGGTAGAGCGCAACCTTGCCAAGGTTGATGTCGTGGGTTCGAATCCCATCATCCGCTCTCCAGAAAAATCATGCGGATGTAGCTCAGTGGTAGAGCGCAACCTTGCCAAGGTTGATGTCGTGGGTTCGAATCCCATCATCCGCTCTCGCAAAAAGACCTGCCCAATCAGCAGGTCTTTTTCATTTTCCTGCTTGTAACCTGAGCAAATACCTGTTACCATACACTCTGTATATGATACGCTTTGCCTCCACCGACAGCCGCCGCGAAACCGGCAACATCAAGTGGGACCTCCAGGGACCCATTCCTTTCGGCATCGCTGATATGGACATCGAATCCCCTCCCTGCGTGGTCGATGCCCTCCAGCAGCGTCTCAACCACAAGTTTTACGGATACGCCTTCATGACGGATGACCTCAGGCAGGCCATCTGCGCCTACCTGCACACCCGCCATGGAGTCGAAAATCCCCAGCCGGAGTGGCTGCACGCCCTGCCCGGCTGCGTGCCGGCCTTCACCCTGGTGGCCAAGGCCAGCTGCACCCGCCCGGAGCACGAGGTCATGGTATGCTCACCGGTGTACCCGCCCATGCTGCACTGCCACGAGGATGCCAACTGCCGCCTGGTCACCGTTCCCTTTGCCCACCGCAACGGCACCTGGGAATTCGACTGGGAAGCCATGGAGGCCGCCGTCACGCCCAACACGCGCATGTTCTTGCTCTGCAACCCGCACAACCCGCTGGGCCGCGTCTGGAGCAAGGAAGACCTGCTGCGCCTGGGCGATTTCTGCGAACGCCACGACCTGATTCTCTGTTCCGACGAAATCCACTGTGACCTGGTGCTCGACGAGGAACTGAAGCACAACTCCGCCCTCACCCTGCCGGAAAACCTGCTGCAGCGCACCGTCATGCTCAGCGCCCCCAGCAAAACATTCAACATTGCCGGCATCTGCTTCACCTACATGGCCGTGCCGAACGCCGAGCTGCTGGCCACCATCCGCAAGATTCAGGGGCACACCCTGCCCACGCTCAATGTATTCGCCTACGCCGCCTCACTGGCCGCCTACCGCGATGGCTGGCCCTGGCATGACCAGCTGCTGCGCACCCTGCGCCAGAACCGCAACATGCTCTACGATTACCTCGAAAAGGAACTTCCCATGCTGCGCCCGCAACCGCTGGAAGCCACCTACCTGGCCTGGATTGACTGCTCCGCCCTGGGCGTGGAATCTCCGCACGATTTCTTCCTGGAAAAAGCCGATGTCTACCTCGACAACGGCGCCAATTTCGGCTCCCCCCAGCATGTGCGCCTGAACTTCGCCACATCCCCCGAAATCCTCAAGAAAGGGCTCGATGCCATGCGCGATGCCGTGCGGGCCCACCTGGCCTGATTCCCCACCCGAAAGACGGAACACGAGGCAAGCCGCCAGGATTCAGAATCTCAAAAACACAAAACGCTCGCCACCCACCCAGGGCCGCAGGGGGT
>JAZOTC010000016.1:0-18099 GCA_045657445.1 Akkermansia sp. | reverse complement strand
GTCGGGGGAAAGCCCCTTTTGCCAAACCACAAACCACCCTAATGCGTTGGGTTTTAGTTTTTTTGGCTCTCTGGAGCATAGGGGATTCGAACCCCTGACCTGTTGCGTGCGATGCAACCGCTCTACCAACTGAGCTAATGCCCCGGTGGGGTGTTGCGGGGGTATTTTAGCGTTCGGTGGGGTGGGGTGCAAGCTTTATGTGCGTATTTTTTTGTCAGTATGGCGATGGGGGCGATGGCCATGCGGATGTGATGGTGCGATTATCGCATGTGTTCCTCCATATTTTTCTCCTGAGCAGCCCATATGCAGGTGCTGTTTTCCCCTTTTCGCCTGTCTTTCCGGTGTTGGAGCTGGTTTTACTCTTCTCCCGTGTCATTTTTTGAGGGGATTTCAGAATTTTGGGGTAGACGCACCGTCCCGGGTGGTGTAGAATGCGAGTGTGAGCAGCAAATGGAAAGTCAAGGAAGTAGATGAGTGCGAATCCACGTTCAATGTGGCTCGCAAACTGCCCGCCTGGACAGTAGTCACCACCCAGCAGCAGACGCGCGGTCGCGGACGCTTCAACCGTGCCTGGTTCGGCAATACCGGCGGGCTCTGGGCCACTTATAATCTACCGTTGGATGCATCGGCCAAGCGCCATTGGGGCGTGCTTCCCCTGGTTGCGGGGGCGGCGGTTGTCGAGGCGCTCAAGGCCTATCATATTGATGGGCTGCGTTTGCGCTGGCCCAACGATGTGCTGGTGGGGCGCGCCAAGCTTGCCGGTATCCTGGTGGAGCGTCCTGCTTCCGATATGGCTTCCATAGGCATCGGGCTCAACATGTTCAACGACATCATCGACCTGCAAGGCAAGACGGCCGATCCGGTCACGCGCCTTTGCGAGATTGTTCCGGCTTGTCCGTCGGTCAAGAAATTCCGCACTCTGCTGGGCGATGTGCTGGCCGAGATGTTCGAATATTTTGTAGAAAGCGGGTTGGAGGGCATCATGCCCATGCTCAAGGATGCCTGGGGCGAACCGCGCCCGGTTGTGGCCATCACGGATACGGAGCGCTATGTCGGGTACTTTGCCGGGGTGGAATACGATGGCTCGCCCATTCTCCGCAAGGCCGACGGCAGCACCTTTACCGTGCCGGGAATCAGTGTCAACCGTCTCAAGGAGCTTATCTGATTTCACCGAAAAGCCTTTTTTTTCTCCCCACAGAGCGGTTCTGTGGGGATTTTTTTATTCAAGCCACTTGAAGTGTGCCGCATATTGTGGTAGAATGGCGGCACAAAACTATGGCAACACAGCTTGATCAACTGAAGAAATACACCACCGTTGTGGCAGACACCGGTGACTTCCGCCAGATGGAGGAATTCGCCCCGCAGGATGCCACTACTAATCCCTCCCTTATCCTGGCCGCTGCCGCCAAGCCGGAATACCGCCACATTCTCGATGCCGTGGTAGCCGATTTCAAGGCCACCGTGGCCAATCCGGCCGACAAAATCGGCGAGCTGATGGACCGCGTGATTGTGGCCTTTGGTCTGGAGGTTCTGAAGCGCGTACCTGGCCGCGTCTCCAGCGAGGTAGACGCCCGTCTTTCCTTCGACACGGAAGCCACCGTGCAGAAAGCCCGCGAAATCATGGCGCTCTACGAGGCAGCCGGCATTCCGCGCGAGCGCGTGCTCATCAAGATTGCCGCCACCTGGGAGGGCATTCAGGCTGCCCGCCAGCTGGAGCAGGAGGGCATTCACTGCAACCTGACCCTGCTGTTCAGCCTGGTGCAGGCTGTGGCATGCGCCGAGGCCGGCGTGCGTCTTATCTCCCCCTTCGTGGGTCGCATTCTGGACTGGTACGTGGCCGCCACCGGCGAGAAATACACCGCCGAGACCGACCCGGGCGTCATCTCTGTGCGCACCATTTACAACTACTACAAGAAGTTCGGCTACCCGGTGCAGATTATGGGCGCGAGCTTCCGCAACACGGGCGAGATTCTGGCACTGGCCGGCTGCGACCTGCTGACCATTTCCCCCGGACTGCTGGCTGAGCTTGCTGCCACGGAATCCGAGGTGAAGCCCCTGCTCTCCCCGGAGGCTGCCGCCGCCAGCGATATTGAGCGCATTCCGGCCGACGAGAAGAACTTCCGCTTCCTCTTCAACGAAGATGCCATGGCCACCGAGAAGACGGCCGAGGGCATCCGCAAGTTCTCCGCAGACATCCGCAAGCTGGAGGCCCTGCTTGCTTCCATGCTTTAACCTCATCCCCATATAACCAACATGAAAGTACTCGTTACCGGCGGTGCCGGCTATATCGGCTCCCACACCGTGCGCCAGCTGGTCCAGAGCGGTGCAGATGTCACCGTTCTGGACAGCATGGTATACGGCCACCAGGCCGCTATTGTAGATAAGGAAGTAACTCTGGTCAAGGGCGACCTGGGCGACCCCGCAGTGGTATACCCGCTGCTAGTGAATGGCAAATTCGATGCAGTGGTGCACTTTGCCGCCTTCATCCAGGTGGGCGAATCCGTGACCGACCCGCTGAAATACTACGAAAACAACATTGCCAAGCCCCTGGTGCTGCTGCGCGCCATGATGCTGGCCGGCTGCAAGCGTTTCGTGTTCTCCTCCACCTGCGCCACCTATGGTGAGCCCACCCAGGTGCCGATTCCCGAGACCGAAAAGCAGGATCCCATCAACCCCTACGGTGGTTCCAAATACATGCTGGAGAAGGTCTGCAAGGATTGCGACCGCGCCTATGGCCTCAAGAGCGTGTTCCTGCGCTACTTCAACGCTTCCGGTTCCTCGGTGGACGGCGCCATCGGCGAAGACCACGAGCCGGAATCCCACCTTATCCCGGTCATTCTGCAGGCCATCAAGGGCGAGCGCCCCGGTATCACCGTATTCGGCACCGACTACGACACCCCGGACGGCACCTGCATCCGCGACTATATCCACGTGGATGACCTGGCAGACGCCCACCTGCGCGCTCTGGATTACCTCATGAAGGGTGGCGAGACCAACTGGTTCAACCTGGGTACCGGCAACGGTTTCTCTGTGAAGCAGATTATCGATGCTGCTGAGAAGGTGACCGGCATGAAGGCCCCGGTGACCTACGGTCCGCGCCGCGAGGGCGACCCGCCCCGCCTCATCGCAGACTCCCGCAAGGCTGCCGAGATTCTGGGCTGGATTCCCAAGTACCAGGATGTGACCCAGATTGTGGAGACCGCCTGGAAATGGCACAATGGTCCCCGCGGTGGTCACTATTAAAGCCCCGCCTGGCCCCATTTACACAAAAAAGCCCGCAGCGCATGACTGCGGGCTTTTTTTATTTACTTCCCCTGCTCGCGGCGCTGGCGCAGGTACTCCATGCGCTCGGAGATGCGCAGTTCCAGTCCGTTTGTGGTGGGGTGGTAATACACGCGGCCCTCGGGCAGATAGGCCTGGGGCACAAAGTGGTCATCAAAATCGTGGGCGTATTTATACTGGGTATCGGCCTCTGCCACGCCGCGCAGCTGGGCCAGTTTCTTGCGTGTGGGAGTAGCCAGGTGGTCGGGCACCGCCAGGGTGCGCCCCTCCTTCACATCCTTGAGCGCCGCATTCACCCCTGCATAGGCGGAATTGCTCTTGGGCGCGGTGGCTATGTACACCGTAGCATGAGCCAGGGGAATGCGAGCCTCCGGCATGCCCAGCATCTCTGCCGCCCGCGCAGCATCCAGCGCCACCCGCAGCGCGTTTGAATCCGCCAGCCCCACATCCTCGCTAGCGCAGATAACCAGACGCCGGGCAATGAAGCGGATATCCTCACCGGCATTCAACATGAACGCCAGCCAGTACAGCGCAGCATCCGGGTCGCTCCCGCGCATCGATTTGATAAAGGCGGAAATGGTATCGTAGTGGCCATCGCCCAGGCGGTCATATTTCACCGCTTTTTTCTGAATCGACTCCTCGGCCACCGGCAGGGTGACATGCACCATACCATCCGCGCCGGGCGCCGTAGAAAGAGCCGCCACCTCCAGCGCAGTGAGCGCCTTGCGGGCATCGCCATCGGCCTTGAGCGCAATATGCTCCAGCGCCGCGGTATCCAGCACCAGGGGCAATTTTCCAAGCCCGCGCACCTCATCTGCCGCAGCCCGGCGGAGCAAGGCCACAATCTCCGCATCCGGCACCGGTTCCAGCGGGAATATCTGCGAGCGGCTGAGCATGGCCGAGTTGATGGCAAAGTACGGGTTCTCCGTCGTTGCGCCGATAAAGCGTACCGTCCCCTTCTCCAGATGCGGCAGCAGAACATCCTGCTGAGCCTTGTTGAAGCGGTGCAGCTCATCCACAAAAAGAATCGTTTTCTGGCCGTGAATCGCCATGCGGCTGCGGGCTTCCTCAATCTTGGCGCGAATCTCGCTCACGTTGGATTCCACCCCGTTGAGCATCACAAAGAAAGCGCTGGTGGAGCGGGCTATCACATAGGCCAGCGTGGTTTTTCCCACGCCGGGCGGGCCATAGAAAATGAGGGAGGAAAACCGGTCTGTCTCGATAGCGCGGCGCAGCAGTTTCCCCTCTGCCAGCAGGTGTTTCTGCCCGGCTACCTCGGCCAGCGATTCAGGGCGCATGCGGGCTGCCAGCGGCATCTGCTGTTTTTCCTCAGCCGGGGGCTGCGGGGCTTCGCCATGCGGGGTAAAAAGGTCGTATTGCATGGAGGATATCAGACACGGGGTGCCGCAGAGCGGAGTTGGCGGAAAATCTCGCTCTGGCGCTGCTGCAGCGGCGCCAGCGAGGTTTCATACGCGGCCACACGCTGCCGGGGCTCCGTATAGAGCCGGCGGTAGGCCGACACGCGCGAGACAATCATATCCTGCACCAGGTTGGCGAGGTGCTCTGCCAGGTTCTCGCGCAGGGGTTCGGCGCTGGTTCCCATGAGCGAGCATATCTTGCGAGCCACCAGAAAATGAATAAAAGAGCCAAAAATCCAGAAACCACCTGCAGCCGCCAGCAGAATGATGGCCAGGTCATCGAAATCCAGCAGCCCCAGCACCCCGGCCAGAATCAGCGATAAACAGAAACACACCACCAGGAAGCGCATCCAGTCCACCTGGCATTTGAACAGCGTAGCAAAAGCACTGCGGATTTTCAGGCTGCGGAACGGGTCGTATAAGGCACTCTGCAGGCGAGTACGCAGCTGCTCCAGTTCCGCTTCCAGCGCGGCAGCAGGAAAATCCCCGATTTCGCATTGCAGGGTCTGCTTCATGCGCGGGCGCACACTGCGCCAATGCCCCCCGCAGGAAACCACAAACTGCTTATCCAGCTCCTCCTGCTGAGTGGCCACATCATCCAGCACCAGGCGGTAATACAGGTTCTCGGCAGCCGGGCCGTAGCTCTCCAGTCGCACCAGCACTACCGGCGAGAGGAACCACCCCAGGCTGCGCCGTATATGCTGAATAAGCCTCGGCATGCTGCGCTGGGCTGCAGCAGCATAATTCAGCACGCAATTACGCACTCCCTGCATCTGGCGCGCCAGGAAATTATCAATTTCCTGCTCAATTCCTTGCAGGAACCCGCTATCTGTGCGGGCCACGGCATCGCGGGCCTTCAGCACACTGCCCTGCTTATAAAGCAAATCCGAGCCGCACTTCATCGTCTCGCGAATGGCAGCGCGCAGACCGCCCGAGCTGCCCTCCATGGCCTCCACCACGCGGCTCCCGAACTCCGCGGCCAGGGCGGCATTGGTAGGATTCAGCTGATACACCGGCAGCACGCGCCCCACCCGCTCGCGGCACAGGGTGCGCACTGTTTCGCTCAGCTTCACCGTGTGCTCGGCATCCAGCGCATCGGTATGCGTAAGCGCCACCAGACAAGCAGGCCCCCCTTCCTCCGGCAGGGGCGCCAGCATTTCCCACACCGGGGAGGCTGAGATGCTGCGTGCATCCACCACGGCCACCACCACATCGGCACCCGGCAGGAGCGGGGCCACAGCCTCTGCCACGGCAGGTTGTTCGCAGCCTCGCGTGTTCACCAGTTCCATGCCGGACAAGGCGGGTTCCGCCAGAAAGCGGCAATGCTCCGTGTCTCCGTCATCACTCAGATAGCGCCAGCGAAGGTAATGATGCACGGGCTCGACCTTGCTCAGCACCGGGCAACCAACCATGCCTGCCAGCAATTCAGATTTTCCGCTGCCCGATGCGCCAATCAGCACCACCCGGCGGTCCTGGCCCATGCGTTCAATGGCCTTCCCCACCGCCCCGCATGATTCCACAAGTGACTCATCATCAATATCTGCACAAAGCTCCACCGCCTGCTGCGCCCAATAGCGCACCAGGCTCTCCTGAACTCTGTAACAGCGTTTCAACATGCAGCCAAGGCATTATACCCAGCACCGCTGCGAATGTCCACCAAAAAACACGTGCTACACAAGCTCTGAAAAACAGAAAGGCGCTTTTCTGCGGTGTCCTCTCATCATGTCAGACATCACTACTTGACACCTCGCGGCACATATGGCATCATGTCCTGCGTTCTGCGGCCCCGTCGTTCAATGGATAGGACGAAGGTTTCCGGTACCTTTGATGTGGGTTCGATTCCCGCCGGGGCTATCCGCCATTTCATCAAGACCTGCCACCCGGCAGGTCTTTTTGTTTTTATCGGTCTCTTATCAGGCATTTAGGAAAAATGAAGGATAATTTGCAAAAAAAAACATCAAAAAAGGCTTGCATTCCGGCGCGGTATCGTGTAATATTCCGCCGCACCCATTCGGGAGGCAACAAACATGCGAAGTTAGCTCAGTGGTAGAGCACATCCTTCACACGGATGGGGTCATAAGTTCGAATCTTATACTTCGTATCACTCGCAAGAAACCCTGCAAATGAACAAATTGCAGGGTTTCTTCATTTTTGTACCGCAAAAACGTTGCACGCGCCGCCCGGGTGTGCTAGAATGCATGATGTATGAAGAAGTTTAAAGTAGGTCTTGTAGGCCGTATCATCATAGCCATGGTCCTGGGCATGTTCCTGGGCGATGTGTTGCCGCTCAAGGTCACGCGAGTATTCATCACGTTCAACGGGTTATTCAGCCAGTTCCTGGGCTTTATCATTCCCCTGCTCATCGTGGGGTTGGTGGCGCCCGCCATTGCCGATATCGGCAAGAAAGCCGGGCGCATGCTGCTGGGAACCACGCTTCTGGCCTATATTGCCACCATTATTTCCGGATTTGCCTCCTATTTCACGAGCGTGGGGCTTTTCCCGGGGATGATAGAGGCGGGCACGCTCTCGCGCACGCTGGCGCAGGCGAATGATGCTGCTCCCTATTTCACCATTGAGATTCCGCCGGTCATGGGGGTAATGAGCGCACTGATTCTGGCCTTTATCCTGGGGCTGGGCATGGCCAATGTGCACGGCACCACCCTGCACGGCATGTTCAATGATTTCCGCGAAATCATCTACCGCACCATTGCGCGCGTCATCATCCCGCTGCTGCCGCTCTTCATCTTCGGCATTGCGCTGAACATGTCGTACTCCGGCCAGGCGGCTGCCGTACTCTCGGTATTCATCAAGATTATCGGCGTCATCTTTGTGCTGCACATTGCGGTGCTTCTTTTCCAGTACTGCGTGGCGGGGCTTTTCAACAAGCGCAACCCCTTCCCGCTGCTGGGGCGCATGCTTCCGGCCTATTTCACCGCACTGGGCACCCAGTCCAGCGCAGCTACCATTCCGGTCACCCTGCGCCAGACCATTGCCAATGGCGTGAACCAGGATGTGGCTGGCTTCGTCATTCCGCTCTGCGCCACCATTCACCTCTCCGGCAGCACGCTGAAAATCGTGGCCTGCGCCATTGCCATCATGCTCATGCAGGGCACCCCGCTGGATTTTGTCCAGTTGTCCGGGTTCATCCTGATGCTGGGGGTGGTCATGGTTGCGGCTCCCGGTGTGCCGGGCGGCGCTATCATGGCAGCCCTGGGCATTCTGAACAGCATGCTGGGCTTTGGCGAGCAGGAACAGGCTCTCATGATTGCCCTGTATATCACCATGGATAACTTCGGCACTGCCTGCAATGTCACGGGCGACGGCGCGCTCGCTCTCATCATCAATAAGTTCTACAAGGTGTAACACGCAGGGTTCCCCTGCTCCTCCCTTTACCGACTCCGGAAGCCCCTGCCCATGCAGGGGCTTTCTGCTCCACACAGAAACCGCCGCAAAGACCAGGAGCGGTTCTTTGCGGCGGTGTTATGTGTACGCGGTATCGGAAATGGGGCCTGTATCAGCGTCCATGGCGGCAGCACTCCTTTCTGTTGTGCGCCATGTGGTGGCGGCGGTGTTTCGCCGCTTTCATATGCTTGCAGCAGTGGTGTTTGTGGTGTGCTTTGGCCTTGTGCCTGGCATCTGCACGGTGATTTTCCACGCAGCAGGCCTTTGCCTTGCCAAAACTCACATGCACATCGGCCGCCTGGGATTGACTATTCAATGCGAAGAAGGCCACGCAGGCCAACACAGCGAATTTCATCAGATTTCTTTTCATGGTCTTTGCTTTCTTTTTTTGCACGGGCTTCATGCACCGTACATTTAGCAAGCGCAACGCCCTTCGGTTTTTATTTGAACTTTTCAACATATTTTTCAAAATTGGCAAAAAAAAGCTCCCCGGTTCCATCATGGACCGGGGAGCGGAAAGAAGCGAATCAGTTTTTGACAGGCTGGCTATCAATCATTTTCTTGGTGATAGCCTCAAATTCCTCGTACTCCAGCTGAAGTTTAGCAATGCGGCTGAGTTCCTTGTTCAAATTCCGGTTCAGCGAAGCCGCCACGGAGCGGTATTGGATGTAGACATCGATTTTATCCTCATCCTCCTCCATGATTTTCACCATACCCAGAGCCGTGACAGTACCCTCGGCAGCCGTGCGGGGAGTGGCAGAGCCGTAGAGTTCCTCCAGCTCCGGCACAGCTTTCTGCGCAGACTTCAAATCCCTCACTCTTCTGAGGATTTTGTTTGTTTTACGCAGCTTATCGAGGTAAGCCTTTGTTTCCTCCTTGGCCATGAGGGCGTCCTCGCGCTTCTGGGCATATGAGCGTTCGCCCTGCTCCTCCTCACCATCGCCGAAAATCTCCTCATTGGTCAGGCTGGCGTCAATACCTTCCGGTTCAAAGACACCGTCATCTTCCTTGACTACCTTCTTGGCAGCCTTGGCCTTCTTCTTTTTCTTAGGGGCAGCATCCGCCTGGGGCATTCCCACGGCCAGGAACGCGGCGGCCAGAATCATCAGATATTTCAGTTTCATCATCGTAACAGACTGGTTGACAAAAGCATCAGAGGGCGGCTTTCACCTTGGCCTCCAAAGGAGCCAGGTCATAGGCATCGGCCCATTTCTTTAATTCCTTGCCAGTGTATGAGGAAAGGCCATCCGCCGTGAGCTGGCGAGCCAGCACCCCGGCCGGAATCAGCATGCAGAAGAAATCCGCATCACTCTCGTAGCCCACCTTCACCTCGCCGCTGCGGGTCATGATAACGCCATCGCAGGGGCTCATGCTGTTGAGCTCCACAATGGCGGCAGTAAGCGCATCGCGCTCAATTTCGTAGCTGGGGGAAGTCTCCGTCGGCATAACGAAAGTATACTAAATGAACAGAAAAAGACAAGCGTTATTTGCGAAGCAGCGCACCAGGAGTGCGGAACAGGCAGCCCACAGCAAAAGTGGCCAGCGTTCCCACGGTCACACGCCAGGGGAAGGCAATGGCCGGCAACCAGCCCTGGCGGCCGCCGATTTCCAGCAGAATCACCACGGCAAAGCCGCAGAGCATCGCCACCACATTGCCGCCATCGCACCCGCGGCTCTTTGTCAGCATGCCCAGCAGGAACACCCCCAGCAGCGAACCGTAAGTATACCCGAAGATACCCAGGGCAATGGGCAGAATGCGCACGGTGGGATCCATGACCGTGAGCCAGGCCGTGCCTGCACCCACCACAATGAGCAGCACCGCAAAGAACACCGTGAGCCAGCGCACAGCGCGCAGCTGCTCGCCCTGCCCGGCCTGCGGGTGGAATACATCCACATACCAGTCACGCGTCGCCGTAGTGGCCAGCGCATTGAGCGCAGTGGAAAGCGAGCCCATGGCCGTGGCCAGCAGAGCAGCTACCAGCAGCCCGCGCACCCCCGCCGGCAGGCAGTGAATGATAAACCATGGGAAGATTTCAATCTGCTTCTCCGGCGGGGTGATGCCATTCTGCGCAAAATACACGAACAGCAGCATGCCGCAGGAAATGAACACCAGCACAATGGGCATATCCATGAGCCCGGAGAGAATCACCGCGCGGGCGCCCTTCTTGCTATCGGGCGCGGCCAGCATGCGCTGCACCATGTCCTGGTCAGTGCCATGCGTAGCCATGGTGATGAAGGTGGAACCCAGCACCGCGCTCCACAGGGTGTACTCGCTGCTGAGGATATTCCTGATATCGGCCAGCAGCCCCTGCCCGGTGAGGCCGGGATCAAAGAATGCCCAGGGTTTCAGGTTCTTGATTTCGCAAGGGTTATAATCCTTGTTGCCCAGGTGGTAGCAGATGGCATCCCAGGCGGCGCACCAGCTGCCATCGGCCTTGATGCTGAAAAGCAGCACCCCGATGGTCGTAACAAGGGAAATCGCCAGAATAGAAGCCTGGAGCACATCGGTCCACACCACGGCCTTGAGCCCGCCCAGCGTGGTATATACCGCCGTGGCAATGGTGATGAAGGTGAGCGCGGCAATATAAATCACCACCGTTTCCACCTGCCCGGCGCTCTCCTGACCGGTCACCATCATATAGGCAATCACCAGCAGAATACCCGCAAAGAACAGGCGGGTGCCGCTGGCCAGCACGCGGCTGATAAGGAAGGTAATACTGGCCCAGCGCCGGGTAGTAAGCCCGAAACGCTTCTCCAGATACTCGTAAATGGATACCACATTGTACTGGTAGTACGGCTTCAGGAACAACCGCCCCACGATGATGCGCCCCAGAATCGTGCCAATGGCCAGCTGGGCATAGGTGAAATTGCGCAGGGCAAAGCCCTCGCCCGGCGCGCCCAGGAAAGTGGCAGCGCTGATTTCCGCCGCCAGAATGGAAGCCAGAATAGCCCACCAGGGCAGATTGCGGTTGCCCAGGGCATAGCTTTCCAGGCTTTCCTGCTTGCGCCCCACATAGAGGCCGATGCCGAATATGGCGCAGAAATACGCCAGAACTACCAGTATATCAATCATCGTATCGCGAAAAAGCGGCGGCGGGCATCTGAGCGCCCACCGCCGGGATTAAAAGGGGGTTACGCGACGGCACAATGAAGAAAAGCATCACAAACCCGGGACTCAGGGATGCAGGATTCTGAATTCCGGATGCAGAATGTATTGAGTTGCCGGCGCAGCTGCCTATCGGCCGCGCCAGCGGCGCGGGTAAGGTTCACACTCAACATTCTACATTCTCCATTCAAAATCGCCAAATCTCCCTATTGACAGGTTAATGTATCATTATGCCAACTCGTACAGGGGTTCGACTTATGCCTGCTGGGCTTCCAGCGCAGCTGCCACCAGACCGGAGAACAGCGGGTGAGCACTGTTCGGGCGGCTCTGGAATTCCGGGTGGTACTGGCAGGCAATGAAGAAGGGATGCGAGGGAAGCTCCACCACTTCCACCAGGCCATGCTCATCGTTCACGGCAGAAATCACCATGCCGCCCTTCTCCACCTCTTCGCGGTAGTCGGCGTTGAACTCATAGCGGTGGCGGTGGCGTTCGGAAATGACCTCCTTACCATCGTAAAGCTTGCTGCACAGCGTGCCGGGCTTGATGTGAGCCGGGTAGGCACCCAGGCGCATGGTGGCGCCCATGTTCTCGATGTGCTTCTGCTCCTCCTGCAGGCAGACCACCGGGGCTTTGCTGTCCTTATTGAACTCGGTGGAGTTGGCATCGGCATGGCCCAGCACGTTGCGGGCAAACTCGATGACGGCCACCTGCATGCCAAGGCAGATACCCAGGAAGGGGATATTGTTCTCGCGGGCATACTGCACGGCCTTGATTTTGCCTTCCACGCCGCGGTCACCGAAACCACCGGGCACCAGAATGCCGTCCACCTTGCCAATCATCTCCTCGCAGGAGCCGTTGGTCAGAGCTTCGGCATCCACGCGAACCACCTCCACGCGGCAGTCATTCGCCGCGCCGGCATGCGTAAAGCTTTCGTAAATGGACTTGTAGGCGTCCTGCAGGGAAATGTACTTGCCCACCACCGCGATGCGCACGCTGTGGGAGGGGTGAATCACGCGCCCCACAAACTTCTGCCAGTCGTCCATCTTGGGCTTGGGAACAGTGATACCCAGCACATCAGTCACGATGCGGTCCACCTTGTCGCGGCCCAGGTCAATCGGGCATTCGTAGATGCTGTGCTTCACGTCGCAGAAAGCCACCACATTGGAAGCCGGCACGTTGCAGAACATGGCAATCTTGCGCTTTTCTTCCTCGGTAAGGTTGTCCATCTCGGTACGGCACACAATCATATCCGGCTGGATACCGATTTCGCGCAGCTTGGCCACACTCTGCTGCGTGGGTTTGGTCTTGGTCTCGCCCGCAGCCTTAATGTAGGGCAGCAGGGTCACGTGGATAAAGCAGCAGTTGTTGCGGCCCACTTCCTGGCTGAACTGGCGCAGCGATTCCAGGAACAGGAAACCTTCAATATCACCCACCGTACCGCCGATTTCCGTGATAATCACATCGCAGTTCTTATTCTTTTCGGTCAGGTCATAGAGACGCTGCTTAATCTCATCGGTCACGTGCGGGATATACTGCACCGTCTTGCCCAGATAATCGCCGCGGCGTTCTTTTTCCAGCACACGTTCAAACACCTTGCCACTGGTCAGGTTGTTCAGGCGGGAAAGCTCGCAATGCACAAAGCGCTCGTAGTGACCAAGGTCCAGGTCTGTCTCGGCGCCGTCGTTCAGCACATACACCTCACCGTGCTGATAGGGGCTCATGGTACCCGGGTCGATGTTCAGGTACGGGTCAAACTTCTGCATGGTCACCTCCAGACCGCAATGCTCCAGCAGCGTGCCGATGGATGCCGCTGCAAGACCTTTACCCAGGGAGGATACTACACCGCCAGTTACAAAGATGTATTTCATAATCGTGTTCTCTGTGTGGTTAGAGTAATAGTACCAGACAGACCCGCCAATGTCGAGTTTTTGTCCTTTTTGCCACCGCCTCCCCGCCCCCATCCTGAACCGTAAACATCTCACTATGAAATAATGCTTGCTATTTTCAGAAAATTTCCTATACTTTCTTAGGAAGCCTTATAAAGTTATGAATTCCAAAGCCAGAATTACCCGGTATATGCAGCAGCAGCGCAGCGCCACGCGGCCGCAGCTGGCGGCCGCGCTGGGGTTGAGCCTGGTGAGCACCAACGCCGCCGTCGCAGCGCTGGAGCAGGAGGGCGTGCTACTTCGGGGGGACACCATTCCCTCCGGCGGCGGGCGTCCCGTGCGGGTCTACCACTTCAACCCGCAACACGCCGCAGTAGCCCTCATCAGCGCCACGCCGGAGGCGCACTGCACCCTGCTGCATTTTGAGCTGCTGAATCTGCAAGGGCATATCATCGAGGAAAGGCAGGCCCGATTTGTGCAGATGCACGCCGAAAGCCTGGATGAGTGGCTGGATGCCGCCGCCCGGCGCCACAAGCTGCACCGCATCTGCCTGCCCCCGGGGCTGGGCAGCACCATGCAGGCCCACCTGCAACAACGCCACCCCTGCCAGGTGCAGGAATTCTACGCAGCGGAAGCCCTGGCTGGCGAGCGGGAAAACACCCTCACCCTTCTGCTGCAGAAAGGCCGGGGCCCGCAAGGCGCCCGGCAGCACCATGGCATCGTCACCCCCTGCCCGCTGCTGCACCTGCTCCCCCTGCCCACCGAGTGGGAATCGCTGGACTACGCCGACCACACCCTGGTAGAAGAAATGCTGGCTCGCCTGCTGCAACTGCTTATCTGCACCATAGCGCCCGAGCACATCGACCTGCATGCCGATTTCTGGAACGACCGCCTCATCACCCGCCTGAACTTCAACCTGAGCACCAAGCTTCGCGGCACCCCCTTGCCGAAAATGCATTTCTCCACCATCACCCCGGAAAAACTGCACACGCGCATCCGCCAGGCGGCTACAACAAAACGCTAGACATTGATATTTTTTTTGTTACAATCACCGCAACAGATATGAGAGTTCTTTTCCTTATCCTCACCAGCCTGCTGTTCACCGCCTGTCTCCAAAGCGAGCGCAGCCTCAAATGGAAGCATTACGAAGAAACGGTTCTTCGCGAAGGGAAAGTTCCTCTGCACCCGGAGGAGCTCTACCCCGAAAACGCAGAGAAGGGCTATGTATACGATGCCCCCATTGTGGCGGGCCGGCGCATCGGCGCAGATGAACGAGCCCGGATTCAACAAGCCATGCAGCAGGCCGCGCAGGTACAGGTGAAGCGCATCCGCGCGGCCAATGATGACCACTGGTGCACGGAAACCACCGAGGAAACACTGCCGCCCGTACCCGTCAGCGATGGGATGCGCCAGCTCTTCGCGCGCTGGGCTACTGCGCCGGAGTGGCTGCAGCTCGTTTTCCATAATTTCGATGTGGTTGGCACCTTCTGCACCGAAGACCACTACATTTTCCTGGATGCCAGCGGTGCCGAGCTCGCCGTGCTGGAAATCTATGCACAGGACAACGTGTGCAAGCCCGAGGGGCAGGAGCACTACGATTACATGCGAGAGAAGCTCAACAAGCTGCTCCTCAATAGATAGCAGGCGGCGATTATACCACCGTTTTTTTTGGAAACAGCGCTGCAACATGTTGATTTTTCACGCTGTTGCTGACATTTCACAACAGGAAGAAGCAAGGGCCGAAGGGAGTGATAGAGACTATTGCTGCTTCCTATCTGCCCAATAAAATTTCTTTTGATTACTTCTTAAAGTTTCCATTTCTGATGATTGAGAAATTCACAGCGAAATAAAAAGGGAGCAAGAAAAGACACTGCGTCAAAAAAAATACCTTTATCGAAATCACTACTTGCTATCGCATAGAAAATGCGATATACTGCGTGCGTGTCGTCTGCCTGAACGTTCTCACATTATGCCATCGCGTAAAAGGCAGGCATCCCTGCCGTGGATGAAACACTATACTCTCCCACAGTTCTTCTACCTGCATACAACGACTCTGAATTTCTTGCGTTTCTATAAGATTTTTTAAAACTCAATAAGCCTCATGAACTACTTATACATATACGATTGCGCTTCTGGCGAATTTCACATCGGGCAATCGAATCCTGTCAACATAGGCAACAGCTACGATGCCAATGTAAAAATCCCGACCATGAATCAAGGGCTGGCAGGTGTTGTCGTGGTTCACGACGGGCAATGCGCGTATTACCCGAAACGCGAATACACCATCAACGGTAGGAAGGGAAACTCTGCTTTTTCCATCGCGCCGGAACAGGGCATCCTGATCAGCAGCAATGGAGGACTGTTCCAGCTTCTTTTCAGCTGCACTCCACCTGAGCACCAGCACGCCATCTACAAAGCCTGCAACCACAACGAATGGTTTTATTTTGATGCAACGGCCAATGCATGGCAAGGCCCCACCTCCGTGCGCAAACTGCTCGCTGCGGCAGACAATTTGCCCGCCACCACCTGGGTGACCATGAAAGGCATGCAGAACGGCGTATGCACCCTGAGCGAATTCTGCACCATGGCACGAGCTCAGAACACGCCACCCCCCATTCCCCAGCAAACGGCCATACCATCGGCACAAGCCGTGCAGACACAGCCACAAGAAGCAGCCATGGTTTCCGGTGGTGACACCATCGATGAATACAACGGGCAGTACCTCTGCCCGGTGTGCTGGCTGCGGTTTGACGCAGGTGATGTCATGAGCATTGCCAGCCACCCGGATCTCATGGGCGATCCTGTTCTGGGACGCCATGAAATGAAACGCTTCTTTGCGACGCAGTTTAACAGCCGCGGTCAGGCTCTCGATGAAAAAGGCATGCCCTGCATGCACACAGCCTGCCCGCACTGCCGGTACAAACTGCCGCCCCGTTTCCTGGAAATGGACTCCCGGATATTCTCCATCATCGGCGCGCCTTCCTCGGGCAAGTCCTATTACCTTGCTTCTAAATGACCTACCGGGTAGCGCCGGAATTCGGCATTGCCTGGCGAGATGCAGATCCGGCGGGGAACTCGCAGCTCAACGATGTAAGCAACCGCCTGTTTACCTCCGCCACCCCGGAGCAGGCGTATCTTTCCAAGACCGACCTGGAAGGTGCGCTGTATGAAGATTTTCACCGCCACGGGCGCACTGTCAAGCTCCCCAAACCTTTCATATTCAACGCTTCGAAAGCAAGAAGCAAAACACCTCCCATTTCCTTTGTCTTTTATGACAATGCCGGTGAACACTTTGAGCCAGGGCGCAACAACGAAGACTCTCCCGGTGCCATGCACGTAGCCGTAGCATCCGGGTTATTCTTCCTGTTTGACCCCACCACCAGCCCCAATTTCCGCAAAATCATCACCAACCGGCAGGATCCCCAGCTGCAGGCAGATGGCCGCCTGCTGGACCAGCAGGCCATCATCATGGCCGAAACGGAATCGCGCATTGCCTCTATTCTTAACATTGCCCCGGGCGAACAGCTTGATACACCCTTCGCCATCATCATCGGCAAGTGTGACCTCTGGGAGGATTACCTCTCTACCCCGGAAGGCGGAGGCAAGCCCCTGCTCCCGATTTCAGCCCAGGGAAAACTCATTCGAGCCAACGTGCAGGCCAACTCTGAGCGTCTGCGCAGCCTGCTCATGAAGATGAATCCGGCCATCTGCGCCACGGCAGAAAGCATCTCCAGCAATGTGTGCTATTTTGCCGTATCGCAGCTGGGTGTTTCGCCCGAAACATTCGACGACCCGCTGACCGGTATTACCCGCATCGGGCCGGATCCTACGCGCATCAACCCGCGTTATGTATGCGAGCCCACGCTGTGGATGATAAGTCAGATTGCACCGGACTTCATCCAGACCATATAACCCACGGAACGTGCGCCCCATGTACCAGCTTGTCTACACAAGTGCCCCACGCCTGCTGGAAGCAGGCAAAACAGGCTTTGGCACAGTGGCGCGTTCGCGACAGCTTCCGCAGCCCCTGGTTTCGTATCTGGAGCGACTCAGTGGGTTCGACCGGGCAGCAGGCGTGGATGCTTACTTTCTGTATAGCAGCTTCGCCATGGGCAACCTGGTGTACCACGCGTTCACCCGGATCGGGGATTGTGGCGTAGATTACACCAGGCGCACCAATCATATAGCGCACCACTGGGTTTTGCTGCAAGACGACTCCACCCTGCCGCTCATGCTGCAAACAACGCCTGCCGCCATTATGGCGGCATTGCAATGCCAGTGGCTGACGGAATGGCAGGATTTTCCACGCTGGTATGAGGAAACATTCCAGCAGATTCAGCCAGCCAGCATGCAGGGAGATGCGTGGGCTTACTTTACGGGAGATGCCAATAACCGTTACTGGCTCGACACCAAAGAAACCGCCGACGGAGCCAATATCATACTTCCGGAAACGAGCACCATCCGGGACACCTTGAACCTGCTGCACGAAGCCATGATGCAGCGCACCGACCTCGGCTGGGGCTTGGGATTCATCACCGCTCATGCCAGCACAGTCAGCCGCAAAATCTGCCCGCTGGTCTGTATTTCTCCAGAGCAACAAGCTAAGGGTATTGTACCCACCTCGGGGTATACAGAAATTCGCATCAACCGTGCGTTGCAGGCGCCTGTAGTGCCAGACGTCGCACTATCTGTCCCGCCGCTGCCGGATTTACAGCCAATTCCGCTGCAAGAGGTAATCCCCCCGCTGCCGCCAGATATCCCCTCATGCACGCCGGAGACAATCGCATCTCTGCCAACAGCTCTGCCTTTACGCACGCCTCATTCCGAACCGGCACCCCCTGCCCCCGAAAGCGTCAGAACCACTTACATACCCATGGTGAGTGCAGGTATAGTGCTGAGCCTTGCGTGCGGCGGCGTTCTGTATGCCTTGTTTGATAATGAGGAGAAACCAGCAGCCCCGGCCGTACCGCCACCTTCCGCAGCACCCAGCCCCATAACGGAGCC
>JAZOTC010000015.1:0-4868 GCA_045657445.1 Akkermansia sp. | reverse complement strand
GCGGCGGATTTCAGCGGGTTCGAGCCCCTGGAATTCCTTGACTACCTTGGCTTCGATGGGCAGGCCGTGGCAGTCCCAGCCGGGGATAAAGGGTGCGTAGTAGCCTGCCATGGTCTTGCTCTTGACGATGAGGTCCTTGAGCACCTTGTTCAGTGCGGTGCCCATGTGCACATCGCCATTGGCGAAGGGAGGACCGTCGTGCAGCACGAAGCGGGGGGCATTCTGCGCCTTTCGGCGCGTGGTAATTCGCTCGTAGAGCTTTTCATTCTCCCATTTTTCCAGACGTGCCGGCTCCTTGGTCGTGAGATCACCACGCATGGGGAACGTGGTGTCCGGCAGGAAGATGGTGTCTTTGTAGCTCTTGGCGTTTGTGGTCATACGCGCGCCATTCTACGCCCATTCTGCCCAAAAGTCAACACGTAAAGCTTTTTTATGCTGCCATGAAGCCACAAAGAAGCCCGCGTGTCGGGCGGGCTTCGGGGGTATGGGGTGATTGTTGCGAATGCGAGTGTAGATTAGTTGCTGGTCGGGACTCGCTTCCACTTGGGGAGACTTTTTTTGCGCTTCTGTTCCCGGGCCGCCTGTTTTTCTCTTTCTGCTTCCATTTCTTCCTGGGCTTCCTGCTCCTTGCGTTCTCTTTTTTGTGCTTCTTCCTGCCGGATAACGGTATGAATCAGTGTTTTGTAGGAAGCAAGCATGGCCTCGCCTTGCCATTGGCCGATGTTGCGGGGGGTGCTCCTGAGGGCTCTCGCCTTGTGGGTTTTCGCATCTTTCATGACGATGCTGCCGCGTGTGTAATCGAATGTTGCCAGGGTGGTGCCGCTGGCATCAACGGCGAAAATGTCGGAGGTGGAATAACGCTCGTTATTTTCGAGGAGCTCCAGAAATGATTCGCTGGCGGTTTCTTCGTTTGTGTTGATGAATATGCCTTTCACCCCACACTGTTTGATCTGGCGTTCGAGTGTGCCGTGCTCGTTGTTTTTGTTGAAAAAGTCTATATCCTCCGGCGTCATGGAGAAGCAGATGATAAGTTCTGCTTCTGTGTGCTGGAGCCTTTTGGAAGCCTCTAAGAGAAAATCGGTGTAGGCTTTGATTTTGGTGGTGTTATAGGTAGTCAGTTGATTGTAGATAAAGTATACCTTGATGTTTTTCTTCCGTTTGGATGTCTGCAGGATGATATCGTGCTTGTGCTTGTTTTTCTCGATATAGGCGGGGATGGCGGGGTTCTGGTCTGGTTCGGCGTGCAGTGTGGCTGGCCACAGGTATACAAGCAGCACGAGTATGAGGAGACGGGGAAGAAGTCTGTTCATGAGTAGAAAGAGAGAGATAGACGCGGATTTATTCTAAGTCAGGAGTTGTAAGGCGTCAAGAATAAATCCGGATGAGGTGGTTGCCACCTCATCCGGATAGTGAAGGTTGTTTCCCGGAGTTAGTTTTCCTCGGCCGGTTCCTGTTCCAGGTCGCGCACGCGCTTGACCTTGGCGCCCAGCATCATGAGCTTTTCATCCAGCATCTCATAACCGCGGTCGATGTGGTAGAGACGGTGGATTTCCGTGGTGCCTTCGGCTGCCAGGGCGGCCAGCACCAGGGCTGCGCTGGCGCGCAGGTCGCTGGCCATGACCGGGGCGCCGGAGAGGCCGCTCACACCGGTGATGATGGCGGTGCCGCTGTCCACCTTGATGTTGGCACCCATGCGCTTGAGCTCAGAGCAGTGCATGAAGCGCTGCGGGAAGATGGTGTCCTTCACCACGCTGATGCCGGGGGTGAGGGCAAAGAGCGCCGTCATCTGTGCCTGCATGTCGGTGGGGTATTCCGGGTAGGGATTGGTAAGAATCTTGCCGCTGCGCGGGTTCTCGCCAGGAGCAACGAATACGGAGGTGCCGTCCTCGTTGTATTCGACGCGGTGGCCGCATTCCACCAGCAGATCAGAAATGGCTTTCATGTGCGGGCGGTACACGCGGTTGATCATGAGACCATCGCTCACCATGGCGGCGGCTACCATGAAGGTGCCGGCTTCGATGCGGTCGGGGATGACGGTGTGCTCGCAGCCGTGCAGTTTCTCCACGCCGTGGATGGTGATGGTGCGGGAGCCTGCGCCTTCGATGCGGGCGCCCATCTTGTTCAGGAAATTGGCGAGGTCCACCACCTCGGGTTCGCGGGCGGCGGATTCGATGACGGTGGTGCCTTTGGCCAGCACGGCGGCCATCATCACATTGTCTGTGCCCAGCACGGTGGGGCCGCTGTCGCCGCGCATATCAATGGTGGTGCCGATGAGGCCGTTCGGGGCATCGATAACCAGGTTGCCGCCTTTTACCTGCACGCGGGCGCCCAGCGCCTTGATGCCGCGGATGTGCAAATCCACCGGGCGGTCGCCGATAACGCAGCCGCCGGGCAGGGGAAGCACACACTTCTGCATGCGGGCCATGAGCGGCCCCAGCAGGCAGATGGAGGCGCGCATCTTGCGTACCTGTTCGTAGGAAGCCTTGTGGGAGATGCCCTCGGGGGATTCGATGCGCACGGTGCCGCTGGAGCGCTCTACTGAGCAACCCAGCTGGCTGAGAATCTGAAGCATGTAGTTGGTGTCGGAAACATCCGGCACGCGGGAGATGCGCACGGGCTCATCAGTGAGCAGGGCAGCAGCAAGAATGGGGAGAGACGCGTTTTTGGAACCGCTGATATTGACGGAGCCGCTGAGCCGGGTTCCGCCTTCTACGATGAGTTTATCCATGGTGTGTGTGATTCGCTGGTGTTTGGATTGTTGATACTCTAGCATACCCCCGCGTGGCTTGCAAGGAGAATCCATCATCACTTCTTAAGAAATACGCGCGTGTGTGAAGGAAATTATCAAAAAAGCCGCTTTCCTGCGCGGAAAGCGGCTTTCTGATGATTTGCTCTATCGCTTCTGAGCTTTACAGCAGAGAGAAGGCGATGTTGAGACCGGCGGTCACGATGGACACCATGCTCATGAGCTTGATGAGGATGTTCAGAGAGGGACCGGAGGTATCCTTGAAGGGGTCACCCACGGTGTCACCCACCACGGAGGCATCGTGCACAGCGGTGTGCTTGCCGCAGTAGGGGGCATCGCCCGTCTCGATGTACTTCTTGGCGTTATCCCAGGCACCGCCGGAGTTGGCCATGAATACTGCCAGTACGAAACCACCGGCAAGACCACCAGCCAGCAGACCGAACACACCGGGAACACCCATGATGAGACCGGTGGCGATGGGCACGATAACGGCAATCATGGAGGGCACAACCATTTCACGCTGGGCACCCTGGGTGGAGATAGCCACGCAGCGGGCGTAGTCGGCCTTCTTGCGGCCTTCGAATACGTCCTTGTCGCTGAGCTGGCGGCGCACTTCTTCCACCATGCTCTTGGCGGCGCGACCCACGGCGTTCATGGTGAGACCGCAGAACAGGAAGGAAAGCATGGAGCCGATGAAGATACCAAGCAGCACCTTCGGGTTCATGAGGGTTACGTCGAACGCAGCCATGAACTCGGCGATGTTCATCTTGGCAACATCGGCGCTGTTGAGCACCTGCTCGCCGAAGAAGCTGGTCTTGAAGGTTTCACCGTAGTGCAGGGCGGCAATCTTGAGCTCCTCGATGTAGGAGGCAAGAAGTGCCAGAGCGGTGAGGGCGGCGGAGCCGATGGCGAAGCCCTTACCGGTGGCGGCGGTGGTGTTGCCCAGGGCGTCCAGGGCGTCGGTGCGGCTGCGCACGTCGTCACCCAGAGAGCTCATTTCGGCGTTACCGCCGGCGTTGTCGGAGATGGGGCCGTAAGCGTCCGTGGCCAGGGTAAGACCCAGGGTGGAAAGCATACCCACGGCGGCGATACCGATACCGTAGAGACCCATGCTCATGTTCTGAGCGGAGAAGGTCCACTCACCAGCAGCGCAGAGGTAGGCGCCGATGGTGCCCAGCACGATGAAGAGCACCGGCCAGCAGGTGGAAATCATGCCCACGCCGATACCGGAGATAATTACGGTGGCGGGACCGGTGGTGGCGTTCTCTGCAATGAACTTCACCGGCTTGAACTCGAAAGAGGTGTAGTATTCGGTCACCTTGCCGATGGCGATACCCACCACCAGACCGATGACGATGGAACCCCACAGACCCAGCCAGTTCTCGATGCCGAGTACGTAGAGGACGGCGGCGGCAGCCAGGGCGATAAGCACGCCGGAAACATTGATGCCGAAGTTCAGAGCAGCCATGAGCTGGGTCTGGTTGGCTTCGGGCTTGGTGCGCACCAGGAAAATACCGATGACGGAAAGCAGAGCGCCGATAGCGCCGATGATCATGGGAGCCATGACAAGCTGCAGACCGGTTTCGTATGCCCAGCCGGCGGTGGCAGCAGCGGCTGCACCCAGAGCGGCAGAGGCCAGAATGGAACCAGCGTAGGATTCGTAAAGGTCAGCGCCCATGCCGGCTACGTCACCCACGTTGTCGCCCACGTTGTCGGCGATGGTGGCGGGGTTGCGGGGATCGTCTTCGTTGAAGTGGTATTCAGTCTTACCTACCAGGTCGGCGCCTACGTCGGCAGCCTTGGTGTAGATGCCGCCGCCCACACGGGCGAACAGAGCCTGCAGAGAGGCACCCATACCGAAGGTCAGCATGATGGTAGTAATCTGGGTGAGACGGCTGATGCCTTCAGCGGCCACCAGACCGGTGTTGTCCAGAATCAGATACCAGGCGGAAATATCGAGCAGACCGAAGCCTACCACCGTGAGACCCAGCACAGCGCCGGAACGGAAGGCAAGCTGGAGGCCCTTGTTGAGGCCGTCCTTCTCATCACGGCAGGCCTGAGCCACGCGGCCGGAGGCGTAGGTAGCCGTCTTCATGCCGATGAAACCAGCCAGACCGGAGAA
>JAZOTC010000014.1:0-23726 GCA_045657445.1 Akkermansia sp. | reverse complement strand
TGCGCTTGCTGGACTTCTTCTGGAGAATGTGACGCTTACCCTGCTTGCGACGCAGAACCTTGCCCGTGCCGGTCACCTTGAAACGCTTGGCCACGGCCTTACGTGTCTTGTTGATACCACCTTTGCGGGTCATGGTGCAGGAATTATACACACCTTTTCCCATCTGGCAAGGAAAATATCTCCCATTTTTCCGAAAAATGAAAAAAAATTGTCAATTCCTACTTTTTTGCTTGCAATTAAAATGGAATTATTCTAAAGTGCGGCCATGAACACGACATTCATCGAATATCCGAAGTGCACGACCTGCAAGAAGGCAAAGAAATGGCTGAGCGAGCAGGGGGTGGAGTTTGCCGACCGTCACATAGCCGAAGAGAACCCGAGTGCGGAGGAGCTGCGCAGCTGGTGGCAGGCAAGCGGCGTTCCGCTGAAGAAGTTCTTCAATACCTGCGGTGTGAAGTATCGCGAACTGAATCTGGCAGAGCAGCTCAAGACCATGAGCGAGGAGGAGCAGCTGGCCTTGCTGGCCACGGATGGCCTGCTGGTGAAGCGCCCTATTCTGGTGACAGCAGAAGGCAAGGTAGTGCCTGGGTTCAAGGCTGAAACCTGGAGCGCCGCGCTGGGTAAATAAGAGATTTAAGTCGGTAATAACGTAATTGCATACAAAAGAACCGCGCACTGGAGAATTCTGGTGCGCGGCTCGATGTTCGGACTTGTAGCAGGGGGGCGGTTCTGATAGCATAAGTGCATGGATATCAAACCAGCAAATCAGAAGAAAAAGCTCATTTATCCGCTGGCAACCGCCGCAGTGATTGGCAGTGCCGTGCTCTCAAGCTGCCAGCAGCAGCGCCTGGGCGGGGCGCCTCTCCAGGCTATGGGTGGCGTGATTGTCATCGAACCCACCAAGGGTGAGACCATGAGCGAGGAGGAGCTGCTGGACTTGCAGGCCACGGGTGGCCTGCTGGTGACAGCAGAAGGCAAGGTAGTGCCTGGGTTCAAGGCTGAAACCCGGAGCGCCGCGCTGGGTAAATAAGAGATTTAAGTCGGTAATAACGTAATTGCATACAAAAGAGCTGCGCACTGGAGAATTCTGGTGCGCGGCTCGATGTTTGGACTTGTAGCAGGGGGGCGGTTGTGATAGCATAAGGGCATGGATATCAAACCTGCAAATCAGAAGAAAAAGCTCATTTATCCGCTGGCAACCGCCGCAGTGATTGGCAGTGCCGTGCTCTCAAGCTGCCAGCAGCAGCAACAGCAGCAGCGCCTGGGCGGGGAGCCTCTCCAGGCTATGGGTGGCGTGATTATCATCGAACCCACCAAGGGTGACAAATAAATCGCATCGGCTCATGAAAATCACACCAGCTACCCGGAAGAAGAAACTCTTGTACCCTATGGCTGTCGCTGTGGTGCTGGCGGGGTGTCAGCAACAACAGCAACAGGGAGGAGTGCTTCCGCTTCCGCCGGAGGTGTGCATCGTGCCTGCGGAAAAGCAGCTTGAAAAGAGTGAAACCACCCGTCCGCAGCGTCTGGGGGGTAAGGCTCCTCTGCATATGCGCCGGAACCACGATAAACAGCTGATTCCCGGGCGCGCCAGAGCTAATCAACCCCTGCCGGGTAAGAAACGAGCCTCACGGTGAGAGAGACTCTGCAGCTGACCCTGTGTCTCACGCATGATTGCACCCTGCGTTGCGCCTATTGCTACGCAGGGCGCAAGTATGCGCACGCCATGACCCGCGAGATTGCCGAGCTGGGCATGGAAGCCGGGCTGGCAGAAGCTCTGCGCACCGGGCGTGGGGTGGATGTGAGCTTTTTTGGCGGCGAGCCCTTGCTGGAGTGGGACTTGCTCCGGCATTGCTACGAGTATATGGCGCGCCGCGCTGCCGAGCTGGGCGTGGCGGCTCGCTATGGCATTACCACGAATGGAACGCTGCTGAACCGGGAGCGACTGGCCTGGATGGCGGAGCGGGATTTCCTGGTAGGCCTATCGGTGGATGGTTCGCCGGAGATGCACAACGTGAACCGCCGCTATGCCGATGGGCAGGGGAGCCACGCCGCCGTGGCGCGGGCGCTGGCCCTTATAGGGGAATTCCCCGAATTACGCAGCCGGGTCATCTGTGTGGTGAATCCGGCGAATCACCATTTCCTCTGCGAGGGCGTGCAGTGGTTGAACGAGCATTATCGCGGCGTGGTGGGGCTGAATTTCGACTACTGGAGCGAGTGGAGCGATGCGCAGTTTGATTCCCTGTGCCTGCAGCTGGAGGCATTGCAGGAAAAGATGCTGGAATCCTACCGCGAGGGCAACCCCATACGCGAGGAAAATATCGAGGGCAAGATATGGAGTGCGTTCCGGGACGAGGACTCGGCCTGTACCCATTGCACCATTGGTGAGCAGGAGCTTGCTGTCTCGGTAGATGGTCACTTCTTTCCCTGTTCCCGCATGGTGGGGGTGGGCGATGATCCCCAGATTACTTTTGGAGATGTGCACCAGGGAATCGACCGCGCAAAGCAGGCCTATTTCATTGCAACGCGGGGCAATGCCACGCCGGAATGCCGTCTTTGCGAGCTGCGGCACCGCTGCCTGAATACCTGCGGCTGCACCAACTATGCCGGCACCGGGCACATTAACCGCGTGTCTCCCTTCCTGTGCAATCTGGAGCAGAAGTTGATTGAACTGGCGGATTCTCTGGCTGAAAAGCTGTACCAGGAAGCTAATCCTTCCTTCCTCCAGCGTTTTTACATCAAGTGAAGGCCTGGCGTTGCCGGCCATTCCGGCTTTTGGAGCTTAAATAAAATCCCCCACGCATGCTGATGCGCGGGGGATTTTCCTTTATCGGCGCGGATGGGGTGGGATTCGAACCCACGGAAGGTATTAGCCTTCGGCGGTTTTCAAGACCGCTGCATTCAACCGCTCTGCCACCCATCCGGAGGTGTTGCAGGCTTGGTGCGTGCTGGGGTGATACTAGCGTAATATGCCCGCATCGCGCAAGCTTTTTCTGGTGCATGCTGAATAAAATTGATAAAAAATGATTTTTTTGTCAATTTGGTCTTGACGCTGCGGGGGTGGATGTGTATAATGCGCGCGCAGCCAAGCTGCGAGCATCATAAAAGTCCCCATCGTCTAGGGGTTAGGACATATGATTCTCAGTCATAGAACCGCGGTTCGAATCCGCGTGGGGATGCTCCGAAAGCCCGAGGTAAACGCCTCGGGCTTTCTTGTATGGTAAAGAAGATGATGAAGATACGCCCGGCCAGTCCAGATGATGCCGCTGCTGTTGCAGATATTTACAACTATTATGTGCGGGAAACGGTGATTTCGTTTGAAACGGAGCCACTGTCGGTGGCGCAGATGCGCGAGCGGGTGGTGCAGACGATTGCGGAGTTTCCGTATCTGGTGTGCGAGGAAGCGGGCCAGGTGGTGGGCTTTGCCTATGCTCACCGCTGGAAGGAACGCGCTGCTTATGCCCACACCTGGGAGTGTACCATTTATCTGCACCCGGAATGGCGCAGGCGGGGAATAGGCGGACGCCTGATGGCGGAGCTGGTGTCCCGCTGCCGGGAGCAGGGATGCCGGGTGCTCATCGCCTGCATTACCGGGGATAATGTGGCCAGTATCGCTTTTCATGAGCGGCTGGGGTTCTGCCAGGTGTCGCATTTCCCGCAGGTGGGGTGCAAGCTGGGGCGCCTGCTCGATGTGGTGGATTTGTGCCTGCCGCTGCAATAAAAAAACAGCCCCGGAGAACCGGGGCTGGCAGAGAGGGGATTCGGGATGCGGCTTACATGCCCATGATTTCATAACCGCCGTCTACATAGAGAATCTGGCCGGTCATGGAGGCTGCGCCATCGCTGGCGAGGTAGGTGGCCGTGGCACCCAGTTCATCCAGCGTGCAGGAGCGCTGCAGCGGGCTCCTTTCCTCGTACACCTTGAACATGCCGGTGAAACCGGAAACACCGCGGGCGGCCAGGGTCTGCACCGGGCCTGCGGAAATGCAGTTCACGCGGATGGGGGCTTCGCGGCGGCCCAGGTCATAGGCCAGGTACTTGCAGCTGGTTTCCAGGGCAGCCTTGGAAACGGCCATGAGGTTGTAGTTCGGCACCACCTTCTGGCTGGCGTAGTAGGTGAGGGCCGTGATGCTGCCGCCATTGGTCATGAACGGAGCTACGGCGCGGGAAAGCGCGATGAGCGAGTAGGCCGATACCTGCAGGGAGAGGTTCCAGGCATCGCGCGGAATATCGGAGAAGTGGCCGTCAAGAGTGCCGGGGGCTTTGGGAGCAAAGGCAATGGCATGCAGCAGCATATCCACGCGGTCGGTATGCTCGCCCACAAAGGTGAAGAAATCGGCAATGGACTGGTCATCGGTCACATCCAGAGAGCAGACGGGTGTGTCCTCGCCGAAGTGCTGCTTCACCAGCTTGATAACGCCATCCTTGAGGCGTTCGCCCTGGTAGTTGAAGATGAGCTTGGCGCCGGCTTCGTGCCAGGCCTTGGCGATACCGAACGCGATGCTGCGGTGGTTGGCTACGCCGGTGACGATGCCTACTTTTCCTTCTAAGGGTTTTGTATGGGACATATGGGGTTCTATCGGTTATAGTTGTGTCGGGTATGGTTAATAGAGGGGGAATTCCTGCATGATGATGCGGGGGTAGGTGTGGGCCATGCCGATACCTACATCCTCCATGTGCTTGATCTGGGCAAGAATTTCTTCATCGCTGATGTTGTAATTCGTTACCACATACTTGAGACGATAGTATACCAGGCCGCTTTCCATATCTATAAGCAGCTGTCCTTCCGGCAGGTTTGCATTCAGCGTGAGCAGCAGCATGCTGACTTCCGCCCGGTCGGCCGGGGTAATGCGGTAGGCAAAGTTGACATCGAACACCAGACTGCACGGGTCCTTCAATTCGGTGAACATGAACGAGCAGGGAATCTCGGTGTTGGTGACGGGCAGATAGGCCAGGCCAATCTTTTCGCTCTCAGCCCCCATGGTGACCCACTGGTAGGATTCGCCGTGGCTGATGAGGTGCTGGCGTACTTGAGCCAGGAGGTTTGGTTGTTTAGACATAAGAAAAGGTTTCAGGTGGTTTTCGGTGCCTGGGATATCTCGGGCTGTGGCACACCCAGTACGAATACCATACTACACATCAGCCCATGATTAGTCAAGCTTTTGTGCGCTAAAATTGCGGTGTCGGTATCGCTTTTCGGTAAATACATGGCGGTAGTGCTTATGTTCTCCTCGGGTTTCAATCGTTCTGCATTTTGAGCGCATCGCTCCACAGAAGGGGTACATCGTATGGAACTGGCGGACTGTTACTTTCCGTCACTGTTGTGGGGGTACTTCACCTCGATGCTGAAAACCTTGCCGTTGAACGAACTGCCCAGCGATTCAAGGGGAAGTATGAAGGTGCTCATGCGGTTATCCTGGCACAGCGGGAAGCGCACGTTCTCCGGCTCGCCGGCATTCACTCCGTCTATCAGCAGTTCGGTCTTGCCCTGGCGGCCGATGAGTTCGAGCCTGGTGCGCTTGCCCACGGGAATCCTGGCGTTGTAGGCGAACTCGATGCTGTCGCTGCGGCGCAGGGTGATGCGGCCGTCTTTGCCTGCGGCGAGCAACTGCCCCTGGCGGGAGCCCAGCAGCACCTGTTCTTCGCCCGGCACGGGGGGCTCCGGCATCAGTATCTCCATGGTCAGGTGGTACTCGGGCCCCATGGAGCCTTTCCGCAGGCGTATGGGCGTGAGCCCGGGTTCCAGGCGGAAGGGGCTGGCCTCAAACTGGTGCAGCGGATCACAGAAGGGGATGCGCCCCAGGTGCTCGCTGGCGGCCTGGAATGATTCGTAGCACAAGGGGGCTTTGGGCTGTCCCCACATTTTCTGGGAAAGCACGGCCACCATGCTGCGGATGGTGTGCCAGATATCGCTGGCGCCATAGCCCTTGTGCAGCCGGTCAATTTCATCATTCCACACGGCGAAGGTGGCTCCCAGCAGCTGCGGATGCCCGGCGGGCAGCGTTTCGTTGCCGAACTGGTTGGGTTGCCAGTTATCGTAAAGATGTTTGAGTTTCGTATCTGCCCGGTAATATCCGGCAAAGGGAACCACGTAGAGGTCGCGGTCGTAGGTGGTGATGACCTCGTACCCGGCGTTCACCGAATCCCAGGCGCTGGCCCAGTCCTTGCTCCAGAGGTTCATCTGCACCCCCTCTGCCTGTACGGGTGTTTTGCCCGGCTTGGCTTTCAGGCTGCCCCAGATGCGCGGTGTGTGCTTCCGGTTCTGGATATGCTTCAGCAGACCATCGGCAAACTTGCGGTAATCTTCTGCTGCACCGAAGAACTCATCCGCTCCCACATGCACCACCGGGCAATTCTCAAATGCCGGGGCTTTCCCCTGCAGGTATTCATCCCACACCTTGCTCACAAAGGAAAGCGTTTCGGGATTCGCGGCATCCAGCATTTCGCAGCGGCGTTTCTCGTGTTTCATGGGCCCCTGGTAAATTAAATCCGGGCGCACCCGGGTGAGCGAGAGCGCATGCCCCGGCGCATCGAATTCCGGCACGATGTTCACACCGCGTTCGCGGGCAAACCGGACCAGTTCCCGAAATTGCCGCTTGGTGTAGAACAAATCCTGCGCCGTGAGAGGCGTGCCGTCTGCACCTTTGATATTGCTTTCCATGCGGAAGGCGGAGTATGACTTCTTGAACGGGTCTTCGCCGGCATCCACATAGTGCTCGTGGAAGATGAAGTTGTCGTTCAGGTGCAGCTGCAGGTCATTCATTTTGTACCATGCCATGAGCCGTACCACGTCCTTGAGGTAATCCATGGGGATGGGCAGGCGGCCTACATCCAGCATGAAGCCACGCAGGGCATAACGCGGAGCATCCCACGCCGAGCCGCAGGGCAGGGTCTGGCGGGGTTGAGATGCTATTTGCAGCAAGGTGCGCGTGCCCCAGTAGAGCCCGGTGGAAGCACTTGCAGAGATTCGGGCCTGCTTCTTGTCGATATGCAGATGGTAGGACTCGTCGTCCGGGCCTTTTATTTTCTCGAAGATGATGGTGGCATTCTTCGGAGAATCTGTCCGGATGACCTCATGTTGACCTGGCAATACAGCGTTGAGCTCGCGGATGAATTCGGGAATGAAGGAAAGTTCCCTTGCGCCGTATACCAGGATGCGCTGCGGCCATACCAACTCGCCCTTGCCCGGACTCCAGTTCAGCAGAGCCGGGAAAACATAAGGAGCCTGAGCATTTGAGGCATCCCCCTTTTTGCCGGGAATAGTGATTTCATAATCGCGGCTGATGGCTCTCTGGTCGCCTTTGCTGACCTCGAAACTCAGCCGCACAGGGGTATCGGTCAGCGGCTTGCTGATGCGGCCTTTGCGGTTTACAATCTGCTCATAATCGGCGCCGAGCAGCTTAATTTCCACTCCTTTCACCTTGGGCAGCGGCAGCGCCTTGGCAGATGCCGAGGGCTGCTGTATCGGCAGTGAATTGGCAATCTGCTGCAAATCCTGCGCGGCAAGCGGTGAAAATGATAATGCGGCCAGTGCGAGTAAGGAGCTCAGTCTCATACTCTCTATCCTACCAGATTCTTTTTATTGGTCAAGAAGGAATGTGCAGGCTCATCAGCGCGCCGTTGAAAAGAACACCCGCTTCGGCTGCAAATGCCGCGGGGGAGAGTCACGCCTGCATTTTCCGGGCGATACCGGCAAGGGCATGCAGCTCTTCGGGGCTCAGCGCCTTGGCGCGTTCATCCAGCTTCTGGTGAAAAAGCTCGTACACATCGGCGAAGAGGGCATGGCCGCGTTCGCTGAGCGTGATGCGCACGGCTCTGCGGTCCTCCGGGGCAGGGGTGCGCACCAGGTAGCCTTTGGAAACCAGAGTTTCCACCAGTTGCGAGGCGGCGGCTATGGTCATCTGGGTGCGACCGGCCAGTTCCTTGAGCGATACGCCCTCCGGGTGTTCCTCCAGCATTTGTTTCACCTGCGAGACAGCAGACTCCTGGCGCGCTGTGAGACCGGAGGCTTCTGCCTGGCCTGCTGCTTTCACGGCCTGCGTGCATTCCCTCCGCAGCGTGTCCATGATTTCCAGAAGATTCTGGAAATAAAAATGGGGTTTCCTTCTGCTCATCTGCCGCGATGATAAATCGCTCCTGTCGCGTTGTCCAGCAAAATGATACGCGATTTGTCTCCGGGCGTGCATTTCTCAGCTCTCGTGCATGTTTCTGAATGGTCTGCCCTCATTTCAGGAAGGTAAAGAAGGACCGGAAATCGGTCAAACCGGAGAAAAGGACTTGCATATTGGCAGAATGCTGTCAAAATGTGTGCAGCCTGTTCTTCAAAGTAAAGAACGCTTTCTCTGCCATGACTGAGTCCACCACCACCGCGAAACCTGGCCGCTACTCCGGACGCATGCGGCGCAGCTCATTCTGGGGGCGCATTGTTCCGGTTAATATCCTTTTCAACATATGCGACCGGTTGACCACGGCATATTATACGGAGCGCATAGAGGCGGCGGATAAGCTGTATCTGGTAGAACAGGGAGGGGAACTGAGTGTGCCGGAGGAGCACCTGGGCGATGCCATCTCGGCCATCTATGGAGAAATCCTGCCCTACGCCGGGCTTTCTGCCTTCATTCTGCTGGTTTATGTTATTGTTGTCTCCCCCTGGTATGTGCGGCGTCTGCACGACATTGGCATGAGCGGTAAGTGGTATCTGGTCTGGCTGGTGCCGGCAGTTCTGCAGGTTGCGTTGATACTGGTGATGCCGCTTCTTCCCGACGTGGTGATTTATGGGGTGAACGGCATGATTGTGCTGGCCGGGGTATTCCTGCTTGTCTGCTCGCTGATTGATTCGCGCCGCGAGGCAAACCGCTATGGGGAATCTCCCAAATATGGCCGGTATAAGCGTCCGGCGGTGGTGCTGCCCCCGGTGCCGTCTGCGGAGAATGAATCGTAAACGATGATTCTTCACAAAACGGCGAGGCTCGTCTGAACTACCTCATCGCCTGCCCTGGTAGACAGCGCTGCGCATCTGGCAGGCGGGCAGGGCTTCATCGTTCGTGACGCGGTAGTTCTTGTATGGTCCTTGCGACATGTAGCGGCAGGAGGAAAGCAGACAGAGAGCGCAGCAGAGGAAAAGAAGATATTTCATGCCTGTGCGTGAAGATAGGGTTCGACAAGTTCCTGACCCGTGGTGGTGGGTACAATGAAGAGCCCGTAGCGGGCGCGGGTGCAGGCGGTGTAGAGCTCCTTCATGTCAAAACCGCGGCTTTCCCCCAGGCCGATGACATCTGTGACGATGATGTAGGCGGCTTCCTGCCCTTTGAAGGATTTGATGGTGGAGGAGAAAATGCGGGTGGCGTGCGGGCTGCGACAGGCCTCACGGCGCTGGGCTGCCTGCTCCGGCTGCTCGTCTGCCGGGGCGAGGGCAAGACCGGGTACCAGGCGGAGACTGCATCGCGGGTGAACCGTGCGCCAGGGGGAAAGCACCACGATATCGCGCGGCAGAATACCTGGCTTGCTCTGGCGTAATTCCTCGATGATACGGGTGACGGCGGCGGCTCGTTCCTCTGGTGTATCGGCGGGCGGAGCAATGCAGATGCCATCGCCGCTCAGGGGGAGTATCTGCATATTCCGGGCGCTGGCCGGAAGCATGGCTCTGCTGAAATCCGCAATCTGGTGAGCATTTCGCAGGTTGGCATTCAGGTGTATGCGGGTGGCAAGTTCCGGCAACTGGTCGTAGCGGTCGTACAAATCCTGGTGCTTATCGGCAAAGAGGTAGAGCTTGCCGCCCGGGTTGAGAAGCCCCCGGATTACCTGCCACCAGATACCGCGGAAATCCTGGGCTTCATCGACAAAGATGGCATCATAATGCGGAATGCCGGGCAACAGTTCGAATATCTGCTGCAGGGCTTTATCGGGCAGGCGGTCGCCATCCCCCGTGTAGTTGACCAGGTGGTCAAAGCCGTGGGGAACCAGGATGTGGTGGATGCAGAAATCGTGAAAGGTGCTTATGAGCAGTGTTTCCTGCTGCTCTGCCAGCAGGGGGTGCTGGTGCAGCTCGTGCGCCATGGCGTGGTTGAAGCAGAGCATGAGCACATGCTTCGCGCCATCGCATGGGCTTTCGGCAGCCAGACGGGCGGCCTCAGCGCAGGCAATGACGGTTTTACCCGTGCCGGCACATCCTTCGACGCGTATACCACCCGTGCTTTCATAGAGAGCCGGGAGCATGTTCAGGATGTTGGCAGAGGCGGTGTCCATTTCCTGCAGGTAGTTGCTCAGGCTCATGTGAAATCGCACGCTGGGAGCAAGTGCCTCGGTTATTTTCTGTACGCGGAGGGTGGACATACGCTCCGGCTGGTTGAGCACAAAGAGTGATTCGATTCGCTCCTGCAGGTGGTGCAGGGCATCGCCCCCACACAGATAGAGCGAATCAAATGGCAGGTTGTGAATCCCGGCTTCTGCCGGACTCCCCAGGGTGAGAATAGCCATGTGGCGGTGCTCGGGCCAGCGGTGGGCTGCCTGGGGCAGACAGCCGCAGCGTGCCAGGCTGCGCATGATTTTCTGCAGGGCTATGTTGGCCTGCTCCAGGGGGGCATGCATGTGGGGTTTCCAGCTGCCGGCATCATTTTTGCGGCTCTGCCAGCGGCCATTGTGAATCCGGATCTGCGGCCAGTCCTTTACCTCAATGACAACGAGCCCTTTCTGCGGAATCAGAACCACAAAATCGGCCTCGTAATGAACATAACGCTCGTCCTCCAGGTAATCTTCCTTGCAACTGTGGAAAACGACCCAGTCTGCAGGCAGCTGAGCCATGGCCTCGTACACCAGGCGTTCGCCCCGCTGAATATTCTGCTCCGGAATTCTGGTATATATCTTAGCCATGCGGTGGCAGGTTAATCCTGTTTCTTCTTTCGCGGGCTTCGTTTGCGCGGGGTGGTGGAGGTGTTTTTCTTGCTGGTGGTTTTCTTTTTTGCGGCCGGCTTGCGTCTGGGTTTGGCTTCCTGTGCCGCAGGGGTGGCAGGTTTGCGCTCGCGCAGCGCGAGCCAGAGCAGCAACAGGCTTGCACCCGCACCCAGTTGCATGCATTCCCAGCCCCATATGAACTTCCACTTGTTGGTGTGCGCCTGGCTGGGATCCAGTTCCGGGGTGATGACCTGGATTTCCTGGCCGATGGTGTAGTCGGTATCATCGGCATCGGTCATGAGCCGGCTGATTACCATGCCGTTGGGCACAGTGTAGCGCACGATGGGCTGGTAGGAGGTGCTGTCCCCCAGCGCCAGGTTGCCGTGCTGCAGGGCTTGCAGGGTGGATTCAAACGGCTGCTGGCGGACATCGGTCACTGTAGCGGTCACCACCACGGATTCATGCACATACATAGCCGTGCGCAGCAGTTTGTATATGGCCAGGCCGGTCAGCAGCACACCCGCTATCAGGAACAATCTGTTAGCGCGTCTGCCAGTCAGGCGTTGGAGGAAATCCTTGAACATATCAATTCACGGCAACTCGGTGTTCAAAGGCTTCTACCCGGCCGCGTTCAGCACAGCCGTGGGCCCATTGCAGCACCACGGCGGTATCCGGCATGGCGGCTGCTGCGCGGGGCGAGAGCTCGCGGTGGCGCGGGCGCGCCAGCGTGGTCTGCGGCAGGCTGGCCAGCAGGGTGCGCGCATCATCGGTGCTCAGACGGAAAATTTCATCGGCCCGGGGCATGGCCTCCAGGGCTTCCTCATCGGCATCCAGACAGCGGATTCCCACACCATAGCGCGTGGCTAAATCGGTCAGCTCGTCTTCATTTGCCGCGCCGGGCAGCAGGAGCAGCTCGCTTTCCTGCGCCCACTGCCCGCAGGCCAGCGCACGGAAAAATGCCTGGCGGCAGCTTTCCTCGTCGTCCGCAAAGCCCACACAGATGGCGCGGAAGGAGAGCGCATCGCCTGCTTCTTCCATGATGTAGGCGCCGTCGTCATCCCAGGCGCCAGCGGGCCATTGCACGGCCACCAGATCCGGGTGTCCCCAGCTTTCTTCGCCATCCACCGGGTACACAAAGACGCCTTGCCCCGCGGTGTCATACAGGCGAACGGCCAGTGCCATGGCCTTGTGCAGCATGGTTTCGCCCTCGGCATTGCCGCCAAAGACATTCTGCAGGCTGGGGGAATCTCCTTCGCTGCGCAGGTAGTAACCCTGGCCATTCTCCACGCGCGCCAGGCAGGAATCCGGGTCGAGCGCGATGAAGGAGAACTGCGAGCGCAGGGAGTGGTCGGAGTAGGCATCGCCCAGCACGGCGCGCACGCGTGCAATCAGTTCTTTGCCCTTGATGGCGTCTTCGGCCTTATCCGGCAGAAGCGAGGGCAGGATTTCATTGAGTTTTTCGCGTAATCCCATGGTTATTTGCGGAGCTGGACGCCAGCCAGTTTCATGTTGGGGTCTACGGGGGTATCAAGGGGGGAGAAATCGCCTGCCTTGGCGCGGAGCATGCCGGCGAAGGCAATCATGGCGGCGTTGTCGGTGGTCAGGCTGTTGGGCGGCAGGATGAGCTCGATGCGGCGGCGCTCGCACATTTGCTGCAGCTGGCGGCGCAGTCCGCTGTTGCAGGATACACCGCCGGAAACCGCCAGCACCTTGTGGTGGCTCTTGCGCAGGGCCTTGACGGCTTTGTGCAGCAGTACATCAATGATGGCCTGGCGCACCCCGGCGCAGAGGTCGCACATGGTCTGCTCGTCCAGGTCGTGCGGGTTGCCACTGGCTACCAGCTTGGGCAGGGTGTAGAGCACCGCGGTCTTCAGCCCGGAGAACGAAAAATCGAGGTGGTCCTCGTGCATCATCGGGCGCGGCAGCTTGAAACGCTCCGGGTCGCCTTTTTCTGCCAGTTTGTCAATTTCCGGACCGCCGGGGTAGGGCAGATCCAGCATCTTGGCCACCTTGTCAAAAGCCTCGCCCGCGGCATCGTCGCGCGAGCGTCCCAGCAGCGTGTAGTTGCCGGACCCCTTTACATCAATCAGGAGGCTGTGCCCACCGCTCACCACCAGCCCCAGGTGCGGTACTAACCCCGCCGGGTGGGTGATGAAGGGGGAGAGCATGTGCCCCTCCAGATGGTTGACTGCCACAAAGGGTTTGTGAGCTGCCAGGGCCAGGGCTTTGGCGGCGGTGTTGCCCACCAGCAGCGCTGCCACCAGACCGGGACCGGCGGTGCTGGCAAACACATCGACCTGGTGGATGCTGCGGTTGGCTTTTTCCAGGGCTTCCTGGAGCACGGCAGGCAGGTTGGCAGAGTGGTTGCGCGAGGCCAGCTCGGGAATCACGCCGCCGTATATGCGGTGCAGGGGAATCTGGGTGGAGATGACCGAGCTGAGCAGCTGCGGCTGCCCGCTGCCGGTGTCCTCCATGAGGGCCACGGCTGTTTCATCGCAACTCGATTCGATTCCCAGTACCAGCATATGTTTTACTTAGCTGCCTTGCGGCGTTTGATTTTCGGTTCGGCCTTGCCCAGCACCACATCCTCGGTGATGGTCACGGTGTCGATGCTCTTGTCGCTGGGGACTTTGTACATGACATCCAGCATGAGGTTCTCGAAGATGCCGCGCAGGGCGCGGGCACCGGTGCCGCGCTCGATAGCCTGCCTGGCCATGGCACGCAGCGCACCTTCTTCCACCTTGAGCTTGGCATTGTTCATGGCCATGAGCTTCGTGTACTGCTTCACGAGCGCGTTTTTCGGCTCGGTGAGCAGGTGCATGAGCTGGTCCTCCGTGAGGGTGGTCAGCGGTGTGAAGATGGGCAGACGTCCCATAAGCTCGGGAATCATGCCGAACATGAAGAAGTCCTCCGGCATGGCCTTGGAAAGGATTTCCTCCTCGGTGTATTCCTTGGCATCGCGGTCTTCCTCCACGGCGGCAAACCCCATGGCGCTGGAGCCGAGACGCTTGCGGATGATGCCTTCCAGTCCCACAAAGGCACCACCGCAGATGAAGAGGATGTTCTCCGTGTTCACGCGGATGTATTGCTCATTCGGGTGCTTGCGGCCGCCCTTGGGGGGAATGTTGCATTCCGTGCCTTCCACAATCTTGAGCAGTGCCTGCTGCACACCCTCACCGGAGACGTCGCGGGTGATGCTGACATTCTGCGTCTTGCGGCCGATTTTATCAATCTCATCCACATAGATGATGCCTCGCTCGGCCTTGGCCACATTCATATCTGCCGCCTGCAGGAGGCGCAGCACAATGTTTTCCACGTCCTCGCCCACGTAGCCGGCCTCCGTCAGCGTGGTGGCATCCACGATGCAGAAGGGGACATCCAGAATGCGGGCAAGCGTCTTGGCCAGCAGGGTCTTGCCGCTGCCGGTGGAACCCGCCATAAGGATATTGCTCTTTTCGATTTCCACGCCGTCATCCGTCTTGGGCTGGCGCAGGCGCAGGTAGTGGTTATACACCGCCACGCAGAGAGTGCGCTTGGCGCGCTCCTGGCCGATGACGTAGGCATCGAGCATCTTGTGCATCTGCTCGGGGGTGGGCAGTTCATCCTGGTTTCTGGTCTGCACCTCCAGCACCGGGGAATCATCGGTCTTGTCCTGGGGAACAATCTCCGGGTGCGTGCCCTTGATGAGGGAAAGAATGCGGTCGGCAGCCACCTCGCCCATTTCGGAGCGGAACATGTGGTAGGTCATGCCCTCCACGCATTGGAAGCAGATGTGCGTGCCTTCCAGCGAGAGCATGGGGCGCCCATCGCTTTCTGCGCCTCCGCAGATGGAACAAATTTTCTTCTGTTTAGCCATGTGGGGCCGGGGTTAGTTCTTCTTCTGCACCGGGGTGTGCTCCAGAATGCGGTCAACGAGGCCGTAGGCCAGGGATTCCTCGGCGGTCATGTAGTTATCGCGGTCCTGGTCCTGCTTCACGGTGTCGAAATCCTTGCCGGTGTGCTGGGAAAGGATGCCCGTGAGGCGCTTATCCAGGCTGAACATGAATTTGATGGTGCGCTCCACATCTGCCGCAGTGCCCTGGGCGCCGCCGCGTACCTGGTGAATCATCACGTGGGAGTTCGGCAGGCAGAAGCGCATGCCCTTGGTGCCGGCCGCCAGCAGCACAGAAGCCATGCTGGCAGCGATACCGATGCAGTAGGTGTTGATATCGCAGGAAACAAACTGCATGGTGTCGTAGATGGCCAGACCGGCTGTTACAGAACCACCGGGGGAGTTGATGTAGATGTGAATATCCTTCTTCGGGTCAGTCATCTGCAGGAAAAGCAGCTGCGCAATTACCGAATTGGCCACGGTGTCATCAATCTCGGTGCCAATGAAGATGACGCGGTCCAGCAGCAGGCGGGAGTAGATGTCATAGGCTCGCTCGCCCTGGCTGGTCTTCTCGATGACGGTGGGTATGTAGTAGTTCTTGGGGGTATCCATAACGTGTGTTGGCTCGACTCTAGCACACCGCGTGTGCGCGGGAAAGCGCGAAATGGGGCATCATGCCGCGTATGCCACAGATTTGGCGTTCTGGCGGGGTTTTTCCTTGCCTTGGCCGGGGGCTGTGGTAGACTGTGGCTATGCGTAAGTTGTCCCGTATTCTCCTGCTTCTGGCGGCGGCCCCGTGGGCTGCGGCACAGGAGGATGCTGTCGGGCGTTTCTTCGATGACCGCATGGTGGAGTTCAAGGCCTATCTGGATGCCCGCGAAAAGATGGTCACCAATGCGCAGGAACGCCGGGCGGTGGAGGCTGAACGTAAGGCGCTTACCCGCCGTATTGAGTCCGCCCGCATGGGCTACACCGGGCTTTCGCCGGAAGAACAGCAGTTCTGGGATGCCCTGAAGGCTGAGCTCGAAGCGGTGCTCAACCTCTGGCAGCAATCTGCCGAGGCCGAGGAAGGCGAAAAACAATCGACCCGCCAGGCGGCTCTCGCGGCACTGGCTGCTGCCCAGAATGCATACGTGGCGCAAATGCGCTTTGCTATGGCTCAGCTGGGTATGGCGGCCTGCATTCTGGATGCTGAAACCATTAAGGAAAGCACGGAGTTGTTCCGCGCTGAGCTTCAGCGCGAGTACAAGCAGGATTTTCAGGGTGTCATTTATGCCGTGCCCTGGGGGCTGGAGGAAACACCAGCTGAGGAGGAGCAGAAGGAGCCCCCGCTTACCCACGCCGGTGGCGAGGCCGAGGAGGGGAATGTGGATATCAACGTGGCAGAGGAGGAAAATCTACTCGATGCACCCGCCACCCCGCTTATGGTCCAGGAGCTGGCAAACGAAGTGACGCACAGCGAAGCCACGCGCGCGGAGTCTGCCCACCGCGCCAGAAATCTGTGGCTCGGGTATCTCAAGCTCTGCTCGCAGCAGGTGGAGGAGTGCTTCGGCTCTGAGCGAGGCGCCTCGCTGGTATCTGGTGTGCCGCTGCCCGGTGCCGTGGAAATGAGTTATTACGCTGCCGTGCAGGACCGCGCCAAACGCCTTTTCCTGGAGGCAGAGCAGGCGTGGCTGGCCTATGTGGAGGCGGTGGTAGCAGCCTATGACCCCGGCTGGAAGGCATCGGAGGGGGCTTTGGCGCATGCTCCCATGGCACCCGAGGCCATGATGCTCAGTTTTCCGCTGTATGCTACTCATGAGCAGTATCTGGCCTTCATCCTTTCTCCCCATTTGCAGTATGCAGAGCCGGAGCCCTTGCCCGATACCGGCATGGTGGAATAGCCCCATTTTTTTGCCGTTTTATTTCTTTCTGCTTTATATCGCCCTTGCATTGTGGTAAAAAGGGGGAATGTTGAAGTATGTGATGACAATGGCATTGGGGCTGGTCATGGTCTGCGCTCAGCAGACTGCCGGGCAGGGGGATTGGGGAAACCTGATTTCCGGCGCTGTCAAGACGCTGTCTGACGCGGCAAAAGATACGGGCCTGATTAAGGAATCAAGCGAGGCTGCCAAGGAGAATGCCAAGGAAGCCGCCAAGTCCGTTAAGGATAGTTGCGAGAAGCAGGATGATACCCGGAAGAAGACGTCCAAAAAGAAATCTGCCAAGGGCGATATGAGCAAGGTGGCCGCCGCCCTGGAGGAGGCCGGATATTTTACTGATAAAAAGGCCAAACCCAAGGCCCAGTACTACATCTTCATCTGCTCTGCTTCCTGGTGCCCGCCGTGCCGCAAGCTGATGCCCAGCATTGTAAAGACGTACAAGCAGGAAATCAGCAAGGATGATCGTGTCGATCTGATTCTGCTGGGTGGCGATAACAATGAGGCCAAGTGTGCGGAATATCTGAAGCATTATAATGCAAAGTTCCCGGGGCTGCATGCCAAGAAGAAAATCGACCTGCCTGATTTCCCGGCAATTCAGTACTGGCCGTTTGCTATTTTTGTGGATGCCGATGGCAAGGTGATTACCACCGGCCATGGCAGCAAGGTGCTGGAGTGGAAGAAGCAGCTTCCGCTGTAAGGATATTTTTCACCCCATAAGAAAAGGCGGAGCAGGGAACTGCTCCGCCTTGAAAAATTTTGTTGTTCACGCTTCAGCGCATATCAAGCATGGGCACCAGCAAGGGATCATCCGGTCCCTTATAGGCAGCCAGCGGGCGGTAGAGGGTGTTGTCCTCCAGCTGCTCGAGAATCTGCGCTACCCAGCCAGCCACGCGGGCAATGGCAAAGAGCGTGGTGAACATGCGGGTCGGAATGCCCAGGCTGTAGTACACCGTGGCAGAGTAGAAGTCCACATTTGCATTCAGATTCTTGCGGGCGCGCATAATCTTGGCAATGCGATCGCTCATGCGAATCCACTTCGGCTCACCAATGGTCTGGGTAAGACGGATGGCGATGCGGCGCAGAAGCGGGGCGCGGGGGTCGAGCGTCTTGTAAACGCGGTGGCCGATGCCGAAAATCTTTTCCTTATTGGCCAGCTTGCGGTTGATGTATTCTTCCACGTTCTCTTCCTCGCCAATTTCCTTGAGCATCTCGATGACGGCTTCGTTGGCGCCGCCGTGCAGCGGGCCTTTCAGGGAACCGATGGCCGAGGTGATGGCCGAGTACATATCCGAGAGCGTGGAGGCGGTCACGCGGGCGGAGAAGGTGGAGGCATTCATGCCGTGGTCGGCGTGCAGAATATAGGCCACATCCAGAATGTGGGCTTCTGCCGGGTCGGGTTCGGTGCCTTTCAGCAGCCACAGGAAATGCTCGGCTTCGCCCAGGTCGGTGCGGATGGGCGGGAGCTCCAGCCCCTGGCAGATGCGGTAATAGTAGGCCGCCATGACCGGCAGCTTGGCAATGAGGGAAAGGCCGATTTCCTTCATCTGGCTGGGGTCCTTGGTGCGGTCGTCGTACATGCCCAGCATGGAAACCGCCGTGCGCAGTGCGCTCATGGGGCGGGCGGTCTTGGTGGCCGTCTTGAAGAAATCGAGAATCGGCTGGGGCAGCTCGCGGTCATTGCGCAGACGCTGCTCCAGGCCTGCCAGTTCTTCACGGTTCGGCAGGCGTTTGTTCAGCAGTAGGTAAATAATTTCAGTGAAGCAGCAAAGGTCAACCAGGTCTTCAATTTCGTAACCGCAGTAGAGCAGGTGGCCCTGCTCACCGCGCACATCGCTCAGACCAGTCTCCGTGGCAATCACGCCTTTGAGCCCCTTGGCATAGATGACTTCCTTCTTGGGCTGTTGCTCGTTCTCGTTCATGCTTATGGGTGGGAAAATTGTCTGGCAGGCTACCAGGCCGCCTGCCGGGGCCGTTTATCAGGGAAAAGAGGAAATGGAAAAATCAACAGTTGGCGTACCAGGCATCCTGAAGCTCGCCAAAGCTCTTGATTTCCACATCGCTGCGGGCCTCAAGCCAGCTCTTCACCGCCGTGCGCTGTGCTTCGCTGGTCTGGGTGGGGTCCACGGCCTTGGCAATGATGCTGCAGCCGTCGTCCGTGATGTTGCCTTCGCAATCCAGGCCGTTGGCCTCGATGCACTCCTCGACGAGGGCATGCAGGAACTGCTCGCACTCGGGTGCGGCTACATCGCCCTTGTAATCAAACGTAAACTCAAAGCAGAGTTCCTTGAACTCACCAATGCGGTATTTCTTGCGGAGTCGCTTCTTCATGGTGCGGAGATTCTACGCGTATTTATAGCGTGTGTCAATCAAAATACGCGCCCGCGCCCCGGAGAAAGGCGATTTTTTCCCGCAACCGTGCGGGTTTCGGGGCTACCGCTCAATCGGCTCCGGCAATGTATAGTAGGGTTGCAGGGCGGGGGGGATAGGACGCCGCAGGGTTTCCGGTGCGGGCGGAGGAATGGGCCCGGCTGCCTGCTGCGACATCTGGATGCAGCTGCTCAGCAGCATCCCCATTGCACCCGCACTTATCAGAATTGCTCTCATCTGCGGCTCATACTAGGAATAAAAGACTCATAATTCAAGGAAAAAGTATGCATGCTGTCTGAATTTTGCTTGACTTTTGCACAATAAAGCGTATTCTGGGCGTCCACCTTGCTTTCGCTGGCAGGGTGCTGTACCCCGGCGGGTGACGCAGGCGCACCGACGTCGGATGAACTCCAGACAAACCGCAATTTCAAGACATAGAAAGAATAACAACTATGACGACATATTCCCTTAAGGCCACCAAGCGTGAGGCCGTTGGTACTGGTAAGCTGAACGCTCTGCGCGCTCAGGGTTACCTTCCCGGCGTGGTGTACGGCTCCGCCGTTGCTGAAAACATCAACATCCAGCTCAAGACGGCTGATGTTCGCGCTCTGTTCGCTTCCGTGGACACCGATTCCATCCTCGTGAACCTTGAGCTCGATGGCCAGACCATCCTGACTCTGGTGAAGGACGTGCAGCGCAACTGGCTCACCGATTCCACCAACCACGTTGACTTCTGCGCCGTGACCCCCGACACCGTGGTGAAGACCCGCGTGCAGGTGAAGCTTGTGGGTACCCCCGTTGGTACTGCCATGGGTGGCGTGGTGCACCAGATCGTGCACGAGATGCCCGTGAAGTGCGCTGTGAAGGACATTCCCTGCTGCATCCAGGCCGACATTTCCGGCGTGGGTATGAAGGAATCCTTCCGTCTCTCCCAGGTTGAGATGCCCGCCAATGTGACCACTCCCTTCAACGGTACTGTGGTGCTGGCTTCCGTGATCAAGCCCTGATTTCTTCTCAGAGCAAATCCTTTTAAAAGCTGCTTCTCCGCAAGGGGAAGCAGCTTTTTGCTAATCGCGCAGCGGCCGGCGGTCGGCGTGGGTGCCGGTTTTGCCCTCCTCCCGCTCCATGGCGCGTTGTTTCCACAGGGGGATATGAGTCTTGCGGGCCTTGCGGCGGCGGCGGGCTGCCACGCGCTCGCGGTGGCGTTCCTGCTCCTCGGCCACCTTGCGGGCGTGGTCGCGCTCGCGCTGGGCGTTTTCCAGACGTTTGCGGATGCGGGCAGAGTGGTCGTTGCCCGCGGGGGTGATGGTCCAGGGTCCCGCCCCACCGGATTCGGTGATGGGCAGGCAGAGCATCTGCGGGTCAATGAATCGCATCTGGCGGTAAAGCAAATCGCGTATGGTGGAGAGCAGCGCCTTGGGTGGGAAGAGCCCGGTGTTGCCCAGCTCGATGGTGAATGCCAGGCGTATGTGCTTGGCCTGCATGCTCATGCGCGCCATTTCGCGCAGGGAGATGCCTTCCTCCGGCTCTTCCTCCGGGGCGCAGAGGGCGGCGGTGCGCAGCAGGAACAGGCAGTCCCGCACCTTGCGGCAGAGCTTTTCCACCAGCTCGCGAACCTTGGGGCGCGCGTTGAACCGGTAGTCCTTCACCTCGATGAGCCAGAGCTCTTTCTTGCCGGGGTGATAGAGCACAAAGTCCATCTCCTTGCAGCTGTTGCAGAAGTTCTGGGCATGGTGGGAGTAGAAGGGCGAGCATTCGAAGCGGCACACATAGTAACCTGCCTCAAAATTGAAGCGGTGCATGCCTTCCACACAGCTGGTACCTACCTGGAACACAATCAGATTTCCTCGTTGAGTTGGGGCATGAGGCTCAGGTAGCGGTCGGCCTGTTCCTGCTCGGCTTCCAGACTATCCAGGTGGGCGAGCTTATCGAGTTCATCGGCCTCGCTCACGCGTTTGCCCTCTACCCGCCCGGCCTGCAGCCCGAAAAAGCGGCGCCCTACATTCTGGTTCTGCGTTTCCGAAAGCTGGATGACCAGCTCGCGCAGCAGGAACAGGCTGTGCGTGGTGAGCAGCAGCTGGATGCCTGCCCGGCAGAGCGTCATCATCAGATTCACCAGCAGTGGCAGGTGCCCGGCGTTGAGATTCATTTCCGGCTCATCCCAGAAAAGTGCCGTGCCGGGGCGCACGGTGCCATTGCTGATAAGCAGCCCCAGCGTGCCAATGCGTTTGAATCCTTCGGCAATGAGATTGAGCTCCAGCGCTTCCTGGCCGGGGCGTTGCAGGTAGAAACGCCCATTGCGCCGCTGAAGCTTGCCTCCCAGCAGTTGCTCAATCTGCTTGACAACATATTTGAGCGCCTGGGGCAGGGGGGTGCCGTTCGGTTCGGTTTCCAGCGCGCGGCAGAGTTCCCAGCTGGCGGAATCCAGCAGCTCCGGGTAGCGTTTGCCGGCCTGCATGTAGCAGGGGTAGATGGAAAGCACCTCGCGCGGCGAGAGAAAAACGGCATTGCTGCTCAGGTAGCGCTCCGGCATGGTGGTGATGCGCAGCCCTTCTTCCTCGCAGTGGGCCTTGAAATGAAAGGCCAAATCGGCAGTTCCGGCAGGTACTTTCTCACCTTCCAGAGAGGCGCGCACGCGGGCCTCCACATCCTTGCCACCCCGGCGGGAGGTGAGACTGGTTAAATCGTGCGTGCCGAATACACGCAGCAAATCCTGCCGCAGCCGCTTTTCTTCGGCCCACACCTCGGGCAAGTCGCGGCGGCTGCCGCCGCACCCCCATTTGCTGATGGCGTAGCAGAGCTTCATGAGGTGGCTTTTGCCGGAATCGTTGCCGCCTACGATGATGTTGATACCGGGGACAAAATGAAACGACTCCTGTTGCTGAAACACCGTCATTCCTTCCACCGTCAGTTTACGTATCATATTACCCACCACACTACCATATACAGAATATAAAAGCAAGCTGTAATTTGTGCTTGCTTGCGCGGCTTCATTTGCGCTAAACTATGCCGCATGAAAGCTATTCTCTGCGCGACTGCTGTTTCTCTCCTTCTGATTTCCTGTGTGGGTAAGAAGGATTTAGCCATCAATACCTACCCCGAGGGCGCAGAGATTACCATTAATGGTGAAGTGGTCGGTACAACTCCGCTCGTGACCACGGTGGCTCAGGATAAGACCCTGGGTATTGTGGCCCGCAAGCCCGGATACCAGATCGGCGTGGAGACAATCAGCCCGGTGCGCAGCAAATTCCTTTCCTTTATCTGGACTGAAAACGACCCCAAGGCTAAATATATTGAGGAGGATTCGGTGGAAATCCCCCTGGAGAAATTCCCCGAGCCGAAATCCTACAAGCCCACCCAGTTGCCCAAATATACCGGCGGCGGTGGCTCTACTTCTGCTGCTCTTCCGGAGGTCCCGGCTCTCCGCCCTATCCCGGAACTGGATTAAATACTAACTCTCACAATAGGAATTCCACTTTCTCCATACAGAATCGCCCAATCCCCCTATTTGCAGAGTTGATGAATCACATGATGCCAACGTGTACGGACGCTTTGTCGATATGAAGAAAATCATCCTTTGCCTTGCTGCTCTGGCTTGCTGGTGGCTGCCTCTGCCTGCGTTTTCACAGGAGGGAAGAGGCTCGTCTGCTCCCACAATCGGGTCGTACGATGAGCTGCGCGATTTGATTGAAAACATGGCGATGAAGTTGAAAACAGAAACGAATCTTCGCCTTGCAAGGGGCTTCAAATCTAAGAAAACAGCGTTTAATAAGCTGAAATACAGCGTTTTTTACAACTACGCTACGCATTATCGCTACAAGTGGAAGTCGGATTCTCCTTATATCAAATTTCAGCTCACATTGGCTGATAACTCGATTCTGTACGCGGCCTATCGTAATCCGAAATTAAGAAAGCAATTGAAAGCCCGCGAGCGCCAGTCGCTTGAAGCCGCCGAAGCCTGTGTGGAGCGCGCTGTGCAACCCGGCATGAGCCGCAGGGAAATCATCATGGCTCTGCACGATGAGGTGGCCGATATCTGTTCGTATGACCACGGCAATATCCGCAATCAGAGCTGCGTGAGCGTCTTCACCCGCGGAAAAGGAGCCTGTGGGGCATATACCCGTGTTCTGTGGCTCCTCCTGGCCATGAATGATATCAAGAGCCACGTGATTCAGGGCTCGGAAAAAAGTGGCGGCCCTCATTGTTGGAATCTTGTCGAATTTGAGGAGGGTGAATGGTATCATGTCGATGTCACCTGGGATGACCAGAACCCCGTCTCTCACCGCTTCTTCGGCCTCACCGATGCCGAAATCAAGAAAGACCACAGATGGGATATGAAAAGCTACCCGGCTACCCCGCGGCGCTGATGAACAGAACGCGTCTGGAAGACTGAGAAAGCATCATTCGTGTAGCATAAAATCCCAAAATTACCCAAAGTTGTAATTTTTGTGAAATTGTGCTTGCAAAAAGGGAAAAAGCGTGTAGAATCTGCGCCGACAAATTGTCACCATCCGGTGGCGAAAAAGAAACATCACTCATAATAACACACCACTATGGCTCGTCTTTTCGGTATCGAAATTCCCAACGAGAAGCGCGTTGAGGCCTCCCTGTGCTACATCTACGGCATCGGGCCCTCCACGGCTAAGAAGGTGCTGGAGCAGGCCGGTATTTCCCCGGAC
>JAZOTC010000013.1:0-5800 GCA_045657445.1 Akkermansia sp. | reverse complement strand
CTTAAGCAGGTGAGCAGTGGTAGCGATGGGGGTAAGGTCGTGAATAGCAACAACCTTCTCGAGCTCGGCCTGGGACATGGCGCGAAGCACATTGCGACCAATGCGACCGAAACCGTTAATAGCGTATTTAGCCATAGTAGTATTTTATATGGTTTTTTAAGTTTAGACCCGCCCGGCCACCGGGCCTGGCAAGGCATAAGTAAGTATATAGATTCCCCCCCGCAGAGTCAACACAAATTTCCTTAGCGCTACCAAAAAAGCGCAGTAAAATCGCCAGTTGTCATTTGCCTGCGGCCAATCGGGGGTTATCTTGCAAGGTCCGGCCTTGCGGGGGCAATTTCGACAGCCGGGGGAGGATACCACTGGTGCCACCACACACCTGGTTATGTAAGTTAAGCTAATAATATCGAACATTTAGCAAATTAGGTTGTCTCATATACCAAGATGTGGCAGTATAGGCACATCCGGTATTAACCCGGCAACTACAATATGACCCAACGTAACATTACCCGATACACCTACGAGACCACCTCATTCCAGGGGTGGAGACTGAGCATCTGCCGCAAGTGGAACCAGTTTACCAAGTACTTCTCCGACCGCCAGTACGGCAGCGAGGAGGAAGCATTCAAGGCGGCTGTGGAAATGAGAGATCGCATCTTTGATGCCCTGAAACGCACACCGGAGGACCCGCGCGGCGTTTTCGAACGATTCAAGAACGGCGAAGTTGATACGCCAGAAGCGCAGAAGGTAAGGATTTCCGAGGTTTAATCCCCAGCCCCCGCCTGAGCAACAGGCGGGGTTGCTATTTAATTCATCTGCTTGTCGGCCTCATTTTCCGCTTTTGAGGGGGTCTGGGGCATCTCCTCAGCATCCCAGGCGTGGTCAGAAGCCACTTCCGAGTCTGTGGCAACGCGGTATTTATCATCATCCTCAGAAGAGGAGAAGAATTCCGCATAGGGATCGCAATGGTACCACTCGCGAGCATTGAGCTGGGCCAGCACCCAGGAGCGTTCCCGCACCTGGTCCCGGCCATGTACCATTTTACACGGCACATCCAGTATGTTCAGCATCACATACATGGCCTCGGCCGCCCCGGGGCAGCTCATCTTCCCCTCATCTGGCTCAATTTTAGCCGTATAGGTATCAAGCGGGGATCCCTGCAAATCCTTACTGCAACAGAGACAACGGCGGACGAGATATGTCTGGACTTTGTCTAATTTATTCCTGGTGTTCCCCTTTCGGAAATTCTCCGCCTTCTGGCAGTAAAACTCCAGCATATCCTTTTCCCGCTTACTCAGGCGGGCCCTGGCGGGTTCATTCCTGTACGCAAACACCAGGCGAACATGTTCCCAGTACACCACATCCAGCGAGACAACATGGAGCAAATCGTTGTAGATGATGTTATACCGGCGAGCATAGAGGTGTAAATCCGACCTGCCCACAATCTCGCGCATCTGCCAGGGTTTCACCTTGGGATTCATGCGTATGGTGAGGCGAGCGCCGTCCAGTTTCTCCGCATGCTTCCGGAGTACGATATTGAATTCCTCGATATTGGAGACGCCGTCCTCCAGATTATACCTGCTGGTCTTTTTACCAATGTTGATGTTATACTTTTTGCGAAGGCGGTTAATACCGGTGCGCTCCTCCAATTCCTCGAGGGTCAACTTATCCCGGTCGTAGTGCATATCGTAGCGGCGGCCGATTTTATTATACACCTTTTCCTTCAATTTATGTGGGTCTGTAATATCGACCCCGGTCACACGCTTAATCTGACCGCGATAATTAAAACCTCTGGAGTCTGTCTGCGGCCCACCGTCCGAGGTGGCCGGAAGTTTCTTCTTGCTGCGCGGCAGGGTGTAACCATCGCAATCCGGACGCCAGCAGCGGCGCATATCGTTGTGAATATACTTGTGCCACAGGTTTACCTGCGGCGTCTCATCATGGGCATCGGAACCACCCCACTGGTGGTCGGCAGCCATTTCCGCATCCGTCAGCAGGTAATAATTGTACAAGCGCAGCGGCAAATCCGCCTCGGGGTCATTCCAGCATATATCCATGTGGTACCATTCCTCACCCACCTGCACAAAGTTCCACACATGATTCATTTCCTCGGTGCCGCGCACAAGCCGGGCATCAATCTTCATCATATGCAGCAGCAATTGCAGGCTCGTCGCATAGGCCAGGCTGGAGCCCCGCCCCTCCAGCAGCATCTCTGCCGGATTGTGCTGCTCGGCATCAAATACCGTAGTATCCACCAATGCATCGTGAATAAGTTTCAGCTTCAAGCCATTGGGCATATTCCGCCTGATATTGGTGCATATCCACCAGGCGCAGGTGTTCAGCGCATCTTTTTCGCGGCCCTCCAGGCGTTTCTCCATAGCGGCATTGCGAAAAGCCGCCAGTATGCGAGCCTCTGGTGTGTACCTGGCGGTAAGCTGGTATGCATCATCCTGGCGGTTCACGGTAATCTGGCCATAGATGCTGGTATTGATACGCCGCAGCCAATCGCGGATATCGCGGGGCAACACCCCCACCCCGGCATAAAAAGACGTCGAAGTCTGCAGTGTATACGCCATGTCGTACACCACGCGCTTCAGATCTTCCAGAGAGTGGACCTTGCCGGGGCGGCCCGGTTTGAGACGGAACCAGTACCCGGGGCCGTATGCCGGAGGGCCGATATACGAGCGATCCTCCGCATTCATCGGCTCCCATTCCAGGGCCTCGCCCTGAGCATAGCCGGTAATGATGCGCGCACGCTGAACCAATTCCCCATCAGCGGAATTATCCGCGCTCAGCGACAGCGCAGTCAACAGAGCCAGCACAATGATGCGTAGAGCAGTCATACCAGAAGATGCAGTAAGTCAGTAGTTTACCTTCCCATATTGAAAGGATTGAGCTTCTTCATGGTTTCCTTTTCCTCCTTAGTGGGAGTTGCGGGAATTTCCTCCACATCCCAGGAATGGTCACCCTTCATCTCATCGTCCCGGCGCAGACAATAGGCGATATTCTGCTCGCTGGAATGCTTCTTCTCATCATCACCGCCGGCGTCCACATGATACCACTCGCGGCGGTTGATGCGCACCAGATTCCAGGCCTGGTCATGCGCGCAGCAGCAGGACGCCTTGAATCGGCCATGCACCATAATGCACGGGATATCAGACATATTGAGTATCACATACATAGCCTGAGCATACCCCAGAGCGCGAGACTCATGCTTGCTGGCAAACTCGCTCAGCGCATAGGGCTCCAGCGTATGTCTGGCATGGCCGATAAGCGCAAGGTGCAAATCCTTGATAATCTGGCGTTTTCTCTTCAGCGACCCGGTCGGCATCGATTCTGCCTTCTGGCGGCAATAAGCCAGGGCCCTGCGCTCTCCCGGGGTGAGTTTGCTGACCAGGGTATCATTATTAGCCGCGGTCAGCACGCGCACATGCGGCCAATATTCAATTTCCAGAGTGATAGTGCTCTGCTGTTCGTTGATAACGGCGTTGTACTTCTCGGCGTAGATGTTGATATCGGACTTGCCGATGAGCTGGCGCATCTTCCAGCCCTCCATATTCTTCTTGCACTGAATCACCAGGTCCGACTCGGCCAGAGAGCTGGCAAATTCCTCCAGTTTCTCGTTAAACTCACGGTAATTCTTCACGCCCTCATCCTCACCTGGCTGGAGCTTCTTGAGCTTCGGGGTATACTTCGACCAGCGCTTTGCCACATCCAGCGGGTCGCTCCCCTTCCCCATCTTGAGTTTATCCTCTGCCTTCTCCTTGCGCTTCACATCCTTGCCCATCAGGTTGGCAAACTGTTCGCCACGGGCCACGGCTTCGCGCAGGTTCTGGTTATACATAGCCTCCTCCACGGGCTCATCTTCCCTGGGAAGCGAATAGCCGGTTTCCGCCTTCAGCCAGCTCCGGCGCGTGTCATTGCGCACGTGGAAATGCCAGGGGTTGATTTTGGGAGTAGTCTCGTACAACTCGGCATCCACCCAATCGTGGTCGGCATCCATCTCCACATCGGTAAGCAGGAAATAATTATACATGCGCAGGTCCGTATTGCCCGTGGGGTCATCCCAGGTCACATCCATGTGATACCATTCGTTGTCAATTTCCACGTAATTCCATACGTGGTTCATCTTCTTGGTTCCATAAATGCGGAGGCAATCAATCTTGAGCATGTGCATGAGCAACTGCGCCGCAGTCGTATAGGCGGAGCACACTCCCTTGCCCTCCAGCACGATTTCCGCCGTGCTATGGCAACCACGAGTGTAGGTGGAATTATCGATGAGCGCATCGTGAATTTTCTTCAGTTTCAATCCATTGGGCATCCCCACGCTGATATTCTCGGAAATCCACTGGCAGCAGGTATCGAAAACCTCCTTTTCCTTGCCACCCAGTCGACTTTCCATGGCAGGATTGCGGAACGCGGCCAGGATGCGGGCCTCCGGCGTGTAGCCCAGGTGCAGAGTCATAGTGTCATCCTTGACCGAAAGCGAGCCCTGCCCATACACACTGGTATTGATGCGGCGAATCCACTTGTTGAGAAGCTTTTCTGTCACCCCGCAGGAAGCCGTTATCGTGCGCGAGGACTCCAGGTTATATGCCATTGCGTAGATAAGCTGCTTGAGGTCCTTCTCACTGCCCACCTCCGCAGGAATCTCATTCTTCTGCCGGAACCACTCACCCGGGGCCGCATTGGTCGGCCCCACATACTGGCGGTCCTCATCATTCATGGGGTCCCACTTGGGGGCATCGCCCTGGGCATAGCCGGCAATGCAGCGAGCCTTTCTGGCATCGCCACTCTCCTCTGCCCAGGCGCAGGAACCCAGCAGGCCGGCCACGGCCGCCACACATACTACCAATCGTCCAATTCTCATCATAACTGTTTCATCTGGTTATTTACCCGCCTGGCACAGCCCTGGGCATCCTCGGAAATCAAGCGTCGCAGACTGGCGCAGCATGGAAACCAGAGATGCCGGGATTCCCTGCACCACCGCAGGAGCCAGCATTCCGCAACTCATCACAGAGGCCAGAATCCGAGTCTTCATTACCCCCGTATTCTAGCCTATAAGCCGCTCTCTTGTAAAGTAAATAGAGAGGCAGCAGCACCCCCCGCTGCAAAAAAGCCCGGAGGAATCATCCTCCGGGCTGAAAAAAATCAGATGTGGTGTATTCTTACTTCTCGCAGTAGGTGCGCACGGCAGCGGCGATGCGGGCAGAAACAGCCTCGGGCTCGCCTTCCTCGGTCACATCAATCTGCACCACCTTACCCTGAGCGCGATAGTGTTCCACCACGGGCACGGTAAGAGTCTCGTAATCCTTGCGGCGCTTGGCAAAAGCCTCGGGGTTGTCGTCGGAACGCACAATCATGGCGCCGCCGCACTTCGGGCAGATTTCCTCGCCGTTGCGGGTGGTTTCGCCGCAGGCGGGGCAAGCCTTGCGCTTGAGCATGCGGGCTTCGATGAGCTCGGCAGACACGTTGAGGTACACCACGATGTCCACACCCAGGCCCATGGCGGTCAGGTTAGCATCGAGGGTTTCGGCCTGAGACACGGTGCGGGGATAGCCATCGAGCAGGCAGCCGCAATCCTTGTTCTCACCCAGCCACTTGGCCACGATGCCGTTCACCACTTCATCCGGCACGAACATGGCGGCATCCATGTACTTCTTGGCTTCCAGGCCCAGCTCGGAACCAGCGGCAATCTCAGCGCGCAGCAGAGCGCCGGTGCTCAGCGGCTTCAGGCCGTAGGTCTCGGAAAGGAAAGAGGACTGCGTACCCTTGCCGGAGGCAGGGGCGCCCACAAGTA
>JAZOTC010000012.1:0-22867 GCA_045657445.1 Akkermansia sp. | reverse complement strand
CGGCACGCGTCACGACCTTTTCCTTCCCTCTCTTTATCCTCTCCGGCGCCCCGCCTGGCAGGTTGTTAAAGCCAGTGAGCAGCATCTCTGCCGCCCTCGGCGCCTCGGAAAGTCATACTTGGAAAATTGCCTCGCCCGGTGGAGTCAGCGGCGAGCCGCTTTCTCTTTCGAGCTACCCTGTAGCAGGGCGTGGGCGGAGTTTACCAGAAACTCTTTTTCGCGTCAAGCGTATTTTTGAGATTTTTTGTGCATCATTTCTGCACTTTCGCTCTAAGCCCCGATATTTCGTGCGAGTTAGAGTTAAAAAATTATTTTTTTACCGGAAGGAAATGATAGCACGGAGCGGAAGATTCTGCCTGTTGCTCCAGCAGAATACCCGATTCAAACCAAGAAGCCACCCGCCAGGAATTGCGCGCGTTCGAGTTCTCCATTTCTCTTGTTCCGTCGTAGTAAAGAACTGGCTGTTTATCTTTTATGCGATACACATGCACCCGATTCTGCCTGCTGGCATAGTTATCGAACAGTACTATATACTGCGGTTCATGGCAGCACGCAGCATAGCCGAACGTGCGCTCACCTTCCATTAACGGCACCTTGTTTCCCGAGGCGTCTGAAAACGTAAGGCATTTAGAATATTCACTCTCCGGGAGCTCCAGCACTCGCAACTCACCTTTACCGCAGGGGAACGGGTATGATTTATCCGGGGCCATGCAGGCCACCTCTGTATATTCCCATGCTTTTTCCGGCCGGTGTTGCAGCGTATCCACCTTCGCACACCCGACCAGTAAAGCCGGCAGTGTACACAGGGCACAAAGTTGCAGGAACCTCATCATATCACCTGCATGGTATGTCTGCCCACCCGGCAAGTCAAGCCTTATTTCCTGCGGCGGCGAGCGCAGAGAGCGGTGAGCGCCAGCAGGCTGAGCGTGGTGGTGGCGGGCTCCGGCACCAGGAAGTAGAGCATATGGGAGGATACATCCGCACCCACCTCGGTGCTGGTCACCCAGATACCCTCCAGCACATTGCCGGCGGCATCGGTAACCTTAAACTTCCCATCGTCTATCTTCTGCTTCATCTTGTCGCTGCCATAGATAGACTCATACAGGAACTGCCCGCTGCCGCCATTCACCTGCACGGCCAGATATTCTGCACCAGCCTGGTACACGCGGCTCAAAATATTGTCTGCAAACTGGATGGTAAGGCCATCGCCCGTGACATCGGTGCTGAAAATCTGGTTCTGGAGGGCTATGTAGATGACCGTATCGCCAACCTTCTCGGCCCGCCCCGCACCAAAGGTCAGCTGCACGGTGGTATCCGTGGAAGTGGTCGCGACATTACCGGAAACGGAGCTGACCGGCGCGGTAACTGGTGCTGCCGTCTCGACATTCGCACCGCGAATCTGAGAATCGCGGTCCACGGTCACCATATCGGCAATATCCAGCTGGCAAGCGGCGTGCATTTCCATGATACTGGACTGAAGCTCCGTGTGATGCAGCACAACGGTATCATAATTCTCTGCGGTATCCAGAGAGGTGATGTGCACATTTGCCGCAACGGTGGGGGTATCACTGGTGCCGCCGATGCTGATGCTCTTGTTGCTGGTGTTCTTCACCAGGTCCAGATTATTCAGCGAGCCGGCAGGCTTACCTTCACCTTCCCGGTGAGCGATATCGACTTCCACCTGGGTCTGGACAAGACTGGTCCACCCGGTACGCTTGTTCTGCAGCTCACCGCCCAGGAGGATGTGGCCGCCCTGCTCCAGATTCACCTGGTTGATGTACTGGTCAGTCACACCATCCACAAACTGAAGGGCGCCGTTCTTACCGGTAACAGTTACCTCCATATCAGCCGTTGCGGCATTGGCGGCGGTATTGGACTGGGTGACCTGCAGGGCGGTCATGTTCTTCACGGTGATATTGCCGGTGAACTGGTGGATATCGCGGATGGCCACATGGCCCATTTCGGTGCCGGTTTCGCCTTCATAGCCCAGGCCGTCGGCGCGTTCTTTTGCCGTGCCTGCATCCTGTGCCGCCTCGCTGATGAGTTCGTTATTGAAGATAAGGTTGACATCGCTGCCTTTCATCTCGCCCAGCAGCTGAATGACGTGGCTTTGATTATAACGACCGAAAACATCGTTTTCTACCGAAATAGTCTCATCCGGTGTAAAGTTGTGCGTATTAAAGGTAACCGTAGCAAGCGTATCTATTCTGATATCTACGGCAATGGTCTCAGTTTTCTGAGCATCGCCATCTTTAAGAGTCACCTCCCGTTCCATATTGGTGTACCAATCACCAAAGCCTGTAATGGTTGCTCCATTACCAAGATAAACAAACGCAGAAGGAGCATGTTCTATCTCCTTGGTAGCGTTCTCCTGATTATTCGCATCATCAGGAACAATTTCAGAATACTTCGCTCGTCCTGCGCCCAATTGCGCAAACGCATCTATCTTATTCCCATCAGCATCAACGATTCCTGCATTATCAATGGCTAACACGCCACCCTTTCCCACAGCCAATCCATACATACTGGAATCCACATCTGCGCCCACAGAAATATGGGAACCATCTACCGTCTTGATAGAGCTAAGCACGAGTGTCTCATCCACGATGAAGCGCCCGCCGGACTCAGCAGTATTGCGATTTCCCAGTTCCAGGACATTGAGCCAGGCACTGTTAACAGATTGATAAGAGGAGCCCAGCTTGAGAACATTCAGTTCTCCATATCCTGAACCAGAACGGCCGTAATGGTGTTTCACCATGCCGATTTCTGACTTATTACCATGATAATCTATTGTTTTCTGAAAATCGCCGAAACCCAGAACGCCATCGTAATTACCATTTCTGGAGCCTTCAATCTCCAAGGTAATCGTTTTTTCGTGGCTCATACTCAACACAGAGGAATTCATGCGCGAACCATCTGTGCTTGTTCCCTGCAGTGCAGCAACCTGTGCCACTTGAACGCCTGCTGCATTATCCGTTCCCAGGGCATCCAGCGCCAGCACGGTACGCTCCGTGCCATTTTCTACAGATAAGTCAATCGTGGTATGCAGCCAATCAGGAGGCGTTTTCCCGGCTGCCGACATGGCATCACCACCAGATTTCGCAGTGGTCATAATCTCCATCTGCACTTTACCCCCTGCCGGGTTATTCTCATCATCCCCATCCCACAGATTTTGATATGCATTTGTACCCAGCAGATTACCATCCAACTTGATGGTACCGTAGAACTCACCTGGATCCAGCACCTTGAACACTGCGTAGGTATTAGTATCTGAAACAGCCGGATTATAGGATGTGCCGTAGAGTGATACCACCGCATCTGCTGCACCGCTCAATTTGGTGAGCACCATTTTTTTATCCGATGCATTGGCTATATAGGCATCCACGAGCTCATCATACTCCGGATTATCGGGATCCTGAAACACTGACACAACAACAGGGTTCAACACGGTTGTTGTGTACATACCCTCACCTTCGTATGGTGCACCGTAGGCGAATACCGGACGAGAAGCATCCTTATAATCGCCTTGCAGCATAGCGCCGTTCAGGATAGAAATAACACCAGTGGCATCCCCCAGCGCCGCTGAATTCTGCATGATCAAGCGGCCGCCTTCTATCGTGCTTCCCCCGGAGAAGGTGTTAGCCATATTGATAATAACCGTCCCCAAACCGAGCTTACGAAGACTGGTTTTCCAATCGGCCGTATCAATCGTGTTGTCTTCCAAACCAGGCAGCAAAGCCATTTCATCCGGATTAGTGGTATCCACATCCCGAATCGAGCCTCCGTCCGCCGCAGCATAAAGGTAATAATTGGTGCTATCGGTTTGTTCCTTGTCAGAAGCATTGAAATAATCTGCATTGAAAATGAGAGATGCGGGAGCCACTTTGCCCGATACGCAGACTTTGTCAACTCCGCTGATGATTTCGCCATCCACCTCTACACTTTCAAGAACCCCCTGACCGAGAGTAGAACTCACCTTGGATGTACTGGCAGCAGATGCAGTCCAATCGGATTCATTCCAGCCCACAGGTTCATAGCGGTTACCAAACAAGACGAGATGCCCGTTCTGAAAACCACGTTTTTCTTTCCAACGCAAATCATCATTGGAAGCAGCACCATCTTCATGCTTCCATATACTGGGAGAATCGGGAGTATCAGCCAGATACCCAGACCAAGTGCGGCGTGGATCACCCACCACCTTCATCACCAGATAATCGTGAGAATTCTGGTTATCCAGAGTATCCAGAATACCGTAATAGCCGTACCCCAGGGGAATCATCTGCGACACAAAGGCAGATGAATCCTTACCTCCGACAGTAATGGCATTAGCCGCAGCCAGGTAATATGTATTGTTGCCAGCCGTCTTGGCAAACTCGATGGAAGCAAAATTCAGCGAAATCGCAGTATCTGACTGTAGATTCAGATCCCCATGCACATTCAACAGGGGATGATCCGCCTGAATTGAGGGTGATGTTCTCAGCAAGTAAAACGCCAGAGACGCACCGGAGTTCATGGTAATGCACCCCTCCACAACAGCTGGGGCAGGATTCGACTGTCCATCATTCGGAGCAATCACCAGAAGGCGGTTACCCCTCGTCACAGTTACGGAATTCGAGGTTACACCGTCAATAGATGACCACGTTTTACCTTGTTCATCTTTCACCCCAGTCGTCACCCCCAGTTTCAAGGTAGAGCCACCCACCAGGTTCATATTGCCCGACAAGCTCAAGTTATTGAAGCCCAATATCCCCTGAATAAGGGACAAATCGTGCAATTTTGCCGAGTGGATATATTGCTGCGCAACACCTCGTTTTGTGAGGCTGAGCACTTCCACACCCAACGAGCCACCACCGGCAGAGAAGCTGGCATCCGTTGCTGAATTATTGAATTCTGAAATATAATCCTGCCCCGGTTGTACATATGACTGGGCAAACCCCATCGCACCGGAATACACATGCTGTGAGCTGGCAGAGCTGTTATCGTTCAGCGTAAGAGTTACCGCACTTCGCGCCACGACGCGCACACGCCAACGTTCTTTCTCCTGGGAAAGATTCTCCTCATAATTCGTGCGGGCAACAAGCAATCCGCTCGAGTGACGCCAGGCAGAGCCACGGAATCCGGCGTCCAGACCTTTCAATGAGACATTTCCGTTCAGCACGAGAATATTATCAGAAGTCTGTGACGCTTCTGCGTTATCACTCTCGATTCCAAATAGTGAACCAAGCCAGTTAGGCTCCCAACCTACTGATTTAGTGGTTTGTTCGCGGGTCATGTTGAGCACAGCATCAGCAAAGACACCATCCTCCAACACCAGCTGTACGGCACCTCCCAGCAGTGCGTTATAAAACCAATTACGACCAGCAGCAGTCGAAGTATTCGCTTCGTTTCTCAGATATACAGTACCCGAAAAGGCCTCCGGACAATCAATGGGTAGCAACCCCTGTTGCACATTCTTTTCATTGACTGCAAATGAGGATACGTAATTATAAGTAGAATCGTTAGCGTAAGTGAAACCCTGAAAATACAAATTGCCAGAACCATACACCCCACCTTGAAGCGATACATAGCGCGAACTCGCCGGCAGGCGGCTAGAATCGGTCTCCCCATAAAAAGCATTGCCGAATGAGACATGAAACTGGCTTTTGCTATCTTTGGCCGCTAAAATAAGCGAATTATCAATGGAAGGCGTTTTGTAATCCAGATTGGAGCTATTGTAATTGATTACCAGTTCTGTCCCCAGCATCTGGCGGGATGTTGTAGAACTGGTCGTATTCTCATAACGAGTCCATGATTTATCACCATGCAGGGTAATTGCTCCCAGCCCTGCAGCATTGGCACATCCGAGATAGAGGCCACCCGACACCACTTCTGTGCCACCGGTGTAGGAATTGGAGGTATTGAGTACCAGCAAGGAGCCACCATTATTCACAATTCTGGTGGGAGTAATGATATTCCCCTGAGCATCTTTCACATCAACGATACTGGCAGTTGCATTACCACCCGTCAATGCATAGCCATACTGCAACGCCACATTGATGCTGGCTGTTGTAGCACCCCCAGAACCAATACCCAGCGTGACGAGGTCGCCCAGGAAAGTCCAGCTGGATGTGACGTTGTACTGACTGGAACCAGATGCAGTCCCCGCAGTTACCTCGATAAGTCCCGGGGCCACCGCGCCGAGAATTGTTACATTTCTGTGCGCCTCGGCATTGCCATGGAAATCCACATCCGCAAAAAGCACGCTGCTGCCGTTGGCATACACGCCGGGGGCCTTTCCATGGGCGGCCTGCTCATGCCAGCCGGAATTTTCAGCAGAACCATCGGCCCGCCACACGCTCCCCAGGTTCAGCCCCTGCTTATTGCAATCCGTCCCGGCATCTTCACCACTCCAGATATACTGGGTGGGAATCACCATGGCATCGGAGTTCAGTTGCAGCAGAAGAGAAGAACTGGCTGCATCCCATACATAGGAGGATTCATAGTAAGAATCATTGAGAATGAGCTTGACGCTCTGCCCATCAAACCCAGCCAGTGAGGCAGCATCGCCGGAGTAAAGAGTGAACTTATCGCCAGCGCCAAAACTCCCCGAGATGTTGTAAAAGGCAAGTTCCTGTCCCAGCTTGAAAGTGACACCCTCCCCCACTTGGAACAGGGCAGCATCGTACGAGTTGAGACCGCTGTTGGAAAAATTGAAAGTGGATGCCACCGTCCACACCGGGTTGGAAGTGCTGCTCATGGCGTTGAGCATGATGCAGCCCCCCTGCATGTCGAAGAGGTCGATGGTGGCATCAGCTGTGTTGACGTTCCCTCCCATATTCCAGGAGGCGCCGCCATACAGGTTGAGTGTTTCCACCGCAACACCAGCGGCAGTAGCCAATGTTCCGCCTGCTTCCACCGTAATAACCGGGGCGGTAACGGCAGCGTCAAACTGCAGAGTTCCGTCTTGCACCTGCAGTTCCGCAACCTGTACAGCCTGGGTGAACACCTGGGTATTGCTTCCCTGTTTGATGAGTGTCGGGCTTCCGCTCAGAGTTCCGGAGTAGGTATATGAGCCGCCGGCAGCACCCAGAGTCAGCGCATGGCCGTTTGTCTGCACCGAACTGGCAGATGAGCCATTTTGCAGCCCCCTCAGATGCGTATCAGCCGTCAGATTCAGTATTTTTGCAGCAGAGGCATTATTGTTGCTGCCGAAGGCGCTCGCAGAAACCGTACCGGGAAGTGCAAAATCTACCAGCGTATCAGCCCAGCGCCCGGCCAGATTCAGCTGCACGGAGCCACTGCCGTCTGCCGTCATGTAAAGTGTTCCGCCGAAATCACTATCACTGGAGCTGAAAGAGAATGTATTGGAGCCGGATGTCTTATACCCGCGCAGCAGCAGATTGCCTTTGCCGGTAAGTGCCCCCAACGAGACCGATGCCTGCGATGCATCGTAGCCACCCACAGTAGCATAATCCCCCGCCGCAGTAGAAAGAGCCACGCGGAGTGTTCCTTTATATGCAGCATCTCCGCCAATGAACAAGTTGTTTCCCTCACCTATTTCGATGATATCCAACTTAGCCGATATCCCATTATCCAGCGTGCACGAATTATTTTTCCAACTGACACTCGATTGAGACTTATCGTACCAGTATTTAGTTGAGCCAGTGTTAGGAAGATTCCCGAATGTGGCGTTATTGTGGGAACCCTTTTTAATAGAATAAGAATAATTCCACCACCCACTGCGTTCCAATTGTGTAGCTCCATTGGCCGTCAGGCCATCTGAGCCGATATAAACGGCAGCATTGCCATTTACCGTCAAATTTGCCGGCTCATCAGCCACGGCAGCAGGAGCCGCCGCGCGCATCATGGCAAAGCGCATGGGGGCAGATGAAGGCACACCAGGCACTGCAGGCAGCTGGCTGGTTTCATCCTGCTCGCTGGTGGTGGAGGTAAATTTCGTCTTTTCCTCGTTCTCGTCTGTGGTAGCGTCTGTTTCCTCCCGGGGGGTAGTCGTTGCATTATCCGCCGGTTTTGCCTTGTCTGGAGCCGCCGCCTGCGTGATCTTCACCTTTTTTCTGGGGATGGGTCGCAAATGAGCCCCGGCACCTGCTCCTGAGCCCCAGGGGGCGCGGTAGCCTGGCAGCTCGTGGTGGGCAATCCGGTCGCGATTCAATTTGAGGTATGCATCGCGGAAGGCATTGGGGCCTTCCATACCATGCTTCAGGGCTGAAGCAAAATAGCCCATGAGCTCATCATTGGCCGCAGGCATGAGCTGCCCCAGGTCAATCCCCAGAGCCATCAGATGCCGGGAAATGCGCGCCAGGAGGCTGCGCCCCTGTTCCGATTCCAGAAGCTCATCATCCAGCGCGAGTACCTGCAAGGCAAGCTGCACCTCATCATCCGTCAGAACCATCTGACCATCTGCGGCAACCAGGCGCTCCAGCAGACGCTCCACAAGCGCCCGGCCATCCAGAGCCCCGGCCTGCTCCAGATGCCGCTTGTAGGCTCTGGTCCAGGCCTTTTCATACGCCGCCACAGGAGTCATCCCCTGCTTCCGGTATTCCTGCGCCAGCTGCGTGGCTTCCTGCCGGAGCTTGCGATTGATTTCAAACCAGGCTTCCCGAATCAGGGGGTGCAGGCGCAGGTCATCATATGCCGGCACAAAGCGCCCATCTTTTTCGCCCCCCTCGCGAATTACGCGTGGAGCAGCCTCCGGCTTCCATTCACTGCCGGGCACAAACCAGTAATCCAGCATGGTTTCCTGACCAGCAGCCACTCCACACGCAGCCATAATGGAGCACAGCCAACGAAATACTCCCTGACTCCCCCTGTTCCTGATGCTATGTGATGCGCTGGTCATGCTGTTTATATATGTTTTCGAAATACGGCTAACTCTACCATATTTATCCCAGAATGCAATCCTGAATTCCCGAAAAGACAGTATTTTTAGTGTTATACTTCGTTATGCGCTTACTCTCTAGTACTTACAACTAAAATGGGGGGGGTAGCCGGCTTTCTTATTTTTTCATTTCTTTTCCGTTTACTGTAAGTTTATTATAAATATCTCCATATCAGCATTCAGAAGTACAGGCTCGCGCCAGCATTCAAATTCCGCTTGCTGCGCTCACCGGAGGGGGGAGATGGATGACGGGTGCCCTGGGGGAGTGCTAGATTTTTCTATGATTGACGCCAGGGAACGGATTTGATAGAATGACGGGGTTATGAAGTTGACCCCCATTTTAACGACACTGGCCGCCCTGTGCTGCATGAGTGCTGCCATGGGTGCGGATGCGAGGCCGAATCTGCTGTTCATCATCACAGACGACCACTCGCCGGAGGTTCTGGGCAGCTGCGATGCCGACACACCGATGCCGATGCCGGGTTTCCGGCGTCTGGCGAATGAAGGTATGGTGTTTGACCGTGCCTACTGCGCGAACTCGCTCTGCGGGCCGTCCCGCGCCTGCATGCTGACAGGCCGCCATTCGCACAACAACGGTTTCCTTTACAACTATGGCGGCCCGGCCTTCAACGGTGCGCAGCCGACTTACCCGAAGATGCTGCAGGCTGCCGGCTACCAGACCGGTATTGTGGGCAAGTGGCACCTCATTTCCCAGCCGACAGGGTTTGACTCCTGGCAGGTGTTCCCGAGCCAGGGCGATTACTGGAACCCGACCTTCCACCAGGCAGGGGTGAATGGCCGGACCACCAACCACCAGGATAGAGGCTATGTGACCGATATCGTGACCACCAAGGCCATTGACTGGATGGAAAACCGCGACAAGAGCAAGCCCTTCGCGCTGATTGTAGGCCACAAGGCCCCGCACCGCAACTGGATTGCAGCCCCGCGCCACCTGAAAGCCGTGAAGGAATATGTTTCCAAGCTGACTCCACCCGACACGCTGATGGATGATTACGCCAATCGTCCGGAATTCATGCGCCACAATCGCCAGAGCGTGCTGTGGGACATGTGCAACTGGAATGACAATCACCTGAACGAAAAGGAGATTCCCTTCGATGTGATGAAGGAGATTGTACCCAAGGGCACACTCCGCAACATGGTAAACCGCGGTGTATTCAAGAACAATGGCGGTGTACCGGCTGATTTTGACTGGGAGTCCCACAAGCCCAGGTTTGCGCCCAAGACCAATCTGGGCTGGAACACCAACCATATGGACCCCGGCACCAAAGAAATTTACGATGATTTCTTTGCTACCCGCAGCCGTGAGTTTGTGGAGGCTTTCCGCGCCGGCAAGGTGCAGACCGAACGAGACATGGCAGAATACCGCTGGCGCTGGTATATGGAAGACTACCTGGGCACTCTGCTCTCGGTTGACCAGTCTATCTCCAGCCTGCTGGATTATCTGGACCGCCACGGTCTCTCCGAAAACACGCTGGTGATTTACGTGGGCGACCAGGGGTTCTACCTGGGTGAACACGGACTGTACGACAAACGCTGGATTTTCGAGCAGAGCTTCCGCATGCCGCTGGTCATGCGCTGGAAGGGCAAGATTGCCGCAGGCACACGCTCCCAGGCCATGGTGCAGAACATTGACTACGCACCCACCATTCTGGAAGTAACCGGCACCAACACGCCGGAGAATACACGCACCATGGAAGGCGTTTCCCTGGCGCCACTGTTCAAGACTGGTGATGCTCCCGAATTCCGCGACCGCCCGCTCTACTACTCCTTCTTCGAGCAGCCGGGTGAGCACAACGCCCCGCGCCATGATGGCCTGCGCACCCAGCGCTACACCTTCGCCCGCATCTGGACTCCCACCGGTGAGGAGCGCAAGAGCGGCGTGCGCAAGCCGGAGAATGAGTGGATGCTCATCGACAATGAAAAGGACCCGAAGCAGATGAAGAATGTGGCTCAGGATCCCGCCTATGCCGACGTGATGAAGCAGCTCACGGAAACCTACCACAAGCTGCGCGCCCAGTACCGCGTGCCGGCAGACTGCCCCGGCAGCGGCAACCGCATCCCGGACTACAAGCCCTCCTGGGGCACCGGTGAAAACGACCGCATCAAATAAGTTAAGGGCAGCACACCACTGCCAACCCACCAACGCGCCTTTCCGCACCGGGAAGGCGCGTTTCAGTTGTCCCCACGGAGTTGTTTAACGCAGAAGAATAAGCACGGGAATGGGAAGATAAATAACCATCCTTAGCGCTAGTTCGCGCACACATTTGGGCTTCACAGGAGGTGGGTTTTCGTATACAATGAAGCAGTATATGGAACAAGCCAGCCAGAAACTGCTTGATATGGCAGCAGAGGAGCGCCCGCGCGAAAAGCTCATGCAGCGAGGCCGCGCCGCCTTGAGCGATGAAGAGCTCATCGCCATTTTTCTGCGCACCGGGCTGCAGGGCTGCAATGTGCTGGAACTGGCGGCCCGGCTCAAGCGCGCCGCAGGGTCACTCACCGCGCTGGGGCGCATGGAAGCGCGCGAAATCGCCCAATGCTGCAAGGGCATAGGCGCGGCAAAGGCAGCCACCCTGGCCGCGGTGTTTGAACTGGGGCACCGGGCCGTCAAGGAATCCGTTGTGCGCGAGGAGATGAGCACCCCGGCCGCCATCTATGAGTATCTGGCGGGGGACCTGCGCTACGAACAGCAGGAAAACTTTGTTGTTCTCATGCTCGATACCCGGCGGCGTCTCATCCGCCGCAGCAATATATCCAAGGGTACGCTGAACCGCACCATGGTTCACCCGCGCGATGTTTTCCGGGAGGCCATCATCAGCAATGCGTGCTCTATCGTCCTGGCACACAACCACCCCAGCGGGGACCCCACCCCGAGCAAACCGGATTTGGAGCTGACCCGCGAGCTCCACGCCGCAGGGGCTGCCATACACCTTCCCATTCTCGACCACATCATCATCGGGGCCGGGCTCACCCCCTATTACAGCTTTCGCGAGCACGGGCTCATCCTCACATGAAAGATTACCACACCCACCAACCCGGCCCGCACGGCGGCTACATCTGCGCTGCCACCCGCAGCGACTGGGAGCGCATCGCCACCGCCAGCGGCATGACTCCCTGCTTCGGTATTCACCCCTGGTACGCCCAGGAAACCGACCCGGCAGAACTCGCCTTTGAGCTGGATGAATGGCTCACCCGCTACCCGGAGGCCGGGGTGGGGGAATCCGGGCTCGATGCCTCGCCGCGCCACGCCGCCACGCTGGAAGCCCAGCGCCTGCTGCTGCATATCCACCTGGGGGCGGCTTTCCGGCACGAGCGGATGATACAGCTGCACGGTGTGCAGGCCTGGGGCGAATTGCTGGAAATTCTGCGCCAGCGCAGCCGCTGCGGCACCCTGCCCCGCGTGCATCTGCATGCCTGGAACGGCTCGCACGAGCTTGCCCGCGAATTCATGCAGCTCGGCGCTGTCACGTTCAGCGTGGGGCTGCGCGAGCTCAGCCACTCCAAGGCCGCAGAACGCTATGCCCGCCTCCCCGAGGGACGCCTCTTTCCGGAAACCGACGATGCTCCGGAAAACTGGTCCCGCACCGTGGCCCTGCTGGGGCTTCTCCGCGGTGGATTGCAATAAAAACCGGCCGGTGCGAGGCAAGGGGCGCTCAGCGGATGACTGAGCCGGGGTCGGTCCAGGTGCCGGGGGGAAGCACCCGCCCTGGCAGAATCACGCATTTGCAGCCAATGCGGCAGCCGCTGCCCACCACACAGCCCAGTTTGTTGCGGCCGGTGGGGTGCAGCCCGCCCTGCCAGGGCATGCGGATTTCACCGGCATCGTGCCGGAAGTTGCTGAAGATGCAGCCACCGCCCACATTCACATCGTCCCGCAGAATCGAATCGCCAATGTAGGTGAGGTGCGACACAAAGACCTGGTTGCCCAGCACACTGCTTTTTACTTCCACCGCGTTGCCGATGATGCAGTTATCGCCGATGCTGGTTTCGCCACGCAGGTAGGCATTCGGGCCGATGCGGCAACCGCGGCCGATGCGCACGTGGCCCTCAATCACGGTACCGGGCAGCACCACCGAGCCTTCGCCCAGCTGCAGCACCCCCAGCACATGCGCCGCGGGGCTCACCTCGCCCTGCACGGCGGGCTGCAGCTCCAGCAGCTCGGCGCGCACCGCATCCAGTTCATTCCAGGGTTCCATCATTTCTTACCAATCTGCAGGCGTTTGCAGGCCTCCACCAGCTGCTCATAGGGCGAAAGTTCCTGCCCGGGGGCAGCCTCCAGCATCAGCGAGCGCGGGTACACATGCGCATAGCGCTTGCCCTCGGCATCGCGCTGCAGGGCCGAAAAACGGATATTCACATCGGCCTGCGGGCACTCGCGCCAGGGACCACCCACCTTGGCGGCCACATCGCGCACATTGCGGTAGGGGTAGCAGTAGGAATTGATCCAGAAATCCACCTGGGGAGCCCGCTCGCGGGGTTTGGAACGCTCGCGGCGGCTCACCGGGTCCACGGTGAACACGAGCGTCTTGCCGGTGTGGGGCACATCTGCCACGCCACGCAGGGCATCCATGATGGCAGAGCCGCCGTAGCTATGCCCCACCAGCACCACGTCTGCCGCCGGGTTCAGCTGCAGAAAGGCGCGCAGATCGCGCTGGAGTTTCCAGGTACTGTGGAAGAGGAGGTTGCCCGTGCCGCTTTCCCAGGCATAGTAGGCGCGCAGCTGGGTACCTTCGCAGGGCAGCAGCGGCAGCTGTTCGTAAATCTCGCGGAACTGCAGCAACACCGGCTCGGCAAAGCCGCCCACAAAGATATACGCCACATCGGCCTGGCGGAGCGGCAGCGGTTCCTGGGTGCGGCGCTCCAGCGGGCCGGTGCGGGGTGCCGGGTCAATTCCCGGGGCCACCACCACCTGCTGCGAGCAGGAATCCACCGCCAGGCAGGCCAGGGCCGCTAAAATGAGCTTCTTCATTTTGCGAAGACGTTTTCCAGGTAGGGTTTAAGCACATTGTAGAGCTCCTGCTCCTGCCAGGGAAGCAGCACCACATCGTGCATGACGACGCGGGCCTCCAGCCGTGTGCCGGCCAGGCACTGGCCATTGCTCGCGTAGATATAAAAGCGGTGCGCGGCCATCGGATTGCGCTCATCATCGGTCTGGTAGGTGAGTTCCGGCACATTGCGGGGCTCACCGGCGCTCAGAAGCTCGCATACCTTCTGGCGGTCGGCCTCGCTGAGCGGCCAGATTTCCTCACCGCCCTCATTCAGCCAGATGGGCTGGAACGGCGTTACCGCCAGTTTGGGGGAAGCCAGCATTTCCTGCACGGCCTCGTGGCTCACCGAGCCACTCTGGTTCAGGCACGAGGGCAGCACAGCCACCGCAGCCAGCAGCATCAGACTCTGTTTCCATTTTCTCATCGCAAAAATTCCTTTCTACAGATTAAGACTCCGCGCGGGCAATATCGTTCGCCAGCTGCCTGGCGGCACCTGCCAGCAGGCTCACCACATCATCAAAGTCCTGCGTGGTGCCGTAGTAGGGATCCGGCACCTCGTGAAGCGGGCAATCATCGGCAAACCAGGCGCTCATCGGCACCACCTTGGCCATTTCCTCCGGCGTGGTTGCCAGCGCAATCACATCCTCGTAATTCGAATCATCCTGCGGCACAATCAGATCGAACGCCGCAAAATCCCGGCGGGAAAACTGGCGACCCCGGTGGCCATTGTAGGCAAAGCCCGCGCGGTCGAGAGCAGCCAGCATGCGGGCATCCGGTTTCTGGCCTACGTGGTAGGCAGCAGTCCCGCAGGAATCGGACTCCACATGGTCGGCCAGACCGGCCTCCCTCACCGCTGCGTTGAACACATGCTCCGCCGCCACAGAACGGCATATGTTCCCCAGGCATACAAACAGCACGCGAAATGCCTGCGGCGCAATTTCCGGTTGACCATCTCCCTCGATTCTGGTATGAACTTCCATGTCAAGCCGCATCCTATCACATCATGCTCAACATTGCACGCCTGAATTCTGCCCCCGAAATATTTTACTCCCTGCAAGGGGAGGGCACCCGCTGTGGCACACCTGCTGTATTCCTGCGGCTGGCCGGCTGCAACCTGGCATGTAAGTGGTGCGATACCAAGCACTCGTGGGGCAATGGCATACTCTGCTCGGTGCGCGATATTGCGGCCCATATCCGCGATTACGAGTGCGGCGCTCTTGTCATAACCGGCGGTGAGCCCCTGCTCCAGCAGGGTCCGCTGGAAAAACTGCTTTCCCTGCTGCCCGCCAGCACCCATGTGGAGGTGGAAACCAACGGCACGCTCCTGCCCTCCCCTGCCCTCAGCAGCCGGGTGAACCAGTGGAATGTCTCCCCCAAGCTGCTGCACGCCGGCAACCCGCGCGAAAAAGCGCTCAACCCCGCCGCGCTCGACTTCTTTACCGGCCAGCCCCACGCCTGGTTCAAATTTGTGGTGCAGAGCGAGGCCGACTGGCCCGCCATCGAGGCCCTGGGACTGCCGCAGGAGCGCATCATCCTGATGCCCTGCGCCACCACCCGCGCCGCGCTCGAGGCCGCCCGCCCCGCCGTGGTCGATATGTGCCTGCGCCACCGCGTGCGCCTGGGCGACCGGCTTCACCTCACGCTCTGGGACGATAAGAAGGGGGTCTGATTTTCCACCCGCTCTGCCACCACTGCATAACAAGCAGACCTAACTTCTTGAGAACAGCGCACCAGCGTGCTAAACATGGTGTGCTATGAAAAAGAGTCTCATCACCCTCTGCCTGCTGGGCAGCTGCGCCAGCGCGGCTCCCTACTACCTGCCCACGCCCGCGCCGGGCGCGCTGACCAACTACGACTGGCAACCCACCGTCCGTCTGGAAGGACTCTATGCCATCGGTGCCTCCCACACCCCGGATACCGCGGGGTTCCGCCTGGGACAGAATCTCTACAGCCCGGGGGATTCCAGCATCCGCCACGAATTCGGCATGCAGATTGCGCCCCAGTGGGGCAGCGGGCACAGCCACCACTGCCACCAGGATATCTTTATGGCGCCGCTCACTGGCGGATACACTCTTAACCTGGGGCTCACAGAAGATGTTTACCTTTACCTGGGAGGCAAGGCAGGCTGGGCTTTCGGACGCCTCAAGGACGAGGCGCCCACGCACCGGGAATCCGGTTCATTCAACGGCTTCACCTTCTCCGCCGGCGGCGGTCTCAAGGTGCGCTGCAGCGAGCGGCTCTACGCCCAGGTCGGCTACGAGTACGGCCGCACCTATCCCCATACCCGCCACCATGGCGACTGGGGTCAGCACATCATCACTGCTGGCCTGGGGTGGCAGTTCTGAATGCCGGTTCCGGCAGCCCGCCGACGCCACGCATCATCTCCGGTGGCGTCGCGCGCGGGCTTTCTGCAGAATCGCCTCGGGGTCGCGGAAATTATCCTCCAGCGCCTTGATCATGGCCTCCTTCATGTGCTCAGGGTAGGAATTCTGTGCTTCCCTGAGCACGTAATCACGGGCCTTGAGCACATCTTCCACGTTTTCGGCATTGAGGAGCATGAGGTTCAGGCAGAGAAAGACCACCATATCACGCTTGCGCTCCATGATGCGCTCGAGGTTGCGGGGGTGGGCACTGGCTATAAACTCGTCAAAAATCTCTGTCTGGCGCTGGTAATCGCGGTGGCAGGCATTGAGCTGGGCCATGAGCTCAAGCATCTGCGCATCGGCGGTGGCCTGGTCTTTCAGCCCGGTGGTATCATCGGGGTCGCAGTCGTGGATTTCCTTGCGCAGAGCCGCTGCGGCCATCTTGAAATTCTTGGGGAAGGTCTGGTACACCCCCATGAGGGCGCGGGCGCGCTCCACCCCCTGCAACTGCCGGGCTGCATCCAGCATCTGGCGGCGGATGAGCACCCCATCCAGCACCGTGGTGGTGCCCACCACATCCGGCATCGCGCCGACCCAGCCCCCCAGCACCTCGCCGGTAGCGCTCAGGCACACAAAGGCGGGGAAGCCGCTCACCTCATACTGGCGGCAGAGGTTGCGGCGTTTTTCCATTTCCGCCTCCGGCACCTGTTTGCGGCGAATTTATCCCTGGTGTAGTCCAGAAACTCCTGTTTATCGAGCACATTGCGCTTCATGCGCATGCAATAGCCGCACCAGTCGGACCCGGTGAAATTGACCAGTATGGCCTTATTTTCCGCGGCGGCACGAGCCTTGGCCGCCTCAAAATCGGTCATCCATTCGGCACCCAGCGCCGGAGCCACCATGGCGGCCATCCCATGCCCGGGGTAACTATTTTTCGTTTTGGGAACGGAGCACGCCCTGAACCGCGGGTTTTGGCTTGCAATTCAGCAAAGCGGGAGTAGACTGAAAGCAGCATGAATGCACAGGCCGAGAAGATTCGCGATTATCTGAGTTCCCATTACGCCCCGGAAGAATGGCCCACCCTGCTCTGGCAGGCTGAGGAATGGAGCCGCACCCGCCCGCTGGAGGGATTGCGCGTGCTGGATGGCACACCGCTTTTCCGCAACACACTGGGCAAATTCATGGCGCTGCTGGCTGCCGGAGCAGAAATCTGGGTACCTTCCCGCCCGGGTATGCCGTACGCTGCCGACATCATGCAGATGCTGCCGGAGTTCGGCATTCACCAGGCCCCGCGCAATATGGACGATTTCGATATCATCCTGGACTGCAGCGGCCAGTTCTGCGAGCTTCACCCGCGCCTGGGATTTGCCGAGCTTACACGCTCCGGGGTTCACCGCTACATGCACCCGCACCACCCGGTGATTCTGGCAGATTCCGGCCGCATCAAACGCATTGAAACAGTGCTTGGCACTGGCGAAAGCTTTTTCCGCGCGCTGGCGCAGCTGGGGCACCGCGAGCTGGCCGGGCGGCGGCTGCTCATCATCGGTTTCGGCAAGGTGGGGCGCGGCGTGCTCTACTATGCCCTGAAGTATAAGATGCTGGTGAGTGTGGCCGATATCGAGGACAAGAGCGATGAACTGCCCGGCAATGTCCAGTTTGTGGATGCGGCTGATGCCGAGGCGCTGAACGCGGCCATTGCCGGCTCGTGGTGTACGGTGACGGTGACCGGCCACATTGCGGCGCTCCGGCGGGTGCTGCGACCCTCGGTGGTGCTGCCCAGCCCTGCGCTGCTGGCTAATCTGGGCGTGGAGGATGAATACGGCGCACTGATTCCGGAAAACCGGGTGCTGAACCGCAAACAACCGCTCAATTTCATCCTGGAGGAGCCTACCTCCATGCGCTTCATCGAAACAACGATGGCTCTGCACAATGCCTGCGCGCTGGAGCTGCTGACGGCCGATCTGCCGCACCGCTGCATGGACCCCGCCCCGGATGTGGAGGAACGCCTGCTGGAGGTCGCCTGCTCGCGCGGCCTCATCGGCGAGGATGTGCAGCTGCTGCGCCAGGGTGTGTGAACAGAACGCCGCCTTGACAGCGCCCCGGCAGGCGTTTAGAATGAACAGACTGACAATGACCCATTTCCTGATTACGCTGCGTTATATTCTGTGCCTGCTCGGTGCAGCCGCGCTGCTTTACGCTTTTTCGTACCCGGATTCGATTATGCCGCCCGACCCGGTATATGAATACGATGAGGGATTTTCGCTCTACTCGCTCAAGCCGCTGCTCTGGGTGGCACCGGTATTGCTGATGGAGCTGGTCAGCATCATCGGGCCGCGGCGCAATCTGGTGTGGTTCAGTGCCCTGTTCACGGTGCTGGTGGCAGCGCTCATGGTGTACCCGCTTCTGGCAGCCTACCGCCCGGAATATGTAGAACCCACCTTCTGCTACCAGGGGGACATGCTTTCCTCCGGCCTGCTCTACTTCGCCGTTTTCATCGGTATCAGCCTGGCGCTGCGCCTGGTGCTGCTCACCTATATGTTCCCGCCGGAAGAACTGCAGGACCAGCTCGAAATCGGCTTTGTCTCCGCCTCGGAACTGAACCCGGCTGACGCCCGCACGGTAAAGGAGATTGCCGCGCAGACAAAACCCACGGTTCACCACTTCCACTTCAAGGGGGCCGATACCCGCCTGGTGCGGCGCTTCCAGCTGCTGATGAACCGGCTGATGCTGCGCAGCAAAATACACTCGGCCTGCACAGGCGGCGCCCTGCTGCTGCTGGTGCTCTGGTTTACCTGCTACCCCCGCCCTGATGCCGAGGAGGCTTTGCAGCGCGATTTAAAGACTATGCTGCAATACAAGGTGACGGCCAATGGCTACCCGCTGGCCACCTCGGCAGCCGTGCATGCCGCCGCCCGCGTGATGAAGCATATCTCCGATAAGGAGAGCTTTGCAGGCATGAGCTATGCACAGGCCGAAGCCTGGCTCGGCCTTGACAAGGTGCCCGAGGCCCAGCGCACCTGGCTGCGCGATGACCGCCCCATTGATATAGCCTCCGCCGACAGCGCGTACGAAAGCCGCACCCGCTTCCTGACCATTACCGATGGTCGCCGCATCTGCATTCTCTACGTACGCCCCAATGCAAAGGATGGCACGATTGTGCTCTCCGAATTGCAGGAGGCGGGCTGGGATGCAGTGGCAGATGAAACACGCCGCCTCATCGGCAACGACTGGGGCGCTCTTTACCGCTGATAACACCATGGCCGCTTTCACTTACAAACGCCGCATTGCTTTTCACGAAACCGACGCCGCAGGCGTGGTCTATTTCGCCAACTTCTTCCACCTGGCCGAGGAGGCCGAAACCCACGCGCTCGCTTCGCTCGGCAGCATTGTCACCCGCGATGGCTACCTCTACCCCCGCGTGCACGCCGAGGCAGACTACCGCGCCCCGCTGCGCTTCTTTGATGTGGTATCAGTACACTGCTGCATCACCAGAATGGGCTCCAGCTCAATCGAGTGGAAATTCGAGATTTCCAGAGATGAAGAAATTTGCGCCGTCGTGAAAATGGTCTCCACACGGCGCAATCATGATGGTTCAGCCGCCCCCTACACTACGGCTGAGCGAGCAGCCTATTCGGCTTTATCACTGTCCTAGCCGGGTGCTTCGAGGCATAGGAATCGAGCACTTTCTTCATGTCGACCGCCGTTTCCGGGCCATCCTGCACGGAGTGATCATACGGTACTATGGTCTGTGTACCCCAGGATATATGGCTGGACCAGTAGGGTACGATGCCATCTGAACAATCCGGGCAGTCATTGCACCCGCGGTCGCCGATAACGGAGTGGGTGGGGACATCTCGCACGGTCAGTTTCTGCAATCCTTTGATAGAGTAGCTGTCCGGTTTGAGCTGATTCACGCTCGTGAACCACAGATAGGCCTCTTCCGGGTTGAGCAGCAGGATATCCCGCTGCAGGGTTGCCAGGTTATAAGCTTCCTTAAGGAGGGTCTGGGGCAGTGTGACCAGCTTGGTAAGCGCGGTGACTAAACGGTATTTAGCAACCGGGGCACCGCGGTGGGGAGTGGCCATGTAGACAACCAGGCCGGCCTCTACAGGGCGGAAGAAATAGTCCTTGCGCAGGTGTTCGAGCGCAGGTTCACCGAAGGGCTTATCCACATATTCAGGTTTCAGGAAAGGTTTGAGGCGGTCTTGCGGAATATCGGAGCCCAGGAGGATATTCCAGGGATCAGTGCACTGGTTATAGTGGGTGATGAGGCCACCCATGGAGTGTCCGACCACAACCATGTTGTCCCAGTTGGGATTCTGGTGCTTCGGGTCTACTCTGTTGCGCAAATTCCGGATGGATTCGCGGCACATACGGGCAGAAATCGTCCACGCGATGCCACTGGGGTAGTTAAAGTACCAGAATTGGTAATTTTTGCGGATTTCCGGGTAGGAATGGAGGCGATTAACGAGATTATCAAAGGTATTGGCCGAGGAGGCAAGACCATGGGTAAGGATAACGGGGATTTTGTTCGGATTATAGGGCTCGATGCAGGACAGGCCGGTAGTATCGCGCAATTCCTGGGGACGCAAGAGGCCGAGGATGCGGTCATCCTGCACATGGGTGAGATTCCAGTAGACCTCGAGCGGGGCACTCCAATCCGCCGCGAGCTGGTATTTCAATTTTCCGACCTGGTACGAATCCACACTCACACGCGGAAGCAGCACCAGCCTGGGTTTCTCATTTTTCGGGAACGCAAGCAGGCAGGTGATGGGGGTAACGGTGCCACGGGTAGCAATGTTGAAAACCTTATCGCGGCTGTTGCCGATTTTGGAGGCCGGAATCACCCCCACCAGCGGCACCCCGAGGCCGTAGTCGGTGTAGCGTTCCTTCAGCGATTCCAGAGGCACATCTGCCGCGGGCACCATATCATCGTAGAGCGACATGAGGCGCAGGCTTTCATCCCCCAGCTGGTGGCGGATATCGAAATGGCTGGGGCGGATGCGCCGCTCGGCCTGCTCGGCATCGTAGCGCAGGCGGCGAAGCAGCAGAAGCAAATCCGCATTATAATCTCGCAGAGCAATGGCGCGTTCCTGCTCCGGCAGCCGGGTCTGCTCCAGCAGCTGCCAGTTTGCCTGCAGGCGGGTCAAGAGGTCGGCATCGCTCTGGTTCTGGCGGGTGGGCGCGGGGCATGCAGCCGGTGGCAGCAGCGGTGCAGAACAGGAGGTCAGCAGGGCAAAGCCGAGCAGCAGAATCAGGGTGCGGAATGCGTGCATGGCCGCATTGTACCGCATGCGGGGCACGGTGTCAAAGAGTTAGTGGTGTTATGCAGCACCGCTACCCGCATCTGCGGCCGGAAGTGCATTCTGATACCGGGCGCACGGCAGGTGCCAGGCACAGAAAAAGACCGGTTCCGCAGGGGAACCGGTCTTTTCTTTTGTAAGGTGTGTGGAAGTGATAAACTTCAACAAATACCCTTCCGCCTTACAGCACCTCGGGGGCGAGGGACACGATCTTCATGAAGCCTTTTTCACGAAGCTCGCGAGCCACGGGCCCGAAGATACGGGTACCCTTGGGGTTGTTGTCCTTATCGATGACAACCACAGCGTTGGTATCGAAGCGGAGCACGGAGCCGTCATCACGACGAATCGGAGCGGCGGTGCGCACCACAACAGCCTTCACCACAGAACCCTTCTTGACAGAAGCAGTGGGGATAGACTCACGAATGTGGCAGGTGATGATGTCACCGATGTGGGCCTGATCGGTACCGGACTTGCCGATAACGCCGATCATCTTGGCGGTGCGGGCGCCGGTGTTGTCGGCGACCTGAACGAGGGATTCCATCTGGAGCATGGTTAGTAATGTCCTTTCCGGTTTAAATTAGTGTTTGATGATTTCGACGAGTTCCCAGCGCTTCATCTTGGAAAGCGGGCGGGTCTCACGAATACGCACGGTATCACCCACGTTGGCAGATTCCTGCTCGTCATGAGCATAGAAGCGCTTGCTCTTCTTGACGATCTTCTTGAACTGCGGATGGGGAACGCGGGCAACATACTCCACAACGATGGTCTTGTTCATCTTGGTGGAGACAACAACGCCTACGCGGGTCTTACGAAGGCCCTGGGGCTTGGTCGTAGTAGTTTCTTCGCTCATTTTTAAGTCCTTTGGGGTTCTTCGTTATTAGTTCTGCTCGGCATTGGTGCCCTCGCCCTGAACAGTCAGGGCGCAGGCGAGTTCCTTACGCACGATGCGGAGACGCTGGTTGTTTTCCAGCTGGCCGGTACCCTGCTGAAGGCGCAGGTTGAAGTACTCCTCGCGCAAGCCACGGATGTGGGCGGCGAGCTCCTTGGCGGTCATACCACGGAAGTCTTTAGCTTTTTTGACAGGCATAATTTCTGTAATGTTAAATGTTTTGCAGTTTAAGCCTGGGGTTCAACACCCTGGCGATAGACGAAACGCGTGCGGATACCCAACTTGTTGGAGGCAAGGCGAAGAGCCTCACGAGCGGCGGACTCGGTCACACCACCTACCTCGAACATGATGTTACCGGGGCGGCATACAGCTACCCAACCCTCCACAGCACCTTTACCCTTACCCATACGGGTATCCGGCGGGCGCTT
>JAZOTC010000011.1:0-39863 GCA_045657445.1 Akkermansia sp. | reverse complement strand
CGGGCAATGTAGTCGTGATTGAATTTCCGCAGCCTATGGCTGCCGGATTTATTTACATTCACATTACAGCTCTAAAGGAGCTGTATCGAAATCTGCCGCAAGCGGCAGTCGAAATTACCCCTGACACAGGGGTATCGAAATTTTCGCTCCGCTCAGTCGAAATTGAATACCGCTGACGCGGTACTCAATAAGAAAAACAACAATTTAGCGTTTGACTTCTCATGAAATCAATGCTGGGGGTGGGTGCAATAGTGGTTTTTACCCTTATGCTTGTGGCCTTTGTGGTGGCGGGTGCAGTTGGTGTGGTAATACGGCTCATCGGGCGTGACATCGAGAGTGGTCGTCGTGGGGGCGGGCGGCTCCGGGCGCTTGTGGAGACGCGGCGCGCGGCTGCTCTGGCGGGTAGGGGCAGGATTTCTGGCAATCGCGCGTGCCTCCGAGGCCCGCAGCAGGAGATGCCAGGCAGCAGAATCATTCCCGCGCAGCATGAAGCGGGAACCCGCCGCATAGCCCCTGGAATCCACCAGGTTTTCCGATATAGCATCCAGATAACTCACCTTGCCCAGCACCTGTTCATTCTGCCCCAGCAGCTCCAGGCGCACCGCATGCGGCACCTCCCCGAACGCCCCCGCAGGGGCCGTTTTCACCGCCTGCATGCGGGCAATCACCCCGCGCATCTGCTCCATCTCGGTGGCAGATAAGCGCGCCATCTCCACTGGGCGCCGCAGACGGACCTCGGCGGATTCGGCCATCACCAGGCGCATGGCAACACACTCTTTTGCCGCCTTCTGAAGCTGGCCGAGCGCCCGGGCATTGCGGGAAAGGTTAGTTTCCTGCTCGCGGGGCGATTCGGCCACATCCGGCATCTCAAATCGCAGCGGTGAAGCCTGCACCGTGCTCCCCACCAGGGCTATGACCAGCAGCAGGAGTCTCATTTCTTTTCTTCGGGTTCCTTTTTTTCAGCGGAAGCTCCCACCCCGGTGCAGCGGGGACAGGCCTCCACGCGGTGACCAGGGGAAATCTCGACCATCGGGGGCCGCTCGGTAAGTTCATTCACCGGAATTCCCATGCGCTGGCAGAAGCGGCAGCCCTGCACCTGGTGGCGGATGGAGGCCACGTGCCCGGGAATCGAAGGCAGCAGGGTCTTGCGCACATAGTTGCGGCGGGGAATTGCCGCCAGCAGAGCCTTGGTATACGCATGCACCGGATTGGCAAAAAGTTCCTCCACCGGGGCACTTTCCACGATGCGCCCGGCATACATGACCAGCACGCGGTCGCAGTGCTGGGCAATCACGCCCAAATCGTGCGTGATGAGCAGCGAGGAAGCGCCCAGGTCCTCGTGCAGCTCGCGCAGCAAATCCAGAATCTGCTGCTGCACGGTGACATCCAGCGCAGTGGTGGGTTCATCGGCAATGATGAGCGCCGGACGACAGGCCAGAGCCATGGCAATGACCACGCGCTGGCGCATACCGCCGGAAAGAGAGCCCGGGTACTGGTTGGCACAGAGCGCGGCGCTGGGAATCTTGACGCGGTTGAGCAGGTTGATAGCCTCCACCCAGGCGGCCTCGGCCGTCAGCTCGCGGTGCAGCATGAGGGTTTCGGCAATCTGGTCGCCAATGGTGTGCACCGGGTTCAGCGCACTCATGGGTTCCTGGAAAATAATGCCGGCATGGCCGCCGCGCAGCTCGCGCAGGCGCCGGGGAGACATTTTCAGCACGTCCTCTCCGTTGAAGATAATCTCGCCGGAAATAATCTTGCCATTCGGCTGGGGCAGCAGGCGTGCCAGGCTCATAGCGGTCACGCTTTTGCCGCAGCCGCTCTCGCCCACAATGCCCACGCATTTACCGCGCGGAATGGAAAAGCTGATATCATCCACAGCGCGGGAGAGGCCGCGCTCGCTTTCAAACGCAACCGTCAGGTTCTTTACTTCCAGCAAATTATCAGTACTCATGGCGCAGCAGGTGTTTCAGCAGGCAGCGGTATCTCCAGATCGGTTTCCGGGAAAACCTTATCCGAGTGGCGGGCGCGCATGGTCTTGGCCTTCATGCGCTCATCAATCCAATACAGGTGGCTGTCCAGCGGGTCATAGTATCGCGGCGGGCAGAATCGGCATTCCGGTTCATCCGGCCAGCGAAGCCAGCGCCACTGGGCAAAGCGCCAGTAGGAAGTAGTCCACCCCGGCACCCAGGCCAGCGTAGAGGCAATCAGCTGCTGCGCCTGGTGATGCGCCGCCACAGCCTCGGCCTCCGTGGTTGCCGCCCGGCAGGCCAGAATGGCGCGGTCCAGCGAGGGAGAGTTGGTGGCGGTGATATTGGATGTGCCAGGCATGGGCGAACCATCATCCTTGAAGGCATAGCAGGAATCGAAGAACGGCGCCGGGTCCGGCAGCGGGGGCGAGAAGCCCCAGGAGAAAATGGCAGCCTGATACTGCTTGGCCTTGATTCGGGAATAAAGCACCGTATCGTCTATCTGCTCCAGTCGCAAATCAAGCCCGCAGCGTGCAGCTTCCTCGCGAAGAATGTTCATGCAGTTCGTATACAGCGGGTCAATACGGCTGCTGAGCACCACCTGCAGGCGAGTGCCGTCCGGCTTGCAGAGGATGCCATCCGGTCCCTCCTCGGTATACCCGGCGCGGGCAAAGCAGGCGCGGGCTTTCTCCGGAGCAAAGGGAAGAGCCTTGATACTTTCATCCGTATACTGCCCGAAGCCGGAGAAGTACGAGCCCAGGCGGGTGTAGTCGCCGCGGAATACGGTGTCCAGCACAGCCTGCACATTCAGCGCATGGTGGAACCCGCGGCGCATGAACTTGTTGTTGAACGGCTGCTGGGAGCAGTTCAAGTGGAAACCGAAGCAGTTACGCGGCCAGATATTGCTGAAATGCACACGCTGAATCAGGCCGCGGTGCACCGCATCCATCTCCAGCCCCTCATACCAGGCATCGGCCTCGCGGGCATTGAACACATCCAGCTGCCCCAGGCGGAACAGCTCGCGTATCTTCGTGTTCTCCGAAACAAACTTGTACACAATGTGGTCCACATTGCAGGAATACCGCGTATACTTACGCCCGGCGGCCCACCAGTCCGGCACGCGGATAAGGCTCACCTGGCGACCCATAATCACATTGTACGGGTTCACCGTATATCCCCCCGTGGTGGGCGCCACGCGCCACAGATAGCGGGTGGGATAGTCCGGGCCGAACTCTGCATAGAACGGCGTGCAGCTGGCCGGCACCGAGGCATAGAACGGCGCATAGGGACGCGCAGCTGCCAGAGTCACCGCCAGATAATGGTTGCCGTACACCTCGATACGCGAGAAATTGCCCATGTAATAGTCGTTGTAGAACGGCTCCACACTGTAGGGCGAGGTGCGCACATAGAGCGAGGTAATGAAATCGCGGGTAGTCAGGCGGGAACCATCCGAGAAACGCGCATTTTCATCAATATGGAAGTACACGGTGTGCCCATCCTCCGAGACAGCCCAGCGGTCTGCCGTGCCGGGAATCAGCTTTCCTGTGCCGGGGTGCAGGCGAATCAGCGGCAGGTCGATATCATCGTACAAATAGCGGCGGAAAGCATTATTGCTGTTCGGGCCGAACATGCGGAACGTATTGGGGAACGAGCGCTGCAACGCCAGGCGCAGGGTGCCGCCCTTCACGGCCTTGGGGCTGCCCAGTTCAGGCTCATCCATACCGTCGTGCCACACCAGATTCTCCGGCAGTTCATTTTCGCGGCGGAAGCGCAGGTAATCCCCCTGCTCTTTGCGGCGGCACAGGTTCATGAGGCTCGGCCAGGTATTCAGGAATCGCATTCTGGCGCGCTGCTGGCGCGCCCCGCCGGGGGCCGAGGTCAGATACTGCACCAGGGCAGCCGTGCAGGTAGCGCGGTTTTCCTCCAGGTTGCTCTGCACATACTCGCGCACCTGGTTGTTCCAGCGTTCCGGGAATCCGGCAAAGCCTGGCGGCATGTGCCAGCGCTTCGTGTAAGTGGGCACATTGTCCGTCTCCGCAAAGCCCGGCGGCATCGTCAGATCCGAGGGGTGGCGCCACTCCAGCCCCAGCGCGGCGCCATCGTCATCGCACCCGGTCAAAACAAATACCCCCAGCAGCACGGCCAGGCCGGGCAGCAGATTCCGAGTCACTTTGGCAATGGTGCGCAGCATCATTTATTCGTAATAGGTATGGCGGCGGGGGTCGGTTGCTTCGCGCACCGATTCGCCGATGAAGGTCACTGTAAGCAGGGTGCCCACCAGCGCCACGAAAGCGCACGAGGCCACCCAGGGTGAGGAAAGTTTCGACAAGCCGTCATTCAGCAGGCGCCCCCAGCTGGCATAGGTATCCGGCAGCCCGAAGCCCAGGTAGTCCAGCGAAGCGAGCGACAATATCAACGCCGCCACGCTGAACGGCATGAGCGTCACCAGAATACCGCGCAGATTCGGCAGGATGTGCCGCAGCAGAATATGGAACGTGCCAGCCCCCATTACCCGGGCCGCGGCCACATAATCGCGCGTTTTTTCCTTCATGGTGGCGGTGCGCACCAGGTAGGTCATGTGCATCCACCCGAACATGGCCAGCAGGCTCAGAATCAGGAAGAGCCCGCGCAGTTCCAGCGGCACAAAGTCCGATACTATCATGACCACAAACAGGAAAGGCACCTGCGACAGTATCTCGATGAAACGCTGGGTCACCAAATCAAAGCGGCCACCAAAATAGCCCATGAGCATCCCCACGGTGAGGCCGATGAGGTAGATGACCGGCAGGTACAGCAATGCGGCCTTGATGTTGACCTGCAGACCGCCATACAGATAGGCCAGGATATCAGCCCCCTGGCTGTTGGTGCCCAGCAGGTGACCACCGGTAAACGGCGGCGCAGGATGATAATACACCTTGCGCTCACTCCCGGCCGGGGTCAGCATCATAAACTTGTTCAAATCGAGCGCGCCGCGGTAGTGTTCCTCCACCAGCCGCCCCTCCTTGTAGGTGGCCGTGTATACCTCGGTGCGGTCCTGCAGCCAGCCCTGGGCCTGGCCATCGGGCAGACCGCGGCGGTAGCGCAGGCGCAGGTGCGGCTGCCCATTGTCATACAGCCGGCAGGCCAGACCATTGTACGGAGTCTCGCCATCGGTATCATACAACACGCCCTCGCGGCTCTCCAGCGCTTTCGAGGGGAATGGCGCGGCATCCATGGTGGGGTCATACGGCACCGGCGGCATAATCACAAAGCCGGAAACGCCAGGCTGCCCCAGGCGATCGCGCAAGGCGCGGTAATCCGTCTCGGCCTTCGCCTCGGCACCTTTCAGGCCAAAGACCTCACCCCGGAGCACCGCGCGGGTGAGCGCCGGGCTGTAGCAGCTGCCATCATACACCACCAGCAGTGCCCGCTTGCCCACCAGACACTGGTCCATGGCCGCCAGCAGCATAATCACCCCAAATGCAATCAGCGACCAGTAGCCACGCTTGATTTTCTTGAACCGCGCCACGCGCTTGGCGTACTCCGGCGGCAGGCGCAGACTGGTCTCGCGGCGCACCAGCAGATACAACCCCGCCAGCAGGAGAAGCAGCATGCACAACCAGCCGAACCAGTGCACGCAGCCATCTGCCGCCAGATACGGGGCCAGTTTCCCGGCGCAGTTCAGCAGCGGAATCTCGCGGCTCACCGTAAACGGCCAGGAAAGCGTAGGCAGCAGCCAGCCGTTCAATTCCCCCAGCGAGCCCAGCAAGGCGGCCAGTATCAGCAACAATGCTATGAGATTCTTCTTCCTCATTTAATCAAAACGCACTCGGGGGTCCACCAGCGCCACCAGCAGGTCCGACACCAGGTTTCCAATGATAATCAGCACCGATGTGAGCAGCAGGGTGCCCATTATCAGCGAATAGTCCTTATCCAGCAGCGCCTGGAAACTCAGCATACCAAAACCCTGGATATCGAAAACACGCTCAATCAGAATCGACCCGCCCACAACGGTGCAGATTACGCTGCCCAGCGTGGAAACAATCGGAATCACCGAATTGCGGAACGCATGCCCCCACACCGCACGGCGGAACGACACGCCCTTGGAGACCGCCGTGCGCACATAATCCGCCGCCAGGTTCTCCATCAGGTTATTCTTCATCATCATGGTGGTCACCGCAAAGGTGGAAACCACATAGCAGGTAAGCGGCAGCACGGTGTGGATGCTCAAATCATACAGCTGCTCCTTGAACGACATCCACTCAAACCCGGGGCTTACCAGCCCATACAGCGGGAACCACTCCAGGCGCGCCCCCAGGTACACCAGCATCACCGCACCCAGCGCAAAACCAGGCACCGCATAACCCACAAACACCAGCACACTGGTCACACTGTCCAGCCAGCTGCGGTGGTACAAGGCTTTCAACACCCCCAGCGGAATGCTCACCACATAGGTGATAAATGCCCCCAGCAAGCCGAAATACAGAGACACCGGCAGGCGGTCCATCATCATACGCGTCACCGGTTCATTATACTTGTACGAAAGCCCCAGATTCCCCTGCAGCACCCCCTGAAATGAATAGCGGCAGGCCACTGCACGCCAACGGCGGCAGGCCGGGCTCTTGGCCAAAGCGGCAATCTCTTCCGGATCATGTATCTTGCGGCGGGCGGCCAGGCGCGCTGCGCGGTCGGCGGGCGATTCCAGGCGCACCTCCCAGTCCTCATCAACCATCCACTCCGGAGCAAGATACTGCGGGGTATCCCCCTCGCGGGTAACGGCCAGCGCCGCAGCGTGTCCGCTGGCCGAGGCTATGGTAATGGTCGCGACGCCGTCATCGTTGAACTCAGCCTTGGCAATCTCCACAGCCTGCGGCAGCAGCCCCAGCCACTGCAGATACGCTTTCCAGGTAGGTTCCTGCAGATTAAAAAGCTCCTCCAGGCGCTCCATGTCATCATTACCCAGGCGGGAGCCCACCTGCCCCACCGTCTTCTCACCAGTCAGCGCGCCGATGGCCTGCTCCTGCAGCATGCGCTCCACCGGACCACCCGGCACCATGCGCGTCAGGAAGAACACCAGAAACGTGACACCTATCAGCGTAACAGGCATCAACAACAGGCGTCTGAGAATATAATGTCGCATGGCAACTCCGGGCATTCTACTCCTTTCCGCACCCGGTGGCAAGTTCCGATTCTGTTATTCTCCCGGAACAGACACAAAAAAAACGACCAACTCCCACCACCAAAACGAAAGGGCGACCCGTTTACCAGGTCACCCCTCACCTCTCATACAAAACTGAGTACCCCCGCGCGGACTCGAACCGCGGACAAATTGATTAAGAGTCAACTGCTCTACCAACTGAGCTACGGAGGCATTTTTGCTCACCCGGCTGCTCACAGACTGGTACCCCCGCGCGGACTCGAACCGCGGACAAATTGATTAAGAGTCAACTGCTCTACCAACTGAGCTACGGAGGCACTTTGTCTGTGAGCACCCTGCATCTCTGTTTCTCAAGAGGAGAAGCCGCTGGTCAGATTTGAACTGACGACCCACGCATTACGAATGCGTTGCTCTACCCCTGAGCTACAGCGGCAGATGCTGTGTGCGGCGGCAGCATACCACACGCTACCCGCCATTGCAAGCCTTTTTTTAGAAAAAAATCTGCTTTTTAGCACAAAGGGGCAGCCGCCGTGCCTCGTCTGGCCGTTTTTCACCCTCATTTTCCTTCAAAATCAGAGGCTTTGCCGATTTTAACTTTACAGTTCCGGCGCTAACATGTTATTCTGCCTTCATAGGTCTTTGCGCTCATGAAGACGAGCACATATCTCTCCCTCCTGCTCCTTTCCCTCCTCACCGGCATCTGTTTTGCCGGTGATATGCGGCGCAGCGACTTCCTGAAACGCCACTGCCAGCAGCTGGAACAGCACCAGAGCGAAGACGCGAGAGAAACACAGGTGGCGCACATGCTCTCCCGCCTGCTCGGCCGCATCATCGAGAATGGCGATATCAACACCCGCAACCCACGCGGCCAGACCGCACTCATGATGGCAGCCACCCTCAACAACGAGGAAATTATCAACGGTCTTCTCCTCTACGGAGCAGACCCCACGCTTTCCACCCCGAAAGGGCGGTGCGCCCACCACATGAGCACCGCCCCGCAAATCACCCGGCGCCTCCTTAGCTGCAGTTTGAAGCCCACCCCCGGCGCCAGCCTGCACAGCGCCGTGCAGCAGCAGGAGCGAAACACCGAACACGTGCTGAAAGCCCTGCGCGCCGGGGCCGATATCAACCAGCCTGATGACGAAGGCAGAACCCCGCTCATGCTCGTGCCCGCGCAAAACGCCCCGCTGGCGCACCTGCTGCTGGAAGCCGGGGCCTGTCCCGCCCACTGGGGCAAGGATGAACGCGCCAAGGCCAGGGTCAACCGCATCGAGGTGCTTTTCACCCACCGCAGCATCAGCACCGAGGAACTGGAGGCCATAGACAAGGCAAACGGCCTCATTCTTGATCGCCAGCGGGCAGAAAAGGTCACCTGGCAGCGCTTTACCGATGCCGCCATGGTGCGCAGAAAAAAGCTCAACTGCCCAACCTCCTTCGAATGGGATAAAAAAGCCCAGCAGCACATCAACAAGAACCTCGTCTACAAACTCAACAGCCACCGCAGCAAACCGGAGGAAGGCTTCAGTGGCTATCTCGGCCACGTGTACCGTGGCAAAATTACGTTTCACTATGATAAGGAAGGCGTGCCTCCCCTGATTTTCCCCGTGCAGAGCGGCGGACGCGCCTACCACTACTACGGGAGCGATGGCCGCACTGCCCCCTCCATTCCCGAGGGGATGACCGCGCGCATCTACCCGGATTTCCACGGCTACAGCATCAACGGCTTCTACATTTCCTGCCTGGGACGCAAGGCAATTCCCAAATTCACCGAAGACCGCGACAGCATCCTGCTGCATCTGGCCCTCATCGCCGTGCCCGGCGAAACCGAGGAAACCACCATCCGCAACACCGGCTCCCACGGCTGCATCTCCATTAAGGACCTGCGCGATTGGAAAATCATCTACCACGAACTCCGCGGAAAAGGCCACACCCCAGCCAATGGCATCGAGGTCACTATCAATTACGCTGTCAAATAAACATATTTTGCCCGGTTTCTGCACTTTAGGATTGAATTCAACGCGCATCGGGGCTAAAATGCCCCCCGCTATGACATACGAAGTCTTCGAAACCAAGGAAGCCGCAGCCAAGAAGCTTGCCGCTGAAGTTGCAGAACTCATCCGCAGCCGCGCCGCCGAAGGCAAGGGCGTTGTGCTGGGTCTGGCAACTGGTGCCACCCCGCTCCCCTTCTATGCTGAGCTTATCCGCCTGCACAAGGAAGAAGGTCTCTCCTTCAAGAACGTGACCACCTTCAACCTGGACGAATACACCGGTCTGCCCCACGACCACGTGGAGTCCTACTGGTACTTCATGCACACCAACCTCTTCAACCACATCGACATCCCCGCCGAAAACATCAACCTGCCCTGCGGCACCCTGGCTCCCGAGGAAATCCCCGCCCACTGCGCCGCTTACGAGCAGAAGATCAAGGACTGCGGTGGTCTCGACCTCCAGATTCTCGGCATCGGCCGCACCGGTCACATCGGTTTCAACGAACCCGGCTCCGATGACACCACCATCACCCGCCAGGTACACCTCGACGACCTCACCAAGACCGACGCCGCCCCCGCTTTCGGTGGCTTCGAAAACGTGCCCTGCACCGCCATCACCATGGGTGTGGCCACCATCATGGGCGCCAAGAAGGTGCGTCTCATGGCCTGGGGCGAAAAGAAGGCTTCCATCGTGAACAAGGCCATCAGCGGCCCCGTGACCATCGATGTAGCCGCCTCCTACCTGCAGAACCACGCCGACGCCAAGTACTTCCTTGACACCCCGGCCGCTGCTGAGCTGTAAAGCCACGCTGCTGCAAGTAAAAAGCTACTTTGCCGAGGGGCCGGGCACACCGGCCCCTCACTTTTTCCTTCTGCGCGAGCACATGCACCTGTATATCCACGTTCCGTTCTGCCACCGCATCTGCCCCTACTGTGCCTTTTTCAAACACACGCCGGGGCGCAGCGACATCCGCGGCTATGCACAGGCCATCGGGCGCGAGGCGCAGCTGCGCCTGCCGCGCGGCACGGCACCGCGCACCATTTATTTTGGTGGCGGCACCCCCAGCATGCTCTCGCCCACCCACCTGGAGCTTCTGGTCAGCGGCCTGAGCAGCTGGCTCGACCTCAGCCAGGTGCAGGAATGGAGTTTTGAAAGCAACCCTGCCACCTTCACCCCTGCCAAGGTGCAGCAATGGCGGCAGCTTGGCATCAACCGGGTATCGCTCGGCGTGCAGAGCTTCGATGCCGGCCTGCTGCGCCTGCTGGGGCGCGAGCACAGCCCGGAAGATGTGGCCGCCAGCGTGCGCATGCTGCGCGAGGCCGGCATCCCCCAGGTGAACCTGGACCTCATGTTCTCCCTGCCCGGGCAAAGCCTGGCCCAGTGGGAACACACCCTGCAGGCCGCGCTTGAGCTGAACCCCGACCACATCTCCACCTACAATCTCACCTACGAGGAAGACACCGATTTCTTCCGCCAGTACGGCGCCACCGCCGGAGACGAGGAAACAGATGTCGCCATGTTCTCCCTGGCAGACGACATGCTCACCGCCGCCGGCTACCGCCACTACGAAATTTCCAACTACGCCCGCCCCGGCTGCGAGTCCCTGCACAACCTCGCCTGCTGGCACGGCGAGGATTACTGCGGCCTGGGGCCAGGCGCCGTGGGCACCATGAACGGCACCCGCTACTGCAACGCCTACGACACCGCCGCCTACACCACAGCCCTGCAGGCTGGCCTGCTTCCCCCCGGCACCGCTGAAGCCCTCGACCCCGACACCCGCCGCACAGAACTGCTCGGGCTTCTGCTCCGCACCGATGAAGGCCTGCCGCCCCACATGCTCCGCCCGCAGGATTCCGACTTTGTGGCCATGCTGCAGCAGGAAGGCCTGGCCACCTCCGCGCCCGATGGCCGCCTGATTCTCACCCGCGCAGGTCGTCTCGTGGCAGATGAAATTGCAGTCGGCCTGATATAATACAGAGCTACTGTGGCTGTTCCAGATATGCTATATTGTTATTTTCCTTGCTGAACCCAGCAACGCTGGGTTCAATTTCGACCGCCGCAGGCGGATTTCGATACTCCGCAGGAGTAATTTCGATTGCCGAAGGCAAATTTCACTGCCCGCCTTTAAGCGGGCAATGTAGTCGTGATTGAATTGCGTTCACATTACAGCTCTGAAGAAGCTGTATCGAAATCTGCCGCAAGCGGCAGTCGAAATTGAATACCGCTGACGCGGTATTCAGCAAGAAAAATAGACAACTTATTGCGTGATGATGCAAATAGGTATCAACAAATCCAAAACAGCCCCGAGCCACGCACACAGCCGCAAAAGGGACTTGCACAATCCACACTCTTTTTGTATCATAGCATCATGCCGCGAATCATCCCTGCTTTCCTTCTTGCCTCCCTGCCGGTCATGGCCCAGCACTCTGCTGAGGACCTGGCTCTTTCCGCAGCTATCAAGGAATTTCTGCCGCCTCCGGCCACTGCCATGCCGGTCCGAAAGATTGAGCTCACCTTCACCCCGGATGCCCCGCGCTCGGCCGATTCCTCCCCGGCGGCTCACCCGGAAGCCTATGCCCAGTTCACCGCTGCGCTTGATGAGGTCGTCCAGCAGAATATCTACGACTTCTGCCAGCCCCTCCGCATCATTCTGGAAGCCACCAATGACGAATTCGCCGTCATGAGCTGGATGCAGAAGGCCTCGGATGAAGGCCACATTGCCGCCTGCCAGTTTGTAGGCGACAGCCTCCTCACCCGCGTGCAGAAAGACAAAATCCAGTCCCCCGAAATAAAGGCGGCCTACGAACTGGTGCGCAAAGCCGCAGATGCTGGCTACGACGCCGCCAAAATCAATGTCTGTATGTGCATGCAGGCCGGTATCGGCACAAAGAAAGACCCGGATGCCGCCCTTAAGTACATGATGGAAGCCTGCCGCAACGGCAATATGATTCCGCGCTACAAATGGCTGCAGATGAGCGGGCGCCTCGCCAACTGGGACGACAGGGAACGCCCCGAGGTAAAGGGAGAAATAGAGCGCGGTAATCACCACGTGCTCTACTACCTCTCCAGCCGCGCCATTGCCCCGGCAGACCGCATTGCCATGCTGCGCCAGGCCGCCGAAAAGGGCAATCCCGAAGCTATTTACACCCTCGCCGCTCTCAGCTCCAAATCCGCCCCCAAGGAAAGCTTCACCCTGCTCAAGGAAGCGGTGCGCCTGCACAGCGCCGATGCCCTCTTTGCCCTGGGCACCGCCATGACGGATGGCGACCCCAACAACCCGACCCTGCAGGAAGCCGGCATTCAGCACAACGATTCTGCCGGCCGCGGCTTCATCAAACTGGCGGCCATGATGAACAATGTATCCGCCTCTTTCTGGCTGGGCTCCACCAGCTACCACGGCCAGTGCGGCATGCCCCAGGATAAAGAGCGTGCCTTCCTCCACTTTGACCACGGTGCCACCCTCGGCAACGCCACCTGCGGCACTGCCGCCGGCATCATGCTGCTGCGTGGCCTCGGTATCCCCCAGGATACACGAAAGGGCCTCTACTACCTCAACGTGGCCGCCAATGCCGGCGTGCCCCACGCTGTCATCATGCTCGCCTACGCCCAGCACAACGGACTCGGCCTGCCGGCCGATACCAAAGCCGCCTCCAAGCTCCTGCAGGAAGCCGCTGCCATGGGCCAGAAACGCGCCTATATCTACCTCGCCTATATCACCGCAAAAGGGGGACCAAAACTCGCTGCTGACCCTCAATTGGCGGAACGTTATGTGCGCATGGCCTCGCTCGATTTGAAAGACGAAGCGCGCACCTTGTATGATAAACTCATGGCCGAGGGGTGGAATCCGGAGCCCTGATTCACCCAGTTTTCCCCTTTTTAACGGCCCGCCGTCTGTGCATTTGATTGCCACGGACGGCGGGTTCTGCTCTTTGCTGCAAGCACCTCAAATGGTGAATCAGAGGCGTGATTTTGCGGTGTTTATATACCCAAAAATCGCCAATTTACCCACTGTTTTAACACCACACCCCCATTTTCAGCAGGTAGCATTACACCCCGCACTGATATATCGCTAGTAATTGGCGATAAAAGCACTGCATTATCACTAAAATGCAGCAATATGGCAAAATCAGCATAAAACGCCCCGTTTTCACCGTTTTACGTCTCGCGATACAGACTTCCGCCCTCATCCCTGGCATCTTACCGCAGAACTGGAATCGACCTCCAGATGTCTAAACACCCTGTGAGTGCATTTCACTCCCCTTTTTCTATCCTCTGACGCCGAAATCGCCCACCAGATATACGCTGCAAGGGGCTACACGCCCGCCAGCAGCACCATTTTCGGCATATTTTTCATCACATCTCCCTATATGTAAAGGGATTGCATCTATTTATAAAAATAAGGCAAAGACAGGCATTTCAGTTCAGGTTGATAATCTCGCCATCATCGGGCACAAAAATCTGGCCAGAGAAGTGTCCGGCGGCCTCGGCAGCATAAGCAGCGCGGCGAGTTTCCAGAGTGGCGTCCTCGGTATGGTAGAGCAGCAGATTTCTCACCCCCAGACCGGCAGCCAGGCGCCCGGCATCATTCGCCGTGCTGTGGTGCTTCTCGTAGGGTTTGAAGCGCTCGGCATCTGCCAGCAGGCAGAACGCCTCGCAGAGCAGCCAATCGGCCCCGCGGGCGATAGCCTCGTTCTTCTCATTATACGGCTCATCGCCCAGACAAACGAAACGCTGACCATCCGGCAGCTGGAGAGAATAACCAAACTGCCGGGCCTTAGTCGACCCGATATCGAAGGCCATTCCCTGCATGCCCGCAGCCTCGAATGCGCCTCCATCCTCCAGCGGCGTGAAGAGAATATCGCGGCCGAAATGAGCCGTCACCTTGCCGGGCAACGTGGCGCGGCAAATCGACTCCAGCACCTGCATTCCCTCCGCATGGCCGAACACCCGCAACTCGCCCTCGTATTTCCCCGCATTCATGCTCTGGGCAATCATCCGCACCACCCAAACCACACCGAAAATGTGATCCGTGTGAGTATGCGTCAGAAAAATCTCATGAATCCGGGCCAGCGGAATCCCGCTCTGCTGCAGGCGCGCCAGAATGCCATTGCCCCCGCCGCCGTCCGTCAGGAAATAGCGCTCGCCATTTCGCACCGCGAAACATGTATTATAGCAGCGTGTCACCGCAGCATTTCCCGTACCCAGAATCGTAAGAGAGCAATCCATGTCCCTATCCTACACCATAGCGCTCCCGTTTTCAACCACAAAGGCGACACAAAAGCCCGCATCCCATGAAGGATGCGGGCCTGAAAATCAATCTGGCGGAATATCTTTACCAGAAGAGGATGTAGAGAGCCACCGTGGCGGCGATCACAGCCCAGCCAAAGGCCTTGGCGCGGCCGGAGGTCTTCATCTCGATGATGCCCTTATCCTCCAGCACAACGGCTTCACCGCCCTTGAGGTGGTTCACGATGGTGAGTACAAGACCCACCACGCACACCACGATGAGGGAGTAGCCCATGCGGTTGAGGAAGGAATCACCCGTGCAACCAAGGATGGTCACCCACTTGAAGGAGGCGTAGGCCACAGCACCGATGACGATACCCAGCCAGCCGAACACGCGGGGGCACTTGGGTACGAAGAAGCCGAACAGGAACACGGCCAGCACACCCGGGCTCAGGAAGCCCTGGAACTCCTGGATGAAGGTGAAGATACCACCAAAGGCAGGATTGTCCAGGAAGGGAGCCACCACCGTGGCAATCACGGCGCAGACCAGCACGCCCACCTTACCCACAGCCACCAGCTGGGTGCCGGAGGCCGACTTGCCGGTGATAACCTCCTTGGACTTGTTGTACAGGTCCATGGTGAAGAGGGTGGAGGCAGAGTTCAGCATGGAAGCCAGGGAGCTCACCACAGCGCCGAACAGAGCAGCCAGCACGAACCATGCCCAACCAGTGCCGGGCAGCAGCTTGCGCAGCAGCGTAGCGAAGGCGTAGTCATACTGGTAAGCAGCCAGCGTGGTGGTCACGGTGTAGTCCGTCACATTGGAGCGGGCAGCAGCGGTAGCGGCCTGGTCGATGGCCAGAATCTCCTTGGCCTTCATATCGCGGGCAGCCACGTCCTTGGCAGGAAGAGCAGCCAGCTCGGCAGCCTTGGCTTCCAGAGCAGGCACCTGATCAGCAGCACCCACAGCAGCGAGGTTCTTCTTGAGGAAGTCCACCGAGGAAGCGGCGGAGTCCTCGCGCACCAGACGGCTGGCGGAAATGTCGTAAATCACCTTCTTGCCGGACTGCTCAGCAGCCTGCACAATGGCGGCGGTATTGGAATCAGCCTTGGCAGCCAGGTCATCGCGGAACAGGTTGTAGGCCAGAATACCGGGGATAATCACCACGAAGGGAATCAGGAGCTTCAGGAATGCAGCGAACACGATACCCAGCTGGCCTTCTTCAAGGCTCTTGGAAGCCAGGGTACGCTGCATGATGTACTGGTTAAGACCCCAGTAGAAGAAATTGGGAATCCACAGACCCAGCAGGTATACCGTCCAGGGCATCACGGGGTCATCGACCTCGCGCATCATGTGCAGCTTGCCACCAATACCATTGGTAGCGCCTTCCACATCACCAGCGTTGAGGTTCATCATGCGGCTCAGACCATCGCAGAACTGAGAACCCGTGGAGGCCATTGCATCAGCGCTGGTGTTGGCGGAGGAAACAGCCGTAGCCACAACATTTTCCGGCAGCTCAGTGTAGGCACCCAGCGCCATGATGGCGAAGTAGGCCACCACGCCACCACCCACGATGAGAGCGGCACCCCAGATGAGGTCGGTCCAGGCGCAGGCCTTCAGACCACCCACATACACATAAACCGTGGCAGCACCGGCGATGATAAGGCAACCAGTGGTCACGGAAAGATCAAAGTATACCGATACCACGCTGGCACCAGCATAAATCACAGCTGCGGTAGGCACACCCACCAGAATCAGCAGGTTCACCAGCGCCATAATCACGCGGGCCACACCATTGTAGCGTTCCTCCAGGAACTGGGGAATGGTGAACACACCGCGCTTGAGCAGCATGGGCAGGAAGGTAAAGGCCACAATCACCAGCACGATGGCGGCGAGCCATTCATAACCAGCAATGGCAAGACCCAGCCAGTCGGCAGACTGACCGCTCATACCCACGAACTGTTCAGTGGAGATGTTGGCAGCCAGCAGGGAGAAGCCCACGAGCCACCAGCTCAGGCCACGGCCAGCCAGGAAGTAATCGGCTGCACCCTTCTCCTCCTTCTTTTCGGCGCTTTCGTCGGAGTCGCTGGATTTCCAGATACCCAGAGCAATCACACCTACTACAACCACGCAGAATACAATCATTTCCCAGAGGGGAAGCGCATCCTGCGCCGGGGCAGCAGCAGCGGCCTCCTGGGCCATTGCAGTGCCGCTCATGAGCGCCAGAGCGCCCAGCATTGTCAGCATTTGTTTCATAAGTTATTCTGTTAATTAAGCTTGATAAAGCACGCGGGCACCCTCACCCGGGCGGGTGATGAGGTAATCCGTTTCAATACCCAGGGCATTGCGATAGGCTTCAATCATTTCCTCGGCCACCTGCTGCACGGCTTCGCTCTTTACCAGAGCCACGATGCAGCCACCGAAACCACCACCCGTCATGCGGGCACCGTATACGGCAGCCGCAGAGGGAATGGTATCGGCCAGGGAAACGAGCGTATCCACCTCGCCACAGGAGACTTCGAAATCATCCTTGAGAGAGGCATGGGAAGCACGCATGGCAACACCGGCGGCGTCCCAGTCACCCTTGCCCACAGCTTCGGCAAAGGAGGCTACGCGCAGGTTTTCGGCGATGACGTGGCGGGCGCGGCGATAGCAGAGGTCGCCCAGCTCGGCCTTCTTCTCTTCCAGCATCTCCAGCGTGGCTTCACGCAGGGAGGGAACGCCCAGAATCACGCAGGCGTCCTCACAGTTCTTGCGACGGGCAGCATAGCCACCGTCAGCCAGGGAATGCTTCACGGCAGAATCGATAACCAGCACGCTCACGGCGGGGTCGGTCATCGGGATAAGTTTGTAGGAAAGGTCCTTGCAGTCCAGCATGAGGGCATGGTCCTTGCGACCGTTGGCAGAGATGAACTGGTCCATGATGCCGCAGGGCACGTTCACGAACTCATGCTCGGTAGCCTGGCCGATAAGAGCACGCTCGGTGGGCGTTACCTCCACCCCGCAGAGGGCGGCAAGCGCCGTGCAGGCAGACACCTCAAACGCAGCGCTGGAGGAAAGACCACCGCCGCGGGGCACATTGGAATCAATCAGCATATCCACTGCGGGCACCTTGATACCGCGGCGTTCCAGCATGCAGATAACACCGCGCACATAGTTGCTCCAGAAGGGGTCTCCAGGCTTGGTCACATCTGCCGGGTCAATCTCAATCATTGTCTCACCCAGGGCGCCAATCCAGCGGTGTTTGCCAGTCGGGGACGGTGCTACGGCAATGACGTTGATATTATTGAGGGCCATCGGAAGCACAAAGCCATTGTTGTAGTCGGTGTGTTCACCGATGAGGTTCACGCGGCCGGGAGAGGCGGCGACAACCGTGGGCTTGTGACCGAAGTACTGCTCGAAGTACGGGGAAATGGTTCCTGCACTTATTTCGCGTTGCTCTAAGTCCATAACGGAGCTTTTATATCACAACGCGTACGCGATGTAAACTCCAAAGTCCCGGCCAGTATAGAATTCAAAGATGTTAACCCAAAAGCCCCAGCAAAAATCCCGCAACCCGGGACGACGAAATCCGGGCAGCGGGATTGCAAAAATTCTAATCAGAAACGCAGCTTACTTCTTCTTGCAGCCACCCTTCTTGCAAGTCTTCTTGGCGGGCACCGCAGACTTGAATACGGAGGAGGGCTTGAAGGAGAGAGTCTGGGAGGCTGCAATCTTCATGGCAGCACCAGTCTGCGGATTACGACCCGTGCGGGCAGCACGCGTCTTCATCTCAAAAGTACCGAAGCCTACCAGCTGAACCTTATCGGTAGCCACCGCTTCCTTGATAGCACCGAGCACGGCGTTCAGAGCCGTCTCTGCACACTTCTTGGTTGCGCCTTCACCGAGTTTAGCCTGAATGCAGTCAACGAGTTGAGTCTTATTCATAGGTCTTCATGATAGCATGCTCTCAACGCATTGCAAGAGAAAAACGCAGAAAAATTAGCCAGAAATACAAAAAAAGCCCGGCAGATTCCACTCTGCCGGGCAAAATCGCCAAGGGTCACACTTACCACTGATACTCAGCAATAGCGGCCTTCATCTCGCGCACAGCCTCCGTGAGCCCGGTAAAGATGGCGCGGCAGATAATCGTGTGCCCGATATTCAGCTCAGTCAGGTGCGGCACGGCCGCCAGCTCTGCCAGGTTGCCCACCTGAATTCCATGGCCGGCATGTACTTCGATACCCAGTGAATGAGCCAGCTCTGCAGCAGCCACCAGGCGGGCAGTCTCTGCGGCGCGTTCCCCGCCCAGGGTATTGGCAAAGCGGCCGGTGTGCAGCTCCACCATGGGTGCCCCCACGGCAGCGCTGGCGCGCACCTGCTCAGCATCCGGGTCGATGAACATGCTCACCTTGCTGCCATTTTCCAGCAACGCAGCCACCAGCGGACGAAGTTCCTCCAGGTGGCCGGCTACATCCAGGCCGCCCTCGGTGGTAATTTCCTCGCGGCGCTCGGGCACCAGGCACACATAATCCGGCTTGAGACGCAGCGCAAACTCCAGCATGGCGGGCGTAGCACCCATTTCCAGATTCAGGGGCAGATTCACCTCGCGGCGCACAGCAAAGGCATCGGCATCCTGCATATGGCGGCGATCCTCGCGCACATGCAGGGTGATGGAATCAGCCCCGCCGGCCTGGGCAGCGCGAGCGGCGGCCACGATATCGGGCTCCACGTTGTGAGAATCCAGCATGGTGGCATAGCGCGCCTGGCGCAGCGTAGCCACGTGGTCAATGTTAACTCCGAGATGCATGATGTATGGTATGAGTGAAATGGAAGGAAAACCGTTGAAAAAAGAACCCCGGCCCTGCCGTATGCAGAACCGGGGATTCTGAAAATCTACTGCTTTAGTGCAGGAAGTGGCGAGCCCCGGTGAACACCATGGCGATGCCAGCGGCATCGGCTGCGGCAATCACCTCTTCGTCGCGAATGGAGCCGCCCGGCTGGATGCAGGCAGTAGCGCCGGCATCGATAGCGGTCTGCAGACCATCAGCGAAGGGGAACAAGCCATCGGAGGCAATCACGCTGCCCTTCAGATCAAGTCCGGCCTGCCCAGCCTTCCACACAGCAATTTTGGCGGAGTCCACGCGGCTCATCTGGCCGGCGCCGATACCCAGCGTGCCGTTCTTGTTGGTGAAGACAATGGCGTTGGAGTGCACCTGCTTGCAGACGCGCCAGGCAAAGCGCATGGCCTCCAGTTCCTCAGCCGTGGGCACACGCTTGGTCACCACCTTGGCTTCCAGGTTATCCAGGCCCATCACCTCGTCATCGCGCTTCACGGTCATGAGACCGCCGGGAGCCGTACGCACCATGGGCACCTTGCAGAACTCGCGCCAGGCATCCATATCAATGCGCATGATGCGGCAGTTCTTCTTCTTGGTCAGGATAGCGCGGGCCTCGGGCTCATAATCCGGAGCAATAATCACATCGGTGAAGATAGCACCCACGATGCGGGCAAGAGCCTCGGTCATGGGGCGGTTCATCACGATGACGCCGCCGAAGGGGGCCTGCGTATCGGTCTGGTAAGCACGCTTCCAGGCTTCCACTAGGTCCTCATCGTCCTGGCCCACGCCGCAGGGGTTGGTGTGCTTCAGGATAGCCACCGTAGGACGGCGGAAGTTCATGATAAGGGAAGCGGCGGCATCCAGGTCCAGAATGTTGGTGTAGGAAAGTTCCTTGCCCTGCAGCTGGGTGAAGATGGAATCGAAGTTACCGTACATGACGCTGGGCTGGTGGGGGTTATCACCATAGCGCAGAGTCTGGTTGAAGGGCAGCGAAACCGTGAAGTTGTTCTTGGTGCTGTCCTCGGCACGGTGACCCAGGTAGTTGGAGATAGCGGTATCGTAGGCAGAGGTGCGCATAAACACCTTCACCGCCAGCTTCTCGCGGGTCTTCAGGGTGGTGTTACCCTGGTGGTTTTCCATTTCCTCGAGCACGGTATCGTAGTCGGCAGGGTCGGAAACCACAGTCACAGAAGCGTAATTCTTGGCAGCGGAGCGCAGCATGGAGGGACCGCCGATGTCAATCTTCTCAATAGCTTCGGCCAGAGTCACACCTTCCTTGGCGATTGTTTCCTCGAAGGGGTACAGGTTCACGCACACCAGGTCAATGGTGGGGATGTTGTTATCCTTAGCCTGCTGCTGGTGTTCCTCCAGGTCGCGGCGCTGAAGCAGACCGCCGTGTACCTTGGGGTGCAGGGTCTTCACGCGGCCGTCAAACAGCTCGGGAGCCCCCGTGTAGTCAGAAATCTCCGTTACCGGCAGGCCCAGTTCCATCAGATAGCGGCAGGTGCCACCGGTGGAAATAAGCTGAACATTCTGGGCCACCAGGCCCTTGGCAAACTTATCAAGCCCGGTCTTGTCCGAGACGGAAAGCAGGGCGCGCTGAATTCGTGTTGTTTCCATGATAAATGCAGGTTGCTCCGCTGAAGCGGCGGCGTAAGGTACTATGTTCCGGCACAAAATGCAAGCCCAAAATCACCAGGAAATCATTTTTACATCATGAACTCCATAGTTTCTACCAACCGTTTTCAAATTCTTGTAGCACAGCTAGTTGGCAACTCTCTGCAAAATTATTATTGAGCGGTCGGAGAACAAGGCTTCATTCCTGCCCATTTCATTGGGAGAAGACTAAAGTCTCCCCGCTTCCATAAACTCCCATCAGAAGAAAAACTTTGGAGCACACCGTGCATTTCTTCACCACAAGGCAATAACGGCTTGATAGAGACGCCGATTTTTGGCTTTTTAAACCTCCGACATTCAGTTGATTATATGTAGTGTGACTGTGAACGCACGAGTCTGAGCGAGTCCTTTGGACCGTAAAACGGGGGCAAAATGGATGCAAAATCAGCCAGGAAAGTCCGTTTTCTGTTATGAATTGTGCTTTTATAACCCGCTGAAATCCAGGCACGAAAAAGCAGGTGTAACCTTATCAGTTACACCGTATGCACTCAACGAAAAGCACCTCTACTATTCGTCGTATTCAAACGCAGTAGTAGAAAGAAGCAGCCAGTTTTCAACATCTCAGATACTTTCCTGTTCAAACGCGATAGTAACATCGGCGGCATTCACGTCAGAGACGGAACCATTGGCGGGGGTGTCGTTATCTTTTTTTCATAAAATGTTGTCACCTGCCCTCATGACAGGTTAGGTAAAGGATACGGATAATACAGAAAAAAACTCCAGCAAGAAGGGGAGGCCGGTTCTCCTTTCCACAAAAAAGCAGCACAACCATTTGACATTATAGACTTTTCACAAGCGAGGCATAACACATCGATACATAAACAAGTCAGGATGAAACAACTGACAGCATACGGCATATTTGTCAAACGGTGTCAATTTTACGCCCGCGCGGAGCGAAATCTCATTGACTTCATCCCAAGCTTGCGGCATAATGTACGCATCGAAACAACTTTTGCCATGTCATTCAACATCCAGAACGTAGTCATCGGCGGGCAGGAGCCCTTCTTCCTGCTCGGGCCCTGCTCTCTTGAGAACGAAGCCTTTGCCTGGGAGATGGCCACGGCCATCAAGGAAATCTGCACCAAGCTCGGCGTCCAGTTCATCTTCAAGGCCTCGTACGATAAAGCCAACCGCACCAGCGTCAAGAGCTTCCGTGGCCCCGGCATCGAGGAAGGCTGCCGCATTCTCTCCGAAATCGGCAAGGAACTGCAGTGCCCGGTGGTGACCGACGTACACACCGAGCAGCAGGCCGAATATGCAGCACAGTACGTGGACCTGCTCCAGGTGCCGGCTTTCCTGAGCCGCCAGAGCGACCTGCTGGAAGCCTGCGCCAAGACCGGTCGTCCGGTCAACATCAAGAAGGGCCAGTTCCTCGCCCCCTGGGATTGCAAGAACATCTGCGAAAAGATGGAAGCTTTCGGCTGCGATAAGTACATGCTCTGCGAACGCGGCACCTCATTCGGCTACAACAACCTCATCGTTGACATGCGCGGCATGTACTGGATGAAGAAGTTCGGCTGCCCCGTGGTGTTCGACGCCACACACTCCGTGCAGCGCCCGGGTGGCCTCGGTGGCGCTACCGGTGGCGACCGCGAGCTGGCTCCCGTGCTGGCCAACGCCGCCATGACCATGGGCATCGACGGTGTCTTCATGGAAGTACACAAGGACCCCGACCACGCCATGAGTGACGGCCCGAACCAGGTGTACCTCAAAGACCTCGAAAAAATCCTCAGCAACCTCATGCTGGTGCGCAAGGCATGCCAGCAGATGGCCGAAATCTGATGAGAAAGACACTCATACTCCTTTCTGCGCTGCTTCTGCCCCTGCAAAGCCAGGGGCAGCTGGCAACCACTGCTACTGCGGCAGATGAATTTCCTGCCCTGCAGCTGATGCCACCTGGCACCGTGGTAGAGGGCATCTCCATTCCCCGCTACGAAAACCACCGGGTAAGCGCCCTGCTCCTCTCTGACAAAATGGTGGTCAAGGATCGCCAATCCGTCATCATGGAGAAAGTGGCAGCCTCCCTCTACTCCGAGGAAGGCACGGAAACCCATGTAGAGGCAGGCGATGTCACCTACAGTTTTGCCACCAAGATAGCACGCACCACCGGCAAGGCAGCGGTAAACGACCCCCGCTTCACTGCCCGGGGCAAAGGAGTTGTCCTTAACACGGCGAGCCGCAAGGGATTCCTGCACGGGCCTGTCAGAACAACCATCGTTACGGCAAAGCTCAACAAAAAGAAAGGCCGCAAGAAGTAATGAAAGCCGCCGTTATTGCCACCCTGATGATTCCCGTATTCTGCGCCACCGCCGCAGAGTACAACACCGATCTGGAGGCCGCCCGCACTCAGGCAGACACCTGGTGCGCTGCGTTTGACCAGGTCAAAACAGATTTAAGCGAACTCGGCGTAGAGCTGCCGCCCCCGACCGAGGGCTATCAGCACTCCGAGGAGCCTGCGCCGGCGGGGGAGACCATGGTTACCGCTGAGCTTGGCATGCTGTTTGACAACGCCAACTCTCGCGTCATCTACCTGGGCAACGTTCAGCTGCAGGACCCGCGGCTGGAGCTCACCGCCAGGGAGCAGCTGCTCATCAACCTGCCCGCCATGGGGCTCCGCGACAAGAAAAAGAACGATAACCCCGCCGCCGTTGATAATCCCGCCGAGCAGCAACCGGCTCCCGCAGAGCAGGAAATCGTGGACGAGGAACCTGCCGAAGAGGAGGCTGATACCACCGAGGAAGCCTACACGGGAGAGAAAGCTCGTATTATCGCAGAAAACGCCATTGCCGACACTGTCAACAACGCTATTCTGCTCTATTCTCCTGAAGAAGGTGGTGAAATCCACCTGACGATGGGCAAGAACACCGTTAAAATCGTCAATAAGCCGAATGGGAAAGCGCCTCGCATCCTGGCAGACCCGCAAGGCAACATCTTCATGGAAGGTGAAGACATCTTCCTCTGCATGACCGATAAAAAAGGCGAGACCAGCGAACTTCGCACAGAAGGCGGTCACCTGTTCTACCACGCAGAGACGCACACCGTCTACACCCCCGGCAAGAGCCAGTACACCGGGCCGCAAGGCACGCTGAACTGCACCGAAATGCTCACCGTTCTCCTCACCCCGGCTGAACAGGGCGAGGCTTCCGCCAAAAAGGGCTTCATGAGCCAGTTTACCGGGCTGAAATTCGCAGGCATCGAAACAGCCGTAGCCAAGGGGCAGGTAGTAGCCACCGCCAGCGCCCGCGAGGGACGCCCGGCCACCCGCGCCGAGGGCGATGAACTCCACTACAACGGCAAGACAGGCGAGCTTTCCCTGATTGGCAGCAAGTGCCACCTGGCCTATGGCGACTACGTCATCAATGCCGATGAGGGTATTCACCTGCTGCAGAACGGCGATATCGAGCTGCGCGGCAAGGACATCAACGGCTCCTACGCCCGCACCAGCAGCGAGACAGGAAAACCGCTCAACGGCACATTCAAGGCCAACAGCACCATCATCTTCCGCGCAGACCTGGGCACAATCAATACCGAAAACGGCATCACCATGGCCGATGAGGAGATTGACTTCAGCAGCACCGGCCCCACGCACCTGGTTCTTGCCCGCAAGGAAGGCGCAGAAAAGAAAGCGCCGAAACCCGGCATGCCCAACCTCGCCATCGCTGAATATGGTGACGTCCTGCGAGCCCGCGCCACCGGCAATGTCGTAGCCCACCGCTACGAGCCCGGCACGCGCAAGTGCATTGGCGAGCTGGAGGCCGAAACGGTTGTGACCGATCTCGTAACCGGCGAAACCATCATCACCGGCGCCGTGGACAAACCGCTCATCGCCCTGTACAACGGCAACCGGGTAGAATCCCAGCCTGCCGGCGGAAAGGCTGCCACCATGGAACTGCTGGCAAATGGCGATTTGAAGCTTAACGGCGCGGATATCACAGCCAAGCTGCTCACCGACAAGGGGAGCACCACCGCCAAGTGCAAGGACTACGTGCTCCTGGTGCGCGCAGAAGACAGGCTCGAAACCGGCAGCTCCACCCGTTTGTATTCCGAAACCGGTATCCTGACCACCCATGGCCCCATGAGCGCCAAGCTCATTACCAAGGACTCCCCCTCTGCCGAGCCCCGGAAGAAGGGCATCGCAGGACTTCGCTTCAACTATACCGGCATCAAGGAAGCCACCACCAGCTCCGGCTGCACCGTGCAGACCGAAAAAGGCTCCATGCAGAACACCGGGGCGGTTCGCCTGGTCATGGACACCGAGCAGAAGGGCGCCGATAAGATGCTGGGCGGACTTAAATACGCCACGGCATACGGCAACGTGGCTATTGCAGGCAAGGATAAGTCCGGCCGTCTGCTCCGCGCCACAGGCGATAAACTCAACGTCGACGCCATTACCGGCAAGAAGGTACTGAGTGGCAAGGAAGTAACCCTGGCGGACATCAATAACACCCACAAGGCCTCCGGCAAGGGCGCCGCCATTACCATTGATGCGGATAACAATGCCACCATCACCGGCGCAGAGCATACCACCTACGCCACCAATATCCGCGAGCAGATTAACGAACAGAAACAACAGCAGCAACCCCAGGAATAACTATGGACGAAATCCTTCTCAGTGCTAACAATCTTTGCAAATCATACGGCGACCGCCAGGTGGTGAGCAATGTGAATTTCAACGTTAAAGCCGGTGAAATCGTCGGTCTGCTTGGTCCCAACGGCGCCGGCAAAACCACCTCGTTCTACATGGTGGCCGGTCTGGTTCGCCCGGATGTAGGCAGCGTGGATTTCTGCGGCAAGGACGTTTCCGGCCTGCCCATGCACCTGCGTGCCCGCCTGGGCATGGGATATCTGCCCCAGGAAGAATCCATCTTCCGCAAGCTCACGGTCAACGAGAACCTCATGGCCATTCTTGAAACCCGCTCCGACCTCACCCGCAAGGAAAAGAAAGCCAAGTGCGATGAGCTGCTGGAGCGTTTCAACATCACGCGCCTGCGCAAGAGCCAGTCCATCCAGCTCTCTGGTGGTGAAAAGCGCCGCCTGACCATCGCCCGAGCCCTGGCCGCCAACCCGAAGCTGCTCATGCTCGACGAGCCGTTCGCCGGTGTGGACCCCATCGCCGTGCAGGATATTCAGCACATCGTGGCTTCCCTGCGCGAGACGGATGGTCTCTCCATCCTGATTACTGACCACAACGTACGCGAGACTCTGGGCATCGTAGACCGCGCCTACATTCTCTTTGAGGGCAAGGTCATCAAGGAAGGCAATGCCGAAGAAATTGCCAACGACCCCAAGACCCGCAAGATTTACCTGGGCGAGCAGTTCAAGATGTAAGAACCGGCGCTGCTACGCGCGGACGGCATCCAGAATGCCGCAGAGTTCATCATACGAGGCCACACGCGAAAGCTGTGGCCTCAATGCTTTGGTGCCAGGGATTCCCTTGGCATAGGCCAGCAGGCGGCTGCGCATGGCGCGCATGGTCACCAGCTCATCGCCATAGTGCCGGCTCTCCAGCGCCATGCGGGTATGGCGCAGCATGAATTCAATGCGTTCCTGCGGGCCAGGCGGCTCAGGCACACAACCGGAGCGCAGGTATTCCCGCGCCTGGCGGAAGAGCCACGGTGCATTCATGGCGGCACGCCCAATCATCACCGCCGAAACAGCCGTAGTCTCGCGGGCGCGCTGCACATCCTGCGGGGTGCAGATATCGCCATTGCCGATAACCGGAAGATGCACCAGGCGGGCACAGTGGTCAATCATCTCCCAATCCGCCTTGCCGCCGTATTGCTGCGAGCGGGTGCGCCCATGAATCGCTATGGCCTGCACCCCGGCATCCTCCAGACGCCGCACGGCTTCCGGTGCGCAGATATGCTCCATATCCCAGCCAATGCGGATTTTGGTAGTCACCGGGCAATCATTCCCCAGTTCCTGCACCACGGCAGAAGCAATGCGTTGCAGCAGGGGCAGATCCTTCAGCAAGGAGGAGCCGCCATTTTTCCCCACCACCTTGGGCACCGGGCAGCCGGCATTGATATCCAGGAAATCCGGGTGCATGGCATCCACAATGATGCGGGCAGCGGCAGCGCAATGCTCCGGCACCGAGCCAAAAATCTGGATTCCCAGCGGGCGGTGGGCATCCTCAAACTCCACATAGCGGCGGTTGCGGCTCCAGGCCTGCAGCACCCCCTCGGCCGAGACAAACTCCGTCACCATCACATCCGCCCCCTCGGCCTTGCAGAGTGTGCGGAAAATCGGGTCGGTCACCCCCGCCATCGGGGCCAGATAAAGTGGAAAGGTGCTGAAATCAGGTAAAGGCATATGAAGATTTACATACAGAAAAGGTTCTCCGCCCAGCTCATATAGGCCTCGCTGAGCGCGTTGCCATAAAAAAGCCAGATGAAGGCAGCCGCAATAAGCGCCGGGCCAAAGGGCATGGGCGTACCGCGGCCGATGCGCGCCACCAGTGCCGCCGCAATGCCAATGAAGCTGCCCAGCACCAGCGCCACCACCACACCCTGCCAGCCGCAGAGCGAACCGATGGCCAGCGCCAGCCAGGCATCTCCGCTTCCCATGGCTTCCTTGCGGGCAGCATAGCCGCCGCAGGTGCCGCGCAGCTCATCGTGCTCCTCCAGAGAAATCCGGGAGCCATCCGGCAGGGTAAGAGAATCGACCGTGAACACCAGCTGCCCGGGAGCCTGCGCGTGCGAGCGCTCGGTAGCCGCGGTCAGCGTGAACCGATTGGTACCTTCCATGAACAAATCGCTCCACATCAGGCGGTTTTCGCCAATCAGCAGCTCCACATCCTCGCCATCGGGCGCCTGGCGCAGCACCCACTCCTGCGGGGTGTCGTAAATCTCCTGCCTGCGGCCAAAGAAAAGCTTTCCGGCAATAGCCACCAGGCGAAACAGCAGAAAGCCTCCGAATACCCCTGCCAGACTGCTCTGCAAACCGTCCCAGGCCACCAGGCCCTCACCACATATCCACGGCGAAAGCATCGAAACACCCACGCCCGCCACAGTGGCAATCAAGGCCAGAGAGGGCAGCACAATCATCTGCTCCCAGTCAATGCACAGGCAGGCCAGCATCACCGCTGCCCACACGCACAGCAGCACCTGGCTCACGATATCCTCCGTGCAGAAATCCCACGCAATATAGGCAAAAAGCAGCGCGCACGCCAGCTCTACCAGGCAGTACCGCACCGAATAATGCCGCCCGCAGCAGGCCGTGCGCCCCCGCAGCAGCACATAACTGATGACCGGCAGGTTCAGATACCACGGAATCGGCGCCCCGCACTGCGGGCAGAACGACCGCCGGGGCTCATTCACGCTCAGGCCACGCGGCATGCGGTATATCACCACATTCAGAAACGAACCCACACATGCCCCGAACAATCCGAAGAAGAGGGGCAGAAGCCAGGGGGTCGCCATGGTTACGTCCTGCAGATATAAATTAAGAGCCTCCATACTACCAACGCCTTAGACAATACCACACCCCCGCACGATGGTCAAACCGGAATTCTGCCAACAAAAAAACCGGTGGTGGAACCACCGGTTTTGAATGAAAGGGGTATCTGGAAGGCTCACTTGGTCTGCCAGCCGCCACCCAGCTGGGTGTAGAGGGTGGGCACGCAGGCAGCATACTGGAAGCGGTAGGCTGCCAGCTGGGTCTGCGCCGGGAAAAGCCCCTGCTGCGCGGTGAGCACCTCGTAGTAGCTGGCCAGGCCCTGTGCATAGCGGGCCTTGGAAAGCTTCACGCTCTCCTGGTAAGCAGCCACAGCCTGCTCCTGCTTCTTCATAATCTGGCGCAGTTTGCTGCGCTGCACCAGCGTGGTGGAAATCTCGGACATAGCGCTCAGCACCGTCTCCTCATAATTGGCCTTGGCCGCCAGGAAGGCATCGCGCTTCATCTTCTCATTGGCGCGAAGCTGCCCGGCCTGGAAAATCGGGCCGCTCAGATTAGCGCCTATGCCCCAGCCATCCTTGCTGCTGCTCAGGCCGTGGCGCAGGTCAGGCGTGGCAATACCGGCCAGACCGGTCAGGCTGATGCTCGGGAAATAATTGGCAATAGCCACGCCAATCTCCGCATTGGCAGCGCGCAGGCTCTGCTCTGCGGCGCGAATGTCCGGGCGGCGGGCAATCACATCTGCGGGAATACCGGCAGCCACCGTGCTGGCATTGGCAAAGGCCATCATGTTGCCACCGCGGGCAATGGGACCAGGCATGCGGCCGGCCAGCACAGAGAGCGTGTTCTCCAGCTCGGTAATCTGCATCTGCAGGTTCGGAATCTGAGCCTCGGCGGCAGAAAGGGCGGCCTGGGCAGAGGCGGTCTGCAGGCGGTCAGCCACGCCGTTTTCCAGCTGGTTTTCAAAGAGGTTCAGCGATTCGCGGTAGGATTCCACGGCCGATTTCGCAATCTTGAGCTGCTCATCCAGCATGATGAGCTGCAGGTAACCACAGGCCACCTGCTTCATGAGCGAAATGCGCATGTAGTTCATGTTCTCCTCGGCCTCCAGCGCCTGAGCCTCGGCGCTCTCCACACCCTTGCGGGTCTTGCCCCATAAGTCAAGCTCCCAGGATGCGCTGAAACCACCAGCACTGGGAATCTTCGTTTCATGAGCGGAGGAAATGGAAGCGGCAGATGCCGCACCCTTGCTGGCCTGCCCCAGATACCCCACCCAGGGGAACATCGGCGCCTTGGCGATGGTGATGTAGCGGCGGGCAGCCTCCACATTGTGCATCATGGCCACCAGGTTGCGGTTGTTGGCAAAGACATCGTTAAGCAACTGCTCCAGGTTGGAGTCCTTAAGCACCTGCTGCCAGGGCAAATCGGCCATGGTGCTGCCAGCCAGCCCCGCTCCGCGGAATTCTGCGGGTACAGGCATCTCCGGCTTTGACCAGATAGGGCCAAACGAACAGGAGGCCACCAGGCCGGCAGCTCCTGCAAGGCTGAGAATCAGAGCGCGTTTCATATCTAGTGGTATATTATCTTTGTTGTTGATATTGTCAAGTATATTCTACTAACGGAAGTCGATTATTCATCGTTCTTGTGGGTAGCCAGGTACTCACGGGCGGCCACCTCATCGGGGTCATCTGCCAGGGTCACCTGCTTGAAGCGGATGCGGAACAAGCGCATGATGAACACGTAGGAACAGGGAATGAGGAACACACCCACCACGGTGGCCACGGTCATCCCCACGACCACCACGGTGCCGATGGAGCAACGCGCCAGCGCACCGGAGCCGGAAGCCAGCATCAGCGGCACGCAGCCCAGAATAAAGGCGAGCGAGGTCATGAGAATGGGTCGCAGACGCAGGCGCGCGGCCGAGAGGGTAGCGGCCAGCAGGTCCTTGCCGCGCTGCATTTCCAGATTGGCAAATTCCACGATGAGGATAGCATTCTTAGCCGCCAGACCCACCAGCATGACCAGCCCCACCTGGGCATAGAGGTTGAGTTCCATCCCCATCCAGTACAGGCCGGCATAGGCTCCCAGCACAGCGATAGGCACGGTGAGGAACACCGAAACCGGCAGGGTCCATTTCTCATACAAGGCTACGAGAATGAGGAAGGCGAACACCGAGGACATGGCAAAGATGGTTGCCAGGCCGGTGCTGTTGCGCACCTTGTTCTCCTGGAACGACATATCCTGGTAATCCATACCCACCTTCGAGGGATCCATGGTCTGAGCATAGACCTTCTCCATGGCTTCCATGAGCTGCTGGGTAGATACACCCGGGCGCGGCATGATGTTCAGCTTGGCCGAGTTGTAGATATTGTGGTGCATCACGAACTCGGTATCGGCGATATCCTTGATATTCACCAGGGCCGAGAGCGGCACACGCTCGCCATCCTGGTTGGTCACGAAGAAGCCATCCATTTTATCGAGGCTGACGCGGTCGCTGCCCTGCGCCTGCATATAGACCTGCCACTGCTGGCCGAATGCATTGAAGAAATTGACGAAGGCCGAGCCGTTGTAAGTGGCCAGCAGGTTGTTGGCCGTAGCAATATCCACGCGGTGGAACTTGCATTTTTCCTTATCCAGCTCCACAAACTTCTGCGGGGTATCGGCCATCATCATATCCATGCACACGGCCACCTCGGGGCGCTTGCGAGCCTCGGCCTCGAACTTGAGCACCTGTTCGCGCAGGAAAGGCACGCCCTGCCCCTCCAGGTCATTGAGCACCATGGTTACACCGTTTGCCGTACCCACGCCGGGAATGGCCGGCGGCATCAGCACCATGGGGATGCCGTCCAGCGCGGCCTTGTGCAGATTTGCCTCCAGGCGTTTCTGCACCTCGGCTGCCGTTTCGGGGCGGTCCTTCCAGTCCTTGAGCTCAATGAAGGCGATGCAGGCACCCGGAGTCTGCACGCTGTTGAGGATATTGATACCCACCACCGTGGTGAGGTTCTTCACCGCGGGATCACTGAGGGCATTTTCAAACTTCTTGTTTTCGGAATAAGCCACTTGCAGCGAGGTATCGGGCTTCATGACCAGCGCCGCCAGAAGGAATCCCTGGTCTTCGTCCGGCAGGAAGGCCTTGGGCACCACGCGGGACATAGGGGCAATGGCCGCCCAGAACACCAGCAGCAGCGGCATGGAGATAAAAAGCTTGCGGCACAAGCCACCGCATATCTTCACATACACACTGGCCGTGCAGTCGTAGCACTTGTTGAACAGCCAGTAGAAGGGTTTGAAGATGCTGCGGCTCTGGTTCGTCGGCTTGAGCATGAGCGCACACAGCGCGGGCGAAAGCGTGAGGGCGTTGAACGCCGAAATCAGCATCGATACCGCAATGGTGATGGCAAACTGCTTGAACAAGGTGCCGGTAATACCCTCCAGCAGCAAGGCCGGCAGGAACACGGCCGCCAGCACCAGCGCAATGGCAATCACCGGGCCGCTCACCTCCTGCATGGCCGCAAAGGCCGCCATGCGCGGATTCAGCCCCTTGTCAATATGGTGCTGCACCGCCTCCACCACCACAATGGCATCGTCCACCACCAGACCAATGGCCAGCACCATACCCAGCAGCGATATCGTATTCAGCGAGAAGCCCAGCAGCGGGAATACGCAGAAGGTCGATATAAGCGACACCGGCACCGCAATGAGCGGAATGAGCGTGGCGCGGAAGTTCTGCAGGAACATGAACACCACCAGCGCCACCAGCACAATGGCCTCGATGAATGTACGCTTGATTTCATCAATGGAGTAGCGCACGGCGGTGGTTGTATCCAGCGAGACTTCACCAGTCACGCCCTGCGGCATGATGGAGGCCTGTTTCTTAAACGTCTTGCGCAGGCGATCCACCGTGGCAATGGCATTGGAACCAGGCGTCTGGAAAATCACCACAGCGGCAGACACTTTGCGGTTCAGGCGGCCAGTGGCAGAGTAGTTTTCGGAGCCCAGTTCCACCTTGGCAATATCCTTCAGGTAAATGATTTCATCGCCCAGCTGGCGCACGATGATGTTTTCGAACTCGGCGGGTTCGCTCAGGCGGCCCTGGGTGCGGATGGCAATTGTTTTTTCCTGACCATCCGGCACGGGGTCTGCACCCACCTTGCCACCGGGGTTGGTGGCATTCTGAGCCGCAATGGCGGCGTGTACCTCACCCACGGTAATGTTATAGTGGGTCATGATATTGGTATCCAGCCAGATGCGGATGGCGTAGCGCCCGGCACCATACACCATCACCTCGCCCACACCTTCCACGCGCTTCAACTCGTCCACCATCTTCGCCTGGGCATAGTTGGCCAGGTCCACGGAGTTGTAGCTGTCATCCGGCGAGAAGAGCGAATAAATCATGATAGGCAGGCCCGGCTGCTGGCGAATCGTCACGCCGGAATTGAGCACCTCCTTCGGCACCTGCGAGGAAGCCTGGCCATAGCGCATGTTGGAGAACACCTGGTCCAAATCCGGGTCGGTACCCGGGTTGAACACCACCTGCAAGGAATACACGCCGTTGTTCGATGAAACGGAGGTCATGTAATCCATGCCCTGCACACCAGAAATCTCGCGCTCCAGCGGTGTGCCCACCGAATCGGCCACGGCCTTGGCATCTGCCCCGGGGAACATGGCCATGAGCTGAATGGTACGCGGCGTAATCTCCGGGTACTGCGAAATAGGCAGATTCACCAGGCACACCATCCCCAGCAGCGTGGTCACCACGGCAATCACCGTGGCAATAACGGGATGTTTAATGAAAAACGGACTCATGTTATTCTGCTTTCTTATCTGCCGTTACCGAACGAACGGTGCTGGTGGGCATCTCGTAGACAAAGGGCTGGGGAATCACCGTGCCAAAGCCACCCATGGCGCCCTCCTTGCGCATTGCGGCATTGGCCATGGCGTATTGTGCCGCCATCTGGCCACCGCCCACAATCACCTGGGCCTCCTCCACGCTCGCAATGCCATTCTCCTTGAGCGTTTCCGCAATGGGCTTGACCGTGCCGCTCACCACCTGCATGAGCATGGGCACCGTTGTGCCATCGCCATTCGGCATATCCAGCACAATTTCCTTGCCCGGCTTCACATCGATGCCCAGCGGGGTCTTATCCGGCGCCACCACGTAGATAAAGCGGTGGTTCATCGACGAAACCAGCGCACGCGAGGGCACCAGCAGCGCATCTTTCAGCTCGCCGGTTCTGGCCTGCACGCGCACAGCAGCCCCCGTGCGCAGGCGCAGCTGCGGATTCGGCACATAACCGACAAACTTCACCGTGCCTGTGGCCTGGCTGATTTCGCTATCCACCGCATGCACGGTGCCCTTGTGCTCAAACACGGAGCCATCCTCCAGAATCAGGTCAAATTCCTTCACCGGGCTCATCTTATCCGGCATATCAAAATAGGCCCCCTGCTCTGCCAGTCCATTCATCTGGCGGGCCGGCACCGAGAAATCCACGCGAATCGGGTCCACCGAGGACATGCGGGTCATCACCACCTGCCCAGCGGCCACAAAATCGCCCACGCTCACATTGGAGCGGGTGGCGAGCCCCTTGAACGGTGCGCGAATCGTGCAGCGCTCCAGATTCAGCCTGGCCAGCTGAGTGGCGGCCTCGGCCTGGGCCACCTGGGCTTTCGCCATGGCCAGGGCAGCCTCGCAGCGGCGGGCGGCATGCTGGGCATCGGAATACTGCTTTTCAGAAACAGAACCGCTCTGCACCAGCGCAGCAAAGCGCTCCTGGTCCTTCTGCGCCTGCTCAAAAGCCACTTCGGCCTGCATCACCCCGGCCTTGGCAGCGGCCACATTGGCCACAGCCTGGTCATAGGCGGCCTGATAGTTGGAGGGGTCGATGCGGAACAAGACTTCATCCTTCTCGCACAGCGAGCCATGCCAGTATACCTGCTCCAGCAGCCTGCCCGATACCTCCGGGCGAATGTCGGCCTGCTCCACCCCGCGCAGATGACCAAACCAGGTGCTCGTGAGCTCCACCGTGCGCTTCTGCAGCGGCATCACCGTCACATGCACCGGTGCCATTCCCTGCGGCCCCATCTGATTCCCAGCCTCGTCCTTGCAACCCACCAGCGCGGTTGCTGCCACCAGCCCCCCGAGGGCTATCGTCACTATATGTCTTGCGTTCATTGATTTTTCTATTGCGGAGCTCCGGGCTCCGGGGTTAAAGTATTCTCGTAAATCCGCGCCAGCATCTGCCGCAGCACCTGCATTTCCTCCTCGCTGAAACCAGCCACCAGCTGGCTCTCGAATGCAGCCAGCGCCTGCCGCGTATCCTCGCGCAAACGTAAGAAATCTTCCGTAAGGTAGGCATGTTTCACGCGACCATCCTCCGCGCTGTCAAACGCGGTGCGAACATACCCTTTATCCTCCAGCCGCTGCAGCAATCCCTTCACCGTGGTGTGGCTCACCCCCAGATAATGCTCCAGCTCCCGCTGCGATACTCCTGCCCCCTCGCGCGCCTCTAGGTACATCAGCACCCGGCACTGCGGCGCCGTTACCTGCAATGCCCCCACGCGCTGAGCAAACAAACTCTCAGCGCGGTCTGCCACCATCTTCATGAGGAAAACCGGGTGCCTCTCTCTGGAAAATATGTCTTTCATCCACCAACTATGAAGCATGCTTCATATCGCGGCGGAATTATAGTGATTTTCCTTCGCTTGTCAAGCGAATTTCCCCCGCCAGGCGGCATAAAAGCCGGCATCAAAGGCGGGAAATGGCCGACAATATGGCGGCGGGATAAAGGATGTGCTCCTGCACCTGGATGCGGGCATGCAGCGTCTGAGGCGTATCATCCGGCAGCACGGGCACATAGGCCTGCATGAGGATTTCGCCGGTGTCCATGCCAGCATCCACATAATGCACGGTGCAGCCGGCCTGTTTGGCGCCGGCGTTGAGCGCCTGGGTCCAGGCTTCCACGCCCGGGAAGGCGGGCAGCAACGCGGGGTGAATGTTCAGAATGCGGCGGGGGAAGGCCTCCAGCAGCGGAGCTTTCACCAGACGCATGAAACCGGCAAGGCAGACGAGGTCGATATTGAGCTCCTGCAGCTTCCTGGCGAGGGCCTCCTGCACCTCCAGCGGGAACTTGTTCTTGAAACCGCCGCAATCCATGTATTCGGCCCGCACGCCGTGCTGGCGGGCGCGTTCCAGGATGTAGGCATCCTCGTGGTCAGAAAGCACGATGACAACCTCGGCATCGAGGCGACCATCGGCAATGGCATTGAAGATAGACTGGCAATTGGAACCAGACCCGGAACCCAGAACTGCAAGGCGGAGACTCATAACGCAGCTCATTCTACCGGATATGCGGCATTTGTCAATGCAAAACGGGCGCGATTCCGTGTGGAACCGCGCCCGGGGAAATGGAAAGGGGGCTTCCTATCAGCTGGCGAGCACGATAGCGCCGCCGAGCACCAGGATGGCGATAATCACCCAGAGGATGACGAGGCCGCGACCTTCGGCTGCCTGGCCAGTGCCCTGCAGGTGGCTGTACTTGCCGCGGAGCTTGCCGCGCTTCATGAAGCCATCATAGTTCTTCTGCAGGAGGGTAGCCTCAATCTGGCGCATCATGTCCAGCAGCACGCCCACAAGAATGAGCAGCGAGGTACCACCGAAGAACTGGGTCACCAGCATGGGAAGGCCACCCCACACGGAAAGCAGGCTCGGCAGGAAGTAGATGAGGGTCAGGAACAGCGAGCCGGCAAAGGTCAGGCGGGACATGGTGGTGTCCAGATACTGAGCCGTGGGAGGACCGGGACGCACGCCGGGAATATAGCCACCGCTGCGCTTCAGGTCTTCAGAAATCTGCTGCGGCTGGAACATCGTAGCCACCCAGAAGTACGAGAAGAAGTAAATCATGATGGCGGAGATGATGTAGTAGGGGAAATCGCTCGGGGAAAGCCAGTTGGCCACCAGACCAACCACCCAGCTGTCCTGCGAGAACATCTGCTGCACCAGCATCTGCGGCAGGGCCAGAATGGCCGTGGCAAAAATAACGGGCATCACGCCGGAGTAGTTAAGCTTGAGCGGCAGATACTGGGTGCCACCCTGCATCATCTTGCCGTGGCCCACCACGCGCTTGGCATACTGCACCGGAATGCGGCGCTGTGCCTGGCTGACGATAACCACGAGAGCCACCACAAGCACCATGAAGAGGATAAGTGCCACCATGATCAGGGAGCCCAGCGGGTTCACCTCGGTGCCCTTCATCACGCAGGTCTTCCAGGCCACGGCGAACGCACCGGGCAGAGCGTGAATGATGTTGACGGAAATGATAAGCGAGATACCATTGCCCACGCCGCGCTCGGTAATCTGATCACCAATCCACATAAGGAACATGGTGCCGGTCACGATGATGAAGATGGTGGTGAGCGTGAAGATAATGCCCGGGTTCATCACCAGATCATTGGCCGGAAGGCCGATGCTGGAGGGGTTGCGCAGGGTCTGGGTCAGGAAGTAACCCTGGATGATAGCAATGATAATGGCCAGAATACGCGTGTACTTGGTCATCTTCTGGCGGCCGCCTTCCTCGCGCATCATCTTCTGCCAGGAGGGCAGCACTGCACCCATGAGCTGGGTCATAATGGAGGCGGAAATGTAGGGCATGATACCCAGTGCAAAAATACCACACTGCTGCAGACCACCACCAGAGAAAATGGTGAGAATGGAACCCAGGGCTCCCAGGGGACTGTCGCCGTCCTTGGAGGCTTCGGTCACGCAGCGGGCAAGCTCGGCCACGTCTACGCCCGGCAGGGGCAGGTGAACACCAAGGCGCACGATGACAATCATGGCCAGGGTGAAGAGGATTCGGCTCCGGAGCTCCGGCACCTTCATGGTGTTAGCGAATGCAGAAATCATGGTTTCCTGGGGATGTTAAGATGTGGTTAGAAGTCTGATGTGCAGCGTGGGTGGTGCGGCAGCCCGGCATGCAGCTGTTTTGTTTCGCACCGTATTGAGGGTCAAGATACAAGGAATATTTTCCCGTTCCCGCTCCCCTCTTACACAGTCGCCGGGCAGCGCTGCGCTGCCCGGCTCTGTGTTAAGGTTTTGCAAAGGCTCATGAACTGAGCCTGAATCCTTTACTGGGCGCTGAGCACCGTAAGGGTGCCACCGGCGGCCTCGATCTTGGCAGCAACAGAAGCGCTGGCGAAATCGACGGTCACGTTCAGAGCCTTGGAAAGGTTGCCATTGCCCAGGAGCTTCACAGCGTCGGCCTGGCCCTTCACAAGGCCCATGGCGCGCAGTTCGTTCTCGGTCACCGTAGCACCGGCTTCGAAGAAGGCTTCGAGCTGGTTCAGGTTGACAATAGCGATGGTGGACTGGAAGCGGGCGTTGTTGAAGCCCTTCTTCGGCAGACGGCGATGAAGGGGCATCTGACCACCTTCGAAGCCGGGGCGGATGGTGCCGCCGGAACGAGCCTTCTGGCCCTTGTTGCCCTTGCCGCAGGTCTTGCCCAGGCCGGAGCTTTCGCCGCAACCGAGGCGCTTCTTGCGATGCTTGGCACCCGGGTTCGGCTGGAGATTGTCGAGAGTCAACATGATTCTTGAATATCTATGGTTGGTGGTTTAACTCAGATGGAAGCGTCCTTCTTCTTCTTGCCGCGGGCGGAGAGCACCTGGTCAGCAGTGCGCATGCCGAGCATGGCCTGCATGGTGGCCTTCACCACGTTAGCAGCGTTGGAGGAACCCAGAGACTTGGCGATGACGTTGCTCACGCCGGCAGCCTCAAGCACGGAACGCACCTTGGCGCTGGCCACAAGACCGGTACCGGAGGCAGCGGGCTTGAGAACAATCTTGGCGCCACCGAATTCGCTGTAGGATTCGTGCGGGATGGTGTCGTTCACCACGACTACCTTCTTCATGGCACGCTTGGCAGCGTCGGTACCCTTGCGGATAGCGTCGGACACTTCGTTGGCCTTGCCGAAGCCGTAGCCAACCTTGCCCTTCTGGTCACCCACAACGATGAGGGCGGAGAAGGAGAAGCGGCGGCCACCCTTAACAACCTTGGCGCAACGGTTCACGTACACAACCTTCTCCATGAGCTGAGGACCTTCCTCAACCGGAGTCTCGGTGCGGCGACCACCCTCACGGCGCGGGCCGCGGCCAGGACGGTTGCCATCGCGACGGGGAGCGCGACCACCACGCTGCTGCGGGGCGGCTGCCTGCGTCGTCTCTTCGGCCGGAGCTTTCGTTTCTTCAGTGTTCATTTTCTATAAACCTTTCTTCTTTAGAATTTCAGACCAGCCTCACGAGCGGCATCGGCCAGGGCCTTCACCTTCCCGTGGTAGAGGAAACCACCGCGGTCGAACACGACCTCAGTGATGCCAGCGGCCAGCGCGCGCTCACCAATCAGGGCGCCCACCTTGGCGGCGGTCTCCAGATTGGCCTTCTTCAGCTCCAGCTGCTTGGTGCAGGCGCTGCAGAGGGTCACACCCTTGGTGTCATCAATCACCTGGGCATAAACGTGCTGGTTAGAGAAATTGACAGCCAGACGGGGACGCTCAGGCGTACCGGCAAGCTTCTTGCGGATACGCATATGAACGCGGGAACGGATGGCTTTGCGATTGATAGTGCTCATATTCTTCTAGTAAACTTTTAAAGGGTTTGAGATGATAATGATTACTTGCCAACGCTCTTGCCTTCCTTGCGGCGGATGTACTCGCCCACGTAGTGGACACCCTTGCCCTTGTACGGCTCGGGGGGATAGTAACCGCGCACTTCTGCTGCGAACTGACCGACAAGCTGCTTGTCGATACCTGCCACCGTCACCTTGGTGTTGTCGGCTACCGTTACGGTAAGGCCGGCGGGGATGGGGTGAAGGATGGGGTGGGACTTACCAAGAGCCAGGTCGAGCACATTGCCCTTCACAGCGGCCTTCAGACCCACACCTACGATTTCAAGCTTCTTTTCGAAGCCCTTGGACACACCCTCAATCATGTTGGCGATGAGGGAACGGCTGGTGCCGTGCAGTGCGCGCACCTGGCGGTCCTCGCTAGCGCGGGAAACGGTCAGCACGTCGCCTTCCTGAGCGGCGGAGATACCGGCGGGCATCGTCCACTTCAGCTCACCCTTAGCACCCTTTACGGTAACATCAGCACCGTTGATCGTCACGGTCACGCCGGCGGGAACGGTGATTGTCTTTTTACCTACTCGAGACATATTCTTATATCAGGTCAGGGGTTAATGTTACCATACGAGAGCGATAAGCTCGCCACCGATCTGCTGCTTGCGAGCCTGAGCGCCCGTCATCATGCCGCGAGAGGTGGAAACGATAGAGATACCCAGGCCGTTCATGACGGTCGGAATCTCGGCGGAGGGAACGTACACGCGACGGCCCGGCTTGGACACGCGCTTCACGTCTGTAATAATGGACTTACCCTCGTTCGTGAACTTGGACTTCACCTTGATGGCCTTGTCCTTGCCTTCACCAACGATTTCGTAGCTCCAGATGTAGCCTTCAGCCTGCAGGATGCGGGCGATTTCAGCCTTGATACCGGAGTAAGGAGCGGTGAAACCCTCGTTGCGGGCGACACCGGCGTACTTCACGCGGGTAAGGAAATCTGCGATAGGATCACTTAATACTGCCATAATCGTAATTTAGTTAGGCGTTTTCT
>JAZOTC010000010.1:0-13753 GCA_045657445.1 Akkermansia sp. | reverse complement strand
GGCGGCCCCATCTGGGTGCAGCTGGACAAGGGCATCCTGCCCAAGAAGGCAGACGCCATGCAGGGCATTGAAGAACTTATCCGCCAGTTCATGGTGACCACCGAATGTGTGAACGCCCCGGCCGGCCAGGTGTACTTTGCCGCCGAAAACCCGAAGGGCGAACTGGGCTTCTTCCTGGACTCGCAGGGTGGTGGCATCGCCAACCGACTCAAGATGCGCAGCCCCTCCTACTGCACGCTTTCCATTCTGCCCGAGCTGCTGCCCGGCCACCTGGTGAGCGACGTAGGCGCCATTCTCGGCTCCTTCGACTTTGTGCAGGGCGAATGCGACCGCTAAACCGAATTGAAAAAACTCTCTGACAACGAAACCATTTACCATGTCTGATACTCCTAACGCGATTGATGCCATCACGGCAGCCAAGCCGTCTCCCGGTGAGCAGCACTTCCCGAAATTCAAGGTAACCCCCTCCCTGGTCAAGGAAGCCAAGGCGCTGGTTGCCATGTACCCGGAAGGCAAGGAACAGTCCGCCGTGCTTCCCATCATCCACCTGGTACAGGAAAAATTCGGCTTCATCTGCGCCGATGCCATGCCCTGGATTGCCGAAATGTGCAACAGCACCCCCATTCACGTGGCCGGCATCGTCACCTTCTACCCCGGCATTCACACCATGTGCCCGGGCAAGTACCATTTCCGCGTATGCCGCACCATCGCCTGCTCCCTTTCCGGCGGCGAGGAGCTCATCCCCTACATCTGCGAGAAGATTGGCGTGAACTTCGCCGACATGAGCGATGAGGAACCCATGCTGGTGAGTGCCGATGGTCTCTTCAGCGTGGAGCCGGTGGAATGCCTGGCCAACTGCGGATTCGGTCCCAATGTGATGGTCAACGATGTACTCTACTCCCAGGTGACCACCAAGAAGATTGACGAGATTATCGCCAAGTATCAGCCCAAGAAGTAACCCCCACCAGCGAGAACCATGAGCGAAATCATCTACAAACCCGGCAAGGAACCGCATCCGCGCGAAACTCGCCGTATTTTCCGCAACATTGACCGCAAGGGGTATGATCCCTCCATCAAATGCTTCATCAAGGATGGCGGCTATGAAACCCTCAAGAAGGCCATGGAAATGGAACCCGCCGCCGTCACCGATGAGGTGAAGAAGAGCGGGCTGCGCGGCCGTGGTGGTGCAGGTTTCCCCACCGGCGTGAAGTGGACCTTCATTCCCAAGGGCAACACCAAGCCCGTCTACGTGGTCTGCAACTGCGACGAATCCGAACCCGGCACCTTCAAGGACCGCTTTGTGGTACACCAGGACCCGCACCAGCTCATCGAAGGCATGATTATTGCCTGCTACGCCGTGCAGGCCCACTATGGTGTCATCTACATGCGCGAGGAATTCCCCGAAGCCGCCAGGATTATGCAGAAGGCTCTCAAGGAAGCCGAAGAAGCAGGCTTCCTGGGCGAAAACATCCTCGGCAAGGGCTACGACCTCAAGATTATCCTGCACCGCGGCGCCGGTGCCTACATCTGCGGTGAGGAAACCGGTCTCATCAACTCCATTGAAGGCCTGCGCCCCTATCCGCGCATCAAACCGCCCTTCTTCCCCGCTGCCATCGGTCTGTATGGCTGCCCCACCATCGTGAACAACGTGGAATCCCTCTGCCAGGTGCGCCAGGTACTCATGCGCGGTGGCGAAGCCTACGCCGCAGAAGGCGCCCAGCGTTCCCCCGGCACGCGTATCATCGGCGTTTCCGGCGATGTGAAGCGCCCGGGCTACTACGAAATCATCTCCGGCTCGATGACCTTTGGTGAGCTGCTGTACGATGTATGCGGTGGTCCCAAGCGCGGCCGCAAGTTCAAGGCCATCATCCCCGGCGGTGCCTCTGCCAAGGTAATGCGCTGCGACGAAGTACTCAAGGGCCGCAACAGCGATGGCTCCGTGCGCGCCATGAGCATCTTTGATGTACCGCTGGACCTGGACAGCATCGCCCAGCACGGCTCCATGAGCGGCTCCGGCGGTATCATCGTCATGGACGACAGCCGCAGCATGCCCAAGATGCTCAACAACCTCAACCGCTTCTACGCCTGGGAATCCTGCGGCCAGTGCTCGCCCTGCCGCGAAGGCAACCCCTGGATGCTCAAGCTCTCCACCCGCATCTGCGAGGGCAAGGGCTCCCCGGAAGATGTAGACCTGCTCAAGAGCGTTGCCGACAACATCTGCGGCCGCACCGTCTGCGCCTTCGGCGAAGCCTGCTCCTGGCCCACCCAGGCATTTGTCACCAAGTTCCGTGAGGAGTTCCTGGCGCTTACCAAGCCCATCAACGCACTCAAGCCGCACTCTGACGAGGCCAAGGAGGCCCGCAAGTTCCTCACCCGCGAAGACTAACACCTTTTACTGAACCAAGATGAGTACACCCCCCGCAATTCTGCCGAAAGACGCCGCCGCTGCCGAAGGCAAGGTGAACGTCCAGATTAACGGCAAATGGTACCGCTTCCCGAAGGGCACCCGCATTGCCGATGCCTGCAACTCCGTGGGCGCACACGTACCCTGCTTCTGCTACCACCCCAAGCTTTCTGTGGCTGGTTCCTGCCGCATGTGCCTTGTAGAACAGGGCATGCCCGCCCGCCTGGCCCCCGGCGCCACCCCGCAGTACGGTGACGACGGCTACCTGCCCATCAGCTGGATGCCCCGCGCCATCATCGCCTGCGCCAACACCGTGGCCGAAAACATGGGTATCCGCACCACGGGCAAACTCACGGAGGAAGCCCGCCGCGGCGTGCTGGAATTCCTGCTCTCCAACCACCCGCTGGACTGCCCCATCTGCGACCAGGCCGGCGAATGCAAACTGCAGGAATACACCACCGACTACGGCAGCGGCACCCACCGCTTCACCGAAGAAAAGACCAAGAAGGGCAAGAACCTCTCCATCGGCCCGCGCGTGAACCTGGACCAGGAACGCTGCGTGCTCTGCCGCCGCTGCGTGCGCTTCATGAAGGAGATTGCCGGCCAGGATGTACTCGGCGTGGTAGGCCGCGGCACGCACAACGCCATCGCCTGCTACCCCGGCACCCAGCTGGACAGCAACTACTCCATGAACGTGGTGGACATCTGCCCCGTGGGCGCCATGACCAGCAAGGATTTCCGCTTCAAGATGCGCGTCTGGTTCCTGAAGAGCACCCCCACCATCGACGTGAACTGCGGCACCGGCACCAACATCAACATCTGGACCCGCGAGCAGCAGGTATACCGCATCACCCCGCGCCAGAACGATGCCGTGAACAGCTGCTGGATGCCCGATGACCACCGCCTCAACTACAAGTTCATCAATGCTCCCACCCGCATCACCACCCCGCTGGTGAAGACCGATGCCGGCGCCGACCAGCGCCCCTCCACCTGGGATGCCACGCTGAGCATGGTTGTGGAGCAGCTGCACCGCATGGCTCCGTCCGAAACAGCCCTCATCTGCTCTGCCCGCATGACCAACGAAGAGCTCTACATGGTGCGTGCCCTCTCCAAGCAGCTCGGCATCACCAAGCTCGACATCGTTCCCCGCAAGGGCGAAAACGACGGCATGCTCGTGAGCGAGGACCGCAACCCGAACTCCAACGGCGCCAAGCTCATCCTGGGCAAGACCGGCGCCGGCCTCGCCAACATCCGCCGTGGCGTGCGCAACAACACCATCCGCTTCATGATTGTGCTGGGCGAAGACCTGACCGAGGAAGCCGGCTTCACCGCTGAAGACCTGGCAGGCCTCGAATACCTCCTCGTGGTCAACCACAGCGAAAACGCCACCACCAAGGCAGCAGACGTTGTGCTGCCCGGCGTCACCTTCGCTGAGAAATATGGCACCATGATTAACGTGACAGGCCGCATTCAGCGCCTCAACAAGGCCATCGAGCCCATTGGCGATTCCCGCCCCGACTGGGAAATCTGCCGCAACCTCTCCGAGGGTCTGGGCTGCGACTGCGTGCGCGTCATCGCCTGCCCCACCCCCATGTCTGTGCTGGATGAAATGGCTCAGGAATTCGAAGAGCTCAACGGCATCACCTGGGGCAACATCGGCAACGAAGGCAAGGTGGTGCTCGACACCGGCGTCACCATCCCCCTCATCGAACGCGAAAAAGCCAAGAAATAAACCACTAACACCTCATACCTCAAATGGACGCTGTCATCTATTGGTATACCGACCTCATGAGCAACGAAATCTGGTTCTACCTGATTCACACACTGCTCAAGCTGGTCCTCATGTTTGCCGTTATTCTGGCTTTTGTGGTGCTTTCCGTGTGGATTGAGCGCCGCGTGGCCGGCTGGATTCAGGACCGCCCCGGTCCCAACCGCGCAGGTCTGCCGCTCTTCCTGCTGGAGCGCTTCGGCAGCAAGGAAAAGCAGCCGCTCAAGAACTGGCTGCAGTTCTTCGGCATTCCCGAAAGCTGCTGGATTGCCAAGCTCTGCACCTGGCTGCGCCTCGACCGCGAAATCCCGATTTTCGGTCTCATTCAGCCCTGTCTGGACGGCGGCAAGCTCTTCCTGAAGCAGGAGACCACCCCCTCCTACGTGCGCAAGTTCTACTTCATTCTGGCACCCATGCTGGTGCTGGGGCCGCCCATGGTAGCCGCAGCCGTAGTGCCCTTCGCTTCTGAGGTGAACACCGAGTTCGGCCACATCTCCATGTGTGTTGCCAACCTCGACATCGGCCCGCTGTGGATTTTCGCCATCTCCGGTCTTTCCGTATACGGTCTGACCCTGGCCGGCTGGTCCTCCAACTCCAAGTTCCCGTTCCTGGGTGGTCTGCGCGCCACGGCTCAGCTCATTTCCTATGAAGTAGCCATGGGTCTTTCCATCATCCCGCTGCTCATGATGTTCGGCACGCTGAACCTGCAGCAGATTGTGCAGTTCCAGGCCGACAACGGCTGGACCCTCCTCCCCCTCTGGGGCGAGGGCCTGAGCCTGCAGCGCTGGATCATGATGCTTCCGCTGGGCATCAGCTTCATCATCTTCGTAACCTGCGTCTTTGCAGAAGCCAACCGTACACCCTTCGATATGGCCGAGTGTGAAACCGACCTCGTGGCCGGTTACCATGCCGAATACTCCTCCATGAAGTTTGCTTCCTTCTTCATGGGCGAATACGCCGCTATGGTCATCGGTTCTGCGGTGGTGGTCACCCTGTTCCTGGGTGGCTGGTCCATCGGCTTCGGGGCAGATGCCGCCCTGGCCGCCTACTGCGACTGGCTGGCCGTGCTCTGCCAGTTCTGCATGTTCATTGTGAAACTGCTGGCCTTCATCTTCTTCTTCGTGTGGGTGCGCTGGACCCTGCCGCGCTTCCGCTGGGATCAGGTGATGAAGCTCGGCTGGCTCTATTTCCTGGAAATCACCGTAGTCAACATCTTCCTGACCGCAGCTGTTCTCTACTTCACCAAGTAACCCCCTTACACTTTACCTCATATGGCTTACATTAAAATCAAACGCCCCAAGTTCAGCATCCTGGACAAGGTGTACGTGGTCGAGCTCGTGAAGGGGCTTGCCATCACCCTGCGCCACCTGGTGCTCTCCCTGCTCGGCAAGAGCCGCGGCAAACAGGATTTCAGCACCAAGGGTGTAGGCGTCTGCATGCAGTTCCCCGATGAACGCTGGGATTCCCGCCTGCCGGAATACTACCGCGGCGCCCCCACCCTCGTGCGTGGTGAAGACGGCCGCGAGCGCTGCGTCTCCTGCCAGCTCTGCGAATTCATCTGCCCGGCACGCGCCATCACCATCACCCCCGGTGAGGTAGATCCCACCAGCAACTGCCAGAAGCAGGAAAAAGCCCCGGCCAAGTTCGAAATCGACATGCTGCGCTGCATCTACTGCGGTATGTGCCAGGAAGCCTGCCCGGAGCAAGCCATCTTCCTTTCCAAGGAATACCTCATCACCCTCACCGACCGCAAACAGGCCATCCGCGACAAGGAAACCCTGTACCGCCTGGGCGGCACGCGCAAGGGTCTCGTCAACAAGTGGAACCAGTACAAATAAATTACCGTTATGTTTGAAACCTCCCTTTGTCAGATTCTGTTCTACCTGCTGGCAGCCATTGCAGTCATCTGCGCGGTGGGCGTGGTAGCCTATCGCAACCCGGTGAACTCGGCCATGTGCATGGCCTTGAGCTTTGCCATGGTGGCCGCCATCTTCTTCGGCATGGGTGCCCAGTTCCTCGGCATTGTGCAGCTTATCGTCTATGCCGGTGCCATTCTGGTGCTCTTCCTCTTCGTGGTGATGATGCTCGACATCCACGATGAAGGCCAGAGCCGCGGCAGCTACATTCACGCCGCCGTGGGCGTACTCATCGCAGGTTTCTTTGCCGGGCTCATCTTTGTGGCCTCCGGCAAGCTGCCTGGCGCTGGCGACACCGCCTGCCCTGCCATGACCCTGTGCGACAGCATGGGTGAGCTCCTCATCGGCGATGCCCGCCAGGTGAGCGAAGCCCCTGCCACCACCCCGCAGTATGGCAGCTACCTGCCCAAGCTGAATCCCGCTGAGGCAGCCCGCATGGAAAACCCGGCCATTTCAGACGAAGACGCCGCCAAGGCCACCTCCATCTCCGATGTGAAGCTGCTTGGCAAGTGTCTCTACACCCACTACAATATTCCGTTTGTCATCCTCGGCTTCGCCCTGCTTTCCGGCACGGTGGGTGCTGTGGCCCTCGCCCGCAAGATTCGCAAAGACTAACCCCCTTTTCCCAACCATGATTCCGTTAGCACATTACCTGATTCTCTCAGGCATCCTGTTCTCCATCGGGCTGGCCGGGGTGCTCATCCGCAAGAACATCATCGTGGTGTTCATGTGCCTGGAGATGATGCTCACCGCCTCGAATGTGGCGCTGGTAGCCTTCTCCCGCGCCCAGGGCACCGCCGGAGTTCCTGTGTATGATGCCCAGGTACTCTCACTGTTCATCACCGGCATTGCCGCGGCAGAAGTAGCCATCGGCCTTGCCCTCATCGTGGCCATGTTCCGTGCGCGTCGCACGGTGGAAAGCACGGCTCTCAACTCACTTAAAGACTAAATCACCGGCATGAATATGATTCAGAATCTCCCCTGGTTGTTCCTGCTGCTGCCCCTGGTTGTAGCTGCCATTGACTGGGTATGCTTCCACAAGCACCCGCGCGTGGCCGCCACGCTTTCGCTTCTTTCCGCAGCCGCCACCTTCGGGCTTTGCGTAGCATATCTTAACGGCCTGCAGACCGGCACCCCGGACATCTACACCTGGATGCCCTCCTCCCTGGAGCAACTCTGCCTGCACCTTGGCCTGGTCATGGATCCGCTGGCCATGCGCATGATGCTGGTGGTTACCGGCATCGGCCTGCTGGTGCATTTCTTCTCCATCGGCTACATGAAGGGCGACTCCTCCAACCTGAGCCGCTACTATGCCGGGCTGAGCATCTTCATGTTCAGCATGAGCACCATCGTTCTGGCAGACAACCTGGCCATGACCTTCATCGGCTGGGAAATGGTAGGTTTCTCCTCCTACCTGCTCATCGGCCACTGGTTCGACAAGACCAGCGCCGCCGCTGCCGCCAAGAAAGCCTTTATCACCAACCGCGTGGGTGACTTCGGCTTCCTGCTGGGCATCCTGCTCACCCTGGGTCTCTTCGGCACCATGAACTTTGCCGACATGGGCGGCAAGGCTGCCGGCATCGCCCCGGCCGTGCTCACCGTCACCATCGTGTGCCTCTTCTGCGGTGCCATTGGTAAGTCCGCCCAGTTCCCGCTGCATGTGTGGCTGCCGGACGCCATGGAAGGCCCCACCCCGGTATCTGCCCTCATCCACGCTGCCACCATGGTAGCCGCCGGTGTCTACATGCTGGTGCGCCTGCAGGTCAGCATGGGCACTGAAGCCTTCACCGATACCGCCTGCACCATCATCGCCACCGTGGGTGCCATCACTGCCGTCATCGCCGCCATCATGGCCGTGCAGCAGGACGACATCAAGCGCGTGCTGGCCTACTCCACCCTCTCCCAGCTGGGCTACATGGTCATGGCCGTGGGTCTGCTGGCTGGTGAAGCCGCCATGTTCCACCTCTACACCCACGCCTGGTTCAAGGCCCTGCTCTTCCTGGGTGCTGGCGCCATCATCGTCTGCTGCCACCACGAGCAGGATATCTGGAAAATGGGTGGTCTTTCCAAGCGCATGCCCCTCACCGTGCTCTGCTTCATGATGGGCACCTGCGCCCTCATCGCCATCCCCGGCTTCTCCGGTTTCTTCTCCAAGGAAGCCATTCTGGATGCCGCGCTGGCCAAGAGCCCCGTCTTCTTCTGGGTAGGCGCCGGCGTAGCCGCCCTCACCACCTTCTACATGCTGCGTCTCTGCATTGTGGCCTTCATGGGGTCTGCCCGTGACCACGGCGCCGAGCACGCCAAGGAAGCCGGCTTCACCATGGCACTGCCGCTGCTGGTTCTGGCCGTCATGGCCATCATCTCCGGCTACGGCTTCGTGGCCAACGAGCTGGTACCCTTCAACGGTTTCCACGCCCACGGCTTCGAACTGGGTCTGCCCTTCTACGTGAGCATGGGTTCCCTGGCAGTCGGTATCCTGCTGGCCCTGGCCGTGTATGGTCTGGGCGGCCGCACCAAGGACCCGCTGGCTGGCAACTGCATCTCCAAGGCACTCCGCAACCGCCTCTACATTGACGCCCTGTACGACAAAGTACTCATCGGCGGCATCCAGCAGGTCTTTGCGCACATCATCTACTTCCTGGACTGCTACATCATCCGCGGCATCATCTGCCAGGGTCTGGTGTGGTTCACCGTTCGCCTCGGCTGGCTGTTCAGCTGGATTCAGTGCGGTTCCCTGCGTGCCTACACGCTGGTCAGCGGCATTGGTCTGCTCATCATCCTCCTTCTCCTTGCCTACCAAATCTAAACAATTTTCACCATCATGCTTATCTGGCTTATCCTTGTACCTGTGATTGCAGCAGCCTGCATTGGCCTGCTCAAGACTCCGGGTCGTCTCACAGCCCTGGTCAGCGCGGCCTGCTCGTTGCTGCTGGGAGCCTACGCCGTGCTGGCGCCCGAGTGCTGCAGCGAGTGTCTTTCCTCCTTCTGCGGCACCCCGGTTCAGCTCACCCTTGACCTGCCGCTCAGCCGCATCATGGTGCTGCTGGCCATTCTGGTCACCTTTGCCGCCGTGGCGGGCATGAAAGCCCCCACCGCCGATGCCGAGCGCAGCTGGGCCATTTCCGCGCTGCTCATCTCCACCGGTGCCATCGGCGCTTTCATGTCCGACAGCATCATCGCCTTCTACGCCTTCCACGAACTGGCCCTCATCCCGACCTTTGTGATGATTGGCTGCTATGGCCGTGGCGACCGCCGCTGCATCGCCTGGACCGCCACCATTTATCTGGGTGTGGCATCCATGATTCTGCTGGCAGGTCTGCTGCTGCTCTGCGCCGAAATGCACGCCTGGAGCTTCAGCGTGATGGCCGCCTCTGTGCAGGCAGGTCTCATGCCCACCAGCACCTGCGTCATCGCCGCACTGCTGCTGGTCGGCTTTGGCACCCTGGTATCGCTCTTCCCGTTCCACACATGGGCAGCACCGGCCTACGCCAGCGCCCCCACACCGGTAGCCATGCTGCATGCCGGCGTGCTCAAGAAGTTTGGTCTGTACGGCCTCTTCACGCTGGCCTGGGTATTTGGTCCCAAGTGCCAGGCCCTCTTCGGCTGCTGGAACAACTGGCTGCTCGTCATGCTGCTGGGCAACGTACTGTGGGTAGGTTATGTCACCATCTCCCAGAGCCGTCTGGACAACATGCTGGGTAACTCCTCTGTGATGCACATGGGCTACATCTTCCTCGCCTTTGCCGCCTACATTGCCTGCAACGGCAACAATGAACTGGCCTTCCAGGGTGCCGCCCTGCTCATGCTGGCACACGGTCTCACCATCGCCATGCTCTTCCTGCTCACCGGGCAGATTGAAGCCCAGACCCGCACGCTGGAGCTCGACTCCATGGGTGGGCTGGCCAGCAAGCTGCCGGCGCTCGGCTTCCTCTTCGGGCTGGCCGGCATGGCCTCCATCGGCCTGCCCCTGCTGGCCAACTTCGTGGGCGAGTTCAGCATCTTCGTATCCTGCTTTGCCGGCTGGCAGCCCGCCGCCGTCAACTGCGACTGCTGGCTGGCCGGCGTGGCCAACTTCTTCGGCGGTCTTGGTCCGGTGCAGCTGGCCACCATCGGTGCGCTGTGGGGCCTGGTCATCAGCGCCATCTACATGCTGCGCGCCTTCTTCCGCATCTTTGAAGGCCCGGTGGGAGCCGCCTCTGAGCGCGCCACCAAGCTCACCGTGCTGGATATCGTAGCAGCCTGCTTCCTGGCCGCATTCATCGTACTCTTCGGCATCGTGCCCCCCACCTGCCTCTAATACAGACCCTCCAATACTGAGCAACATATGAACATCGTATCAACCTACACCTGGTGTCAGTTCACACCGGCCTTTTCCCTGGTGGGTCTGGCAGCACTGCTCATTCTGGCAGACGCCCTGCTGCCGAAAGTCCCCAAGCGCGCCTATGCCTTCATTGGAGCCATGGGCTGCTTCATCACCTCCTACTTCCTGTTCAACGGTGAGCACGCCGACATTTTCGGCTTCATTGCCACCATTGCAACCGGGCTTACCCTGCTGCTGGCTTTTGACTACACCAAAATCAGCTGCGAATCCATTGCCGGAGCTGGCAATGAAGAAGGCACGGGCGAATTCTACGCTCTGCCGCTGGTAGCCTGCGCCGGCATCCTGTGCCTCACCCAGGCACGCGATCTGGTCATGCTTTTCGTCAGCCTGGAAGTCATCACCCTCACCTCCTACGTGCTGGCGGGTTACTTCCGCCGCAACCAGGGCTCTATTGAAGCCGGTATCAAGTACCTCGTGCTGGGCGCCATGAGCACCGGCATTCTGGTATACGGCATCGCCTGGTACTTCGGTATGGTCGGCACCTTCGACCTGGGTACCGATGTGGTCATCTCGGCCATCAAGGGCGGTGTGGCAGGTTCGCCTGCGCTGGCGGTCGGTTTCCTCATGGCCACGGCTCTGCTCTTCACCGGCGCCTTCTTCAAGATAGGTGCCGCCCCCATGCACGTGTGGATTCCGGATGTGTACCAGGGTGCCCCCACCCCCACCACCACCTTCCTGGCAGTGGCCTCCAAGACCGCTGGTTTCGTGGTACTCTGTGCGCTGGCACTGCCCTTTGCGCCCTTTGCCACACCGGGCAGCATGGTAGGCAAGCTCATCATCTGGTGCTTTGCCCTGGTTGCAGCAGCCACCCTCATCATCGGTAACCTCGGCGCCATCCGCCAGAACAACCTCAAGCGACTGCTGGGTTACTCCTCCATTGGTCAGGCAGGCTTCATCATGGTATTCTTCCTGAACCTGGACAGCGCTGTGGTCTACATGGTAAGCCAGTACCTGCTGGCCTACGCACTGGCCACCATCGCCGCATTCTTTGCCGTGGCCATGGTGCGCACCCAGCGCGGCAGCGAAGAAATCGCCGCCTTCCGTGGTCTGGGCAAGAGCAACCCCCGCACCGCATTCCTCATCACGGTATGCTTTGCCTCGCTTGCGGGTGTACCGCTCACGCTGGGCTTCCTGGTGAAGATGTATTCCTTTGTGACCATCATCAAGGTCATGCAGAGCTGGAGCTGCCTGGTCTGGCTGCTGCCCATCATGATTATCACCGCAGCCACCGGCTTCTACTACTACTTCAAGGTCATCCGCGCCATGTACTGGGAGAAGCCCCAGGCTGGTGAGAAGCCCCTGCAGGTGCCGCTCTGCACTGCCATCGTGCTGACGCTCTGCGTGCTCACCCTGCTCTACCTGGGCACCATGCCGCTGCTTATTCTGGGCTGACGCAAGTTCACAAGCAATTTCCACAATCCCCTGCGGGTGCAACAGCCCGCGGGGGATTTCTGTATCTGGTAAAAACCCCGGCGTGACGCGTTATCTCCTTGCATCCGGAGGCGGAGGGGCTATATAATGAACGCATGGCGAATGTCTCCCTATCCCTTGGCCCCAAATCGTACGATGTACACGTCTCTAACGGAGCGCTCGAATCAATCGGGTATCTGTGCAGCAGCGTGCGGCTGGAGGGCAAGGCCGCCATTATCACCGACACCAACGTAGGGCCGCTGTATGCCGAACGCGTGCGCCGCAGCCTGGAAGATTCCGGCTACACCACCTCGGTACATACCTTCACCGCCGGCGAAGCCCGCAAAAACCTCACCACGGTAGAGGAAATCATCAACGAAATGGTGCAGGCCGGGCACGACCGCACCAGCTTTGTGGTAGCGCTGGGCGGTGGAGTTGTGGGCGACATGGCCGGCTTCATTGCCAGCATCTATTACCGCGGCATCCCCTTTGTGCAGATACCCACCAGCGTCATGGCGCAGGTGGATAGCTCGGTGGGCGGTAAAACCGCCGTCGATATCGCCGCGGGCAAAAACCTCATCGGCGCCTTCCACCAGCCGCGCCTCGTCCTCATCGACCCCACCACACTCACCACCCTCTCCCCCCGGCTCATCCGCGAAGGCATGGCCGAAATGGTCAAGCACGCCGCCATCCGCAAGCCCGGCATGCTGCACACCCTGCGCGAACTGGCAGATGAAATTGACCTGGGATTCACCCTGAGCACCATTGAGCGGCTGCCGGATATCATTGCCGCCAATATCGCCATCAAAGCCCGCATCGTGGAAGAAGACGAAAAAGAAACCCTGGGCATCCGTGCTTTCCTGAACCTGGGGCACACCATCGGCCACGGCATCGAAGCCGCCCTGCCCTATGGCGAACTCCTGCATGGCGAAGCCGTGAGCCTGGGGCTGCGGGGCGCACTATTCCTCTCGCGGCGTTACGCCGGGCTCAGCGCCGCCGACGAGCGAGATCTGCTCGACACCCTGCGCGTGCTGGAACTTCCCCTCAGCCTGCCGGAGGGGGTAGATATCGACCGCGCGCTGGCGCTCACCGCCAGCGACAAGAAATTCCAGAACGGCAGCATCCGATTCGTGCTGCTCAAGCAGCTCGGCTACCCCATCCTCAGCAAGGAAATCACCAGAGAAGACCTGCGCGATGCCCTCATTGAGCTCCAACACTAACCCACCTTCCATATTCACCAATTCCCCCCATTCACACCCATGACAGATCCCCGCACCACCCAGCTTGCACAGAATCTCATCCGCCACTCCTGCCGCGTGCAACCCGGCGAACACGTGCTGCTCGAAATCATCGACGCCCCGGATGAAATTGCCATCGAACTCATCCGCGCCGTGCGCGATGCCGGCGCCAACCCGCACATCAACCTGCGCCACAGCCGCGTGACCCGCGAAATGTTCGCTGGCGCCACCGATGAACAATACGCCTCCATTGCCGGTTTTGAATTGGCCGAAATGCAGGGTATGGATGCCTATATCGCCATTCGCGGCGGGCAGAACAGCTTTGAAAACTCCAGCGTACCCGCCGAGAAGATGGCACTCGCGCAGAAACACATGCGCCCGGTGCACAACCACCGCGTCTGCAAGACCAAGTGGTGCGTGCTGCGCTGGCCCACCCCCAGCATGGCTCAGGGTGCCGGCATGAGCACTGAAGCATTTGAGGACTTCTACTTCCGCTGCTGCCTGGCAGATTACCAGCAGCTCCGCGTGGCCATGGATAAGCTGGCCGAGCGCATGATGCGCACCGACCGCGTGCGCATCACCGGCCCCGGAACCGACCTCACCTTCTCCATCAAGGGCATGCCCGCCATTCCCTGT
>JAZOTC010000009.1:0-59583 GCA_045657445.1 Akkermansia sp. | reverse complement strand
GTATAATGCTATAGCGCGTTTTGACAATGAACAAATATCATTCAACATAAGCTTGTTGCAAAATTACCCCTGAATATTGATCAACGCACCATGCCGACAGTCGGTCGCGTTCGCTCCCTCAATGAAATACACGCTGACGCGTGTGAGAAATACCGCAGTTCCTGCGGTATGAATTGCGGCGAGACCGCATGAAATACCCGCCTGCGGCGAGTATGAAATACGCCGCTGACGCGGCGTATGATTTATCGGCATTGCATGCCGATAAACAACAATTTACCTGAAGCACGAATGCAAACTGCTGAGGGTATCGCAAATTTATGGCTTGCGTTCTTGTGTATTTCTGATAGTATGGCAGGCGAGTGTTACCGGAAGATTCCATCACCAGCCCGAGCGACGACGAGCTTGAAAAGCTTGCCGCCCGGACACGCCGCAGCCTCATCATGCGGCTGGGCGATTGGAAAGACCAGCGCAGCTGGGATGAATTCTACCGCACCTACTGGCGGCTCATCTATTCCGTGGCGCTCAAGGCAGGACTGCGCGAGGATGAGGCATGGGATGTCGTGCAGGAAACAGTGCTGACCATTGCCAAACAGAGCCTCAAGGGCAGCTACGACCCCGAGCGTGGCTCATTCAAGATGTGGCTTTGGAATGTGACGCGCTGGCGCATCAACGACCAGTTCCGCCAGCGCGGGAAAGCCCCGCTGCCAGCTACGGTGACGGGAGATTCCACGGCGACCCCCACCCGGGAGCCGGTGGAGAATGTGCCTGATACCTCGCAGAACAATTTTACCGAAATCTGGGAGCGTGAATGGCAGCAGAATGTGATGAAAGCCGCTCTGGAGCGGGTTAAGATGCGCGTATCTCCCCGCCAGTTCCAGATTTTTGACTACAACGTGCTGCAAGGCATGAGCGCCACCGATGTGCGCCGCAAACTGGGCGTGAGCATGGCTCAGGTGTACCTGGCCAAGCACCGTGTGGGCGGCATTCTGAAAAAGGAAATTGCCTACATTCGCGAGCAGGAGAAATAAGCCCCCTTCCCCACTCCGCTGCTCAGGCGCGCCAGATACCGCCGTGCTGCAAAGCAAGGTGCAGCGACTCCACCACCTGCTGCGGGCTGTACCCCTCTGCCCGCAGTGAAGCTATGGAGCGGGCGCCATCTCGCTTGGCCAGGCGCTTGCCGGCATTATCGCGCAGCAGAGCATGGTGGCAATACTGCGGCACCGGGAGCCCCAGCACCCCCTGCAGCGCACGGTGAATGTGGGTGGATTCAAACAAATCTTCCCCGCGAGTCACATGCGTGACCCCCTGTGCAGCATCATCCACCACCACGGCGAGGTGATAACTCGCAGGAAAATCCTTGCGCGCCAGTACCACATCGCCATATGCCGTGGGCACACAGCGCTGCGTGCCGCGGTGCATATCGTGCCAGGTGGGGCAGCCAATCAAATCCTGCACGCGCTGCATATCCAGACGCCAGCTGTGCGGCACCCCCGCAGCCAGTTTTTCCTCAACCACCGCAGGCGGAAGCTGGCGGCAGGTGCCGGGATACAGATACCCCAGGGTGGCATGCGGAGCACGCCCCATTTCTGCCAGTTGCGCCTTGATTTCAGAACGCGTGCAGAAGCAGGGATAGAGCAATCCCATCTCGCGCAGCCGTGTCAGTACACCGCGGTATACGTCAAAACGGCGGGTCTGCACCATCACCTCGCCATCGAAGCGGAGCCCCAGCCACGCCAGATCTTCATACATGAGCTCCAGGTACTCCGGATGCTGCGCCCGCTGGTCAATATCCTCCACCCGCAGCAGGCAATTTCCGCCATGTACATCTGCCAGGCGGCGGGCCTGGAGTGCAGCCAGCAGATGCCCGACATGCAGCGGACCGCTCGGACTGGGAGCAAAGCGTGTTATCACCTTTCGCATGAGCTGCTTATAAAAACCCCGCGCGGAAAACCCGCGCGGGTGTCTGAAGTTTCAGCAGAGGCAGGAATCAGAACTTCGCCTTGAGGATAATTTCCGTGACACGCTTGGCGCCCTCGCCGGCCATTGTGGAGCGCGGGTAGAGGCACTGCGCACGGTAGTAATTTGAAAGAGCGGAGCCATATTCGCGGCTTTCCTCGCTGCGTTTAGCCATTTCGAGCGCCTGGGTGAAATCGTGAGCAGCCAGGGCATAGCGGTTCAGCGCATCGCGATACTGGGAATCCTCCTTGAAGCGGGCATCCTGCTCACCGCGTTCGAGCAGCATCTCATAGGCCATGCAGGGGCCCATCACCGCATCCTGTTTAGCGGCCACATCCAGCTGAGCCAGCATGCCGTCAATCGTGCCGATAAGGGTGATAGCCTCCTTGTACTGCTGCTTGAGCTCGGGATCAATGGCCACCACCTCGAACTTATCCTGTTCATTGTAGATGGTGCGGTATTCCTTGCGGGAAATCAGGGTGCGGAACTCATCGCGAATCGGGTCCTGGTTGTCCAGCTTGGCCAGTTCGGCGCGTCCCTTTTCAATGTTCGGGTTTTTCGGCCAGATTTTGCCAGCCGCCATAAGCTCGGCGTTAAAGGTAGCCTCATCGCCCGCCTTCATGGCCTTGACCGCATTGCGCAGGTGAAGGTCACTCTGGGCCTTGCGACCCGCGCAGTAACTGGTCAGCATGGTGTCATCGAAATCAACATCCATCTCCTTCATCTGCGCGGCGATATTCTCCAGCTCGGCATAGTCGCGGGCATTGAGCGCCGGCAGCGCCCTCTTGCGGAGAGTCCAGTACTTGTCAATACGGCGGCGTCCCTCTACCGGGAAGGTAGCCACGCTTTCCATGAACTCACCCACAGCCACCGCCTGAATCAGGCTATCCGTTGCAGCGCCCAGCTTGTTCTGAGCCAGCATGTTGGCCACGGCCTCCATGTTCTGGTCCACATCGCGCCGCATGTTGGAAGCCACCGTTGCCATGGTACTGATGGTGGGAGGCAGACCCACACCACCCTCAAACATCTGGGCAGCCTGCGACTCGCTGTCCAGTTTCAGCGTGGTATCGCCATCGCTGAACAAATGGCGATATGCATGGGCACCAATCATGGCATGGTTATAACGACGCTGCAGCAGCATCGAAATAATCGTGCTCTGGAAGTTGATTTTCGCCAGCTCCGTGGCGGCCACATTCTCCGCTGCATGCTTCAGGCCGGCTGCTTCGAGTGTGCTGATTTTCTTGGTATTGTACGCAATCTTGAAGGTATTGGAAACAGGAGGCGGGCCACCACTGTTATTCTTGGCGCCAACGGCATTTGCCCCACCCTGCGAACGACCAGTGTTCTGCGTGGTCAGGTAATTGGTGGTGCGCACCAATTTATCAATCTCCTTCTGCATTTTTTCATTCTTGCGATTGCGGGAGCGGTTGGCATACTGCGACGCAATCACACTGGCCATGGCACTGGCCAGAGCACCGGCCTGCCCGCCATCGCCAACGTACTCATTCATCTCGTAAAGGCCATTGGCAATACGCACCAGGTTCTCGCTGCCTACCTCGCTGCGGGCACGGGCAGACTTCTGGGTAAGCTTGAGCACCTCGCGCATCTTCTTGCGGTAGCGCCTGGCATCCGAGCTGTTATCCGGGTTCTGCTGGAGATATTTTTCAAAGCGGGCACGCACCATGGCGTTGTTGCCCACATCGAACTTGGCACCGTTATAGGTCATGGTGTTGCTGGAAGGATCCAGCAGCGGCATTTCAAGCCCCAGCACCTGCGGATTCGGCGTCTCCCCGTTGTCGGTATCCACATGGGATTTGCCCACATTCGGCACATGGTCCATCTGCCCGGTCTGGGGCTGGTTCATCTGCATCATGGGCTGCTGGGCGCTCCCGGCCTGGCGCTGTACATCGGCCGGCGAAAGCCCCGTGGGCTTCCTGGCAGAACCAAGCCCCTGGGCCTCAGCAGAGCTTACCAGAAAAGCCCCGCACACCAGCGGCAGCAGCGATAAATATGAAACGGTCTTCATGGTTAATTAGCCTCCACTTTTTCTACTATCATGACACCCTTGATATCGTGACCTTCGGCATCCTGACCATTGCGGCACACAACATGGAACGTGAACGTATCACCGCGGGTCAGGTTCACACGGCCTGTCACCCCGCTGCGCACCAGCAGCGGCAGGCGTTCCTGCTTGTTGTTGGGAAGCGATACCGCCACCAGACGGTCATTTCCCAGGGTTTCAATATTCTCCACACGGGCGGCAAGCTGGTAGGTGTTGCCGGTCAGGCGCGAAGCGTCCTGGCGATAACTGGCGATATTGAAGCGGGAATCCTTCTGCACCTTATCGTCATCGGAGGGTTTCATGACGACTGCAGCCCCAATCGCCAGCGCCAGCACGGCGCCACCGCCGCCCAGCACAAGCGGAAGCTGGGATTTCTTACCTCTGGAAGAACGTCTTTTTCTTGCCATAATGATTGAATTTGAGAGTTGATTATTCCCACCGGGTGCGTTTCACGCCGATGTATGTAAGCACGATACCGAAGATGACATGCCCCAGCAGCACCGCAAGACAGGGGATGCGGTCCGCAAATGAGGTTTGAACGATGCTGTTCACGGCCTTGAGTACCTCGGAATCCAGGCCGCCGTTCACACTGCCGCTCCACGCCCAGTAGGCAGAAATGAACGGCTGGGTGAATTTTTCCACAAAATCCGGCAGCGCCAGCACCGCACCCGAAAGCGGCAGCTGGAAGCCCACCAGGTAGATGCTCAGCAGCGAAGCCTGGTCCGGCGTCTTGCAGTTGGCCGATATACCCAGACACATCGTCGTCATGGCCGCATTGGCCAGCAGCAGGAACACCAGGTGGTTCATCACATCACCCCGCAGAGGCCAGCAATACTGCACAAAGGCAAACATCCACAAGCTCTGCACCAGTACCAGCACACTCAGGAAGACAATCTTGGAGGCCAGATACGCCGCAGGGCTGGTGCCTGCAAACTTCTCCTTTTCCATGATGAGGCGCTCGCCTGCCACCTCGCGGGAAGAGTTGTTAGAGCCCATGAGCCCCAGCAGAATCACCTGGAACATGATGATGCCCGATACCGCAGAGCCCACGCGGGCACGCACCTCGGCCTGTTCCTGCTGGGCCTGCACCTCGGCCGCCAGGTCAGAGCCCATGCTGTCAGTCAGCTGCAGCAGCTGGTCCTGCCCCTTGCTGGAAAAGAGCGCCACCAGAATCGGGAACACGACAATCATGGCCACCTGCAGCCACAGCTGCATGCGGTCGCGGAACAAAATGGTGAAGCGGCGCTTCAGCAGAGTCATGAACTGCGCCATGAACGAAGGCTGGGCCACTTCGTCCTCCTCCCCACCGCGGGGGTGCGGCGAGGGGGGCTGAAGCCCGGCCGCAGAGAATTTGGCCAGATGCTTGCGCTCCAAGCGCTGGTAGTAATCCAGGCGGTGTTTCAGCCAGCTCTGGCGCCACTCGTCCGGCTCGCGCATGGCGAGTTTCGGGTATACGTTTTCGAAATCCTGCTCACCGAAGTAGTGCACCATCGTTTCCGGCGAACCATGATAGGCCAGATTGCCCCGCACCATCACGATGATGCTATCGTACAGCTCCATCTGCGCCAGGCTGTGGGTCACCGAAATCACGATTCGTCCATCCTTCATGCTCAGCTGGTGGAGCAGCTGCACAATTTCTCGCTCGGAACGCGGGTCCAGACCGCTCGTCACCTCATCGCACAGCAGGATTCGCGGGCTGCTCACCAGCTCCATGGCCAGCGCCAGGCGGCGCTTCTGACCACCGGAAAGCAGTTTCACCGGGCGGTCCGCAATCTCGCTCAACCCGGTTTCCTCCAGCACACTGTCGATAATCTCATCCAGTTCATCCTCATCGGCATCCACACGCAGACGCGCCGAACTTTCCACATTTTCATCCACCGTCAGTTCCTCATAGGCAATACTGAACTGCGGCACGTAGCCGATTTCATATGGTTCGAAGTCACCATCCTCTGCCAGGTCGCGGCCCTCCCAGAAGAATGTGCCGGAGGTGGTTTCCTTGATACCGGCAATAGCCTTCAGCAAAGTGGTTTTGCCGCAGCCGGACGGCCCCACAATAGCCGTGAAATGCCCGCGAGGAATGCAGAAATTCACATCGCTGAGCAGAAAAAGGCTCTCCCCATCGTTATCGACCTCTAAACAGATATTGCGTGCTTCCAGCATGATAAATCTCAGTAACTGTTTCAGAATACCATAATAATTCAGCCCTTGCAAGCCCCCAATCGGCTCAGCATGTTAATTTTCACAAAATGGAGGCACCAGGGGAGCCGAAACAGAAAAGAAGTCGTTAATCGCGGCGTTTTTCAGGCAGAAGACGCTCCAGAATCTCATAGAGCTGTTTGTTGCCATAGCAGCCCGCGTGGCGCAGCTGGGAGGCGCGTTCCTTGAGCGGCGGCGTCAGGGCTGCATACATGGATTTCAGCGCAGCAAGAGCCTCGGCCGCCCCTGCCGGGTCATCTTCGCGATACAAGCGCATGCGTTCTGTAAGCTGCTGATAACGAGTACTTATCTTGAGCAGAGTTTCAGGAACCGGCTCTGCACTTTCCGCATCCGATACCTCTGCCAGAAGGCGGCCCACCCGCAGCATGATTTCGCGCTGTTCAGCGGTGGCCCGGCGCAGCTGGTCATCAGTATCGGCATGTTTCTGGGCCTCATCATTAAAGCCCAGTTTCAGATACGCATGCAGTTCGGAAGAATCCGGCATGCCGGACATTTTTCTCAGCCGGCGATACACCTCCAGGTGTTTTTCCTGCTGCTCCAGGGTGACCCCACGGAACCGGCTCAGCAATTCCACAAAGCCCTCAATATCGCAGAAGCGCATCTCGCAGGACTCCAGATGCGCCTGCAAGGCGGCTCGCAGGGCGTCAATTTCCCGGCGTTCCTCCTGATTCGCGGCGCTCAGCACCTCCAGCGCAGCAGGCAGGGCCCCGGCATCCGTTATTTCCTCGAGCTTGCACACCCGCGCCAGCAACGCCTCGTTGTACGCCACCGAGCGCTCCAGAATCTCGCGGAGAGCAGCATGCTCCGCCGTTTCCCGGGGCTCTGTTTTTTCTGCGGGTTTAGCCGGCACCGCCACACTCTGCCTGCGCCGCCGCCCCAGCACAGCACCAGCCGCACCAGCCAGCAGCAAACCAGCCACCAATCCTGCTACACTTCTTCCTTTCATAACATGCACATATGCAGACCCGCTGCAAAATCGCTAAAGTCTAGCCTATACTCCAGCATTGCGTCAAGCTCATTTTCCGCCTGCGTCCCTGCTTTTTCCATTTGCGCCGACGCAGGCCCGCACCGGGCACCAATGCCTCAGTAATTCTGCACCGGAGACCCGGGAGCAGCAGCCACTTCCTCCACCGAGGCGGTGAAATCTGCCACATTCCGCAGATAATCATTCCACTCGATAAATGCCATGGGCCGCTGCGTGGAAAGATGAAGGCGGTAACGCTCCACCCGGCGCTCTACGGCTTCCAGCACCCCGGCAGGCAGTTCTGCAATGGCCGCTGCCACGGCTTCCAGGTGAGCCACCGCATCGTGGCAGACGAGGGGCAGATCGCATCCGGCACGCAGGGCCAGCGCTGCCGATTCGGCAGGGGTATAGCGTTTGGCGATAGCCCCCATGCACAAATCATCGGTAAACACCACCCCCTCGTACCCCAACTGGTCGCGCAGGAAGCCCTGCACCAGCGCCGGGGAAAGCGAGGTGGGCAACTCGGCGTCTATCTCCGGGATGAGCAGATGCGCAATCATGAGCGATGGAAGCTCGGGCATGAGAGCCGTGAACGGCATGGAGGCCGATGCCAGGAAGGAATCGCGCGTGCCATGCAGCACAGGCAGGTCGTGGTGCGGGTCACACTCTGCCGCACCCATGCCGGGAAAATGCTTGCCGCAGGTCTGGATGCCGCGGCTGAAAGTTGCCCGGTTCCACACTCCGGCATTTGAAATCACCTCCTGAGTACCGGCGCCCCAGCAGCGGCTGGGCAGCGCATTCGCGTGCGGTGAGGCCAGATCCAGCACCGGAGCAAAATTGGTATTCACGCCCAGGGTGTGCAGACAGGCCGCATTGTAATAGGCGGCCTGGCGAATCTGGTGGCTGCTGCCAGTCTGTGCCAGAGCCGCAGCAGAAGGCAACGACACGCCGATTTCCGCCGTGCGCACCACGCGCCCACCCTCCTGGTCAATGGCGATAATCGGCTCATCTGGCCCGGTGGTGAGGCGGCGCAGCTCATCGGTAAGCTCGCGGGTGAGCTCGTAATCCGCAATATTGCGGGTGAAAAGAATGTAGCCCGCCGGTTGCAGACGCGAGAAGAGCTCGCGCTCACGCGGGGTAAGCACAAGCCCTTCTACACCTGCAATAACCGGCAGCATAGTTGCGCGATTTACTTATCGCCGAAAATCGTAGCGCGGGTGAACATGGGGAACACCGGAATACCGCGGCTCTCGATAGCCTCGCGGCCACCCTCCTGGCGGTCTACCAGCACCAGAGCTGCCACCACCTTGCCACCCTCGGCCTCAATGGCATCGATAGCCTTGAGCGTGGAACCGCCGGTGGTAATCACATCGTCCACCACGATGACTTCCTGCCCGGCTTCAAAGTTACCCTCGATGCGCTTGCCACGGCCATGGTCCTTGGCTTCCTTGCGCACGGTGAACACCTTGAGCGGTTCATCTGCCTCCACAGAGTACATGCCGATAGCCAGCGAAATGGGGTCTGCGCCCATGGTCATGCCACCAATGGAGGTCACACCGGGGAACTTGGGCATGATTTCCTCCTGCACCAGTTCCCAACCGACCTGACCAATCAGGTTGGCACCGCGAGCATCCAGAGCCGTAATGCGGCAATCGCAGTACAAATCGCTCTCCTTGCCCGAGGCAAGAATGAAATGGCCGGTCTTGATGGACTTCGTCAGCAAAATATTCAGCAGTTCTTTCTTGGCATCTGTCATAGCAAAGCCATTCTACTCCCCTTCCCCCCGAATTGCAAGGCGATTTGCAACATTTGCCTTCAGTAATCCCGTCTCATGTGGCCGGGCATCGCGGCAGATGCGCACAAGGCACCCCATTTTCGCCGCCAGAATTCCCCGGAAGCCACGCCCCGCGGCCATTGACATAGCACCAGAACCCGGCGAGCGTTGCAGGATATGACTACCCTGCCACTAGTGATTTTTCTTGCAATCCGGCCATATTGCTGCTAACATGCGCGGGTATGAGAAAGACATCCATCCTCATGATGATTGCTCTCTCCGTAGCCCCGATTATGGCAGAGACACTACAAGAAATAGCCAACAACCTGCCCGTAGCCCCGCGCGCCACGGCAAATAAGCTTGAGATTCCCCAGGTTCCTGGCGCAGAAGTGCGTCTGCTGGGTGCTGACTACGAACAGGTCATCCGCCCGGACGGCAGCATCGTGCGTCTGCTGGCCGATACGAAAGTCAAGGTGAGCTTCGAGCTGAGCAAGGATGGCGAAAAAGCAATTTCCAGGGATTACGAGGTTATCGTGCCCGGCATACTGTCCGCAAGCGAAGGCAACGCCGCCCCGAAGATTGTGCCTGCCCTGCTCAACTGGGTAGGCGGACAGGGCGAATACAAGCTGGGTGACTTTGTAAAAGTGGCAACCGACATGCCTTTTGCCACGGAATTTGCCGCCGAGCTGGAGGAAATGCTGCAATGCAAGGTAGAGCTGGTTCCCTTCGGCACCCAGGCCGATATCAGCCTGGGCATCAGCAACAACCTGGTGCTGGATAAAGAGGGCTACACCCTGACCATCACGCCCGAAAAGGGCATCGTGGCCGGAGCCACCACAGAAACCGGTCTTTTCTGGGCCACCCGTTCCATTCTGCAGATGCTGCAGCAGGGGAATGGCGCTGCGCCCTGCGGCACCGCGCTGGATATTCCGCGCTACCAGGTGCGCAGTTTCCTGCTGGATGTAGGCCGCCTGCCCATTCCGCTGAGCTATGTGAAGGATGTCGTGAAATACATGGCCTGGTACAAGATGAATGACCTGCACATTCACCTGAACGACAACTACATCTTCCATGAAAAATATGTAGACGCCGGCGAAAATCCCTTCGAGAAATCCTACTCCGCATTCCGCCTGGAGTCCGACATGGTAGGGGCCGATGGCACGCGTCTCACGGCAGATGACCTTTCCTACACCAAGCAGGAATTCCGCGATTTCATCGCCTACGCCGCCAGACACGGCATCAACATCGTGCCGGAGTTCGACACCCCCGCCCACGCGCTTTCCTTCACCCGCGTGCGTCCCGACCTCATCTACAAGAGCAAGAACAAGCGCGGCTGCGAAATGCTGGATGCCTCGAACCCCGAAACGCTCAAGTATGTGGAGCAGGTGTTCGATGAATACATGCTGCCGCAGAACGGCCAGCCTGCGGTCTTTGGCAACTGCGGTGTTGTGCATGTGGGCGCAGATGAATTCCACGGCGATGCCGAGCACTACCGCGCCTACACCGATGGGCTGCTCAAGATGGTGCTGGGCAAGGGCTACACCCCGCGTGTGTGGGGCAGCCTGAACACCAAGAAGGGCAACACCCCGGTTCAGGGCAAAGGCGTGCAGATGAACCTGTGGAACGGAGGCTGGGCCAAGGCCTGGGATTCCATCAATGATGGGTTCGATGTCATCAACACCAACGATGGCGCGCTCTACATTGTGCCCTTTGCTCCCTATTACCGCATGGATGCCCGCCACGGCTGGGTGCATGAGCACTGGAAGGTTAACCACATTGCCGGTGAGGTAGTACCCTCCGGCCACCCGCAGCTGCTGGGCGCGGCCTTCGGCATCTGGAACGATATGATTGACCAGCTCTATGTGGGCTACAGCGCATACGACATCTGGCACATGTTCAGCAACTCCGTGGATGTGCTGGCTGGCAAGATGTGGGGCAGCGACGAGACCACCACCAGCTACGCCGAGCACCAGGCCACGCTCTCCACGCTCAACAAGGTTCCCCGGCTCAACCCCTACGCCCTGTGGGAGAACGGCGCCACGTTCAGCTGCCAGCCTGCGGCCCTGCCCTATGAAATCGGCAAACCCAGCATGGGGCCGGATTATGAGCTAACCATGGAGCTCATGCTCAAGGCTGCCCCTGCGGAAGGCGAGGAACAGGTGCTGCTCAAGGGCGATTCCGGCGTCCTCTGCGCCGCGCTGAGCGATGGCACCATCGGTTTCCGCCGCAGCGACAGCATGGAATTCTCCTTCAACTGCAAGCTTCCCGTGGGTGAAAGAGTGACGCTGCAGCTCATCGGCAAGCCCGGCAGCACCCAGCTGCTGCTCAACGGCAAACCCGCCGGGCAATGCACCCTCACCCGCTTCCACCGCAACCCCGAGGGGCTGATTAACACCTTTGTTCTGCCGCTGGAAATGCTGGGCAGCAGCTTTAACGGCGAGATATACTCGCTGCAGGTCAAGCACAACACCCCCGCTGGCCCCACGGTTGACCCGAACCTCAAATAAACCATGCCTCTTACCCCCCAACAGGAGTACGAAGCCGGCGCTGCAGCCTTTAAAAGCGGCAACGCTGCAGATGGAGCCGCCCACCTGCGCAACGCCGCCTTTACCGGGCATGCCGAGGCTCAGAACCAGCTGGCTCGTGTCTACTTTGCCCAGCTGAAGAGCCACCAGGACCTCATTTCCCTGGAATCGGCCGCGCAGAATGGCGACCATGTGGCGCTCTTTGTGCTGGCCATGTGCCTGATTGAAGGTCGGCTCATGGAAAAGGACACCGACAAGGCACTCATGGCGCTGAAACATGCCGCCGCCATGGGCAATACCATGGCCGAGGCCATGCTCGCCCAGGCGCAGGGGTAAATTCAGACCCTACCAGATAACAAAAAGAGCCGCCACCCATCACTGGGTGGCGGCTTTCGTTTCAAATTCACGAAGCGGAAGCCAGGACGAGTGAACGCACGCACCCCGCCCCGAGGGCATGATTCAGGGCGCGGATAATCTGCGGTTTCATGCGCGTGATTTCGTAGCGCACGGTGGGGTGCTTCACCAGAATGCGGGCGCGGCCCTTCGCCACCCCCGCCAGCACCGAAACATCTGCCAGTGCAGGCCCCACAGCCTGTCGCCAGGCATCGGCCAGCAGCTCGGGCGCCAGGGTATCCTCCTGCAGGTCCAGTTCTGTGAGCAGCTCACCCAGCAGACTTTCCATGCTGCGCTGGTTACTTTCCGGGCGCAGCACTGTGCCGCTCCCGAAAAAATCTGCCAGAGCCTGCGCCCGGGCACCGCTGCGGCTGCTGCCCACACGCACGGCACGCTCGCCCACGCCATCCGGCATTTTCTGCATATAGAAGCGCCTGCGCGGCTTACTCACCACCGGTGGGGTAAGCGGCACCTCTGGCGTTTCCTTCTTTTTGCGGGCAGCTGCCATGCTGGAAAAAGCGGGCAGCCCGGCAAAAATCCACCGGGCTGCCCCAAGAAAGGAATGATTCCGTGGCTTTACTCGCCGTCGTCACCGATAGCCTGCACGGGGCAGCCTTCCATGGCCTCGGTGCAGAGAGCAACCTCCTCGTCGGTCACGGGCTGCTTGCAAACGAAGGAAAGGCCCTCGTCGTCATCGCGGCTAAAGAAATCAGGGGCGGTCTCGCGGCACAGGTCGCAGTCGATGCAGTTGCAGTCCACATAGAACTTGCCGGGTACATTCTTTTCAGTCTTATCGTCGATATCAGCCATTGTCTTGAATGTGGGGTTCGTTACCCATAGATATTTATGACCTATTTTTCCGAGAATGCAATCCTTTTTTATTGCAACGCGGCATTTTTCGGTACAAAATAAGGTCATGCAAGACCAGGAGCAAAAAAAACCAATAGTGCACAAGCTCATCTGCAACATCTGGGGGATTCTGTCTCTCATTCTGCTTGTTGCGGCAGGTATCTATTTCTGGAGTCTCGTCCATAAGGCCCCGCACGCCGAATGGCGCAATGTTTTCCAGCCGCTGCCGTGGAAACAGGCGGGAGTCGTCATCAGCGAGGCCGAAGCCTCCTGGAAAAGCTCCAAGGGCGATGAACGCATGGAACTGCGCGCCTTCTGCTATCCCTCCGCACGCATCAAATTCGCAGCAGCCGAGGGCGAGGGCATCGTCTCCATCCGCTTCATCGATAACAGTGGCGCACAAATCGGCGACCGAGTCAACATCCCCTACAAGGACGGCAAACTTACCGCCCGCAACACCCACAGCCTGCAGATAACGGAGAATGAACTGACCGTGCGCCTGGAGGGTGGCTACAAGAACTTCGATTTATACGCCCTGCACCAGGTGAATATGAAAGAGCCATACTGGCGCGTCGATGTGGAATGCGCCCCGCAGGGACAGGAACGCTGCCATCTGGGGCACATCAGCATCATTCCCCATGACCTCTGATACCATGCCGAAATGGCGCAACAGACTCATTAAGGCAGCCATCTGCATGGCAGGCGGCGCATTTATGGCACTGGCGTTTCCGCCCTACGACCTGGGCAACCTGGTATGGGTAGGCCTGCTGCCCCTGCTCTGCGTGCTGTGGAACAGCCGCCGGGGCTTCTGGCGGGGCGCAGCCTATGGCTGGCTCTACGGCATGGGGTGGTACTGTGTCACCTTCTGGTGGATTCACAATGTGGGCTATGTTTTCCGCATTCCGCTTCCAGTCTTTCTGGGCATCGCCTTTCTGCCGCTCATGACGGTGTATTCGTGCCTGGTGGGGCTCTGGGCAGGGCTGGCCAATACCCTCCTGCGGCCGTGCCTGGCTCCCGCCCCCGATACCGCCGGCATGAAGCCTGCTCAAATCAAGCAAGCGTGGGACAACTGGGCCACCGCAGATTTGAAGAGCACGGTGCGCTGCGCCCTTGGCGGCGGTGCCATGTGGGTCTGTATCGAGTGGATGCGCGCCAATGGGACGCTCGGCTTCAGCTGGAACAGCATGGGCATGGCGCTCTACGACGGGCTCTCGCTGGTGCAATGGGCCGAGTTCATCGGCACGGCTGCACTCTCCTTCTTCCCGGCAGCCATGACCATCATCCTCTGGGGCGCAGGACGCCGTGCCTGGATACAATACCGCGCCACCGGCCGGGGCTGCCGGCCCTGGGATTTTTACGCCGCCATCGTCATCATCTTCGGCATGTTTGCAGGCGGGCTGGCGCTCTCTAAAATCTATTCACCGCTGGTCATGATGCAGCGCAAAGACGTGCTGCAACTGCCGGTCATGGGTGTGCAGCTGAACCTGGACCAGGTAGAACGCATTGATGGCGGCCCCATTCAATCGCACCTGTATGGCATGCACCTGCGCGAAACCCGCCAGGCATTCAATGAGGTGCAGCAAGCCACCATCCGGAAAGCACAGGAAAACCCGGATCTCGTCTTCACCCAGCAGCTGCCGGTCTGGGTTGTCTGGCCGGAGAGCGCCATGGGCTGCCCGATTCACCAGAACATCCTCACCAACCAGTTCATGCCGGATTACCACACGACCACCGAGTTTTTCGGTGAGACCGGGCTACCGCTGGTGCGCCAGCAAATCCGGGAAATGGGCGGGCAGGACTTTGTCCTCTTCACCGGTGTGGACCAGAACCTCTGGGAGCCATGCGAGAACCCCAAGGGCTATATCCCCCGCGGCATGTACAACTCCATGGCTATCATCCCCGGCGGGTTCGATTCCCTCACCACCGTTTCCAAACAGCACCTCATGCCCTTTGGCGAGTACATTCCCTTTGTTGAAGAAATCCAGTGGATTGGGGATTTATACAGCCAGATGACCGGCACTCAGGTAGGCGAGGGCATCCGCCCCGGCACGGGAGATAATCCTATCCCCGTGGCCGTACCCGGCACAGATGAGACCGTGGGTGTTATCCCCGCCATCTGCTACGAGGACACCGTAGGCCGACTGCTCACCAAATATGTGCGCAAGGGGCCGCAGGTGATTGTCAACATTTCCAACGATGGCTGGTTCCGCGATTCCTGCTGCGGGGAGCAGCAGGCCCGCAACGCCGCCTTCCGCTGCATCGAGCTGCGCCGCCCCATGGTTCGCGCGGCCAATATGGGCTACACCTGCGCCATTGCCCCCAATGGTGCCTTTATCGATATTCTGCAGAAAGCCGATGGTTCCCCCCACCTGCCCGGCCACAGCTACGCCGTGCTTCCGGTGGATAAAAATGCAGGATATACCCTCTATGCCCTCCTGGGCGACTGGGCCGTTGGGCTCTGCGCTGTGCTGGTGCTGCTGACCAGCCTCCCTGGCATCCGGCGCAAGTCATAAGTCCTTATCAACCATGGTACTCTCTCTGAAAACCCTGCTCTGCGTCGGTGCCGGCTGCTTCATAGGTGGAATCCTGCGCTATTTAACCTCGTACTACATATGCACGCGCTGGGGAGTGGTGCTGCCAGGCATACCGTGGCACACCTTGCTCATCAACTTCGGCGGCTGCCTGTTTATGGGATTATTCTGCGGATTGGCCACTGCGGGCTGCATCGAATCGCCAAATCTCCGGCTTGCGCTCACGGCCGGTCTCTGCGGCGGATATTCCACCCTGGCGGCATTTGCCTTTGAAAACACCATGATACTGCGAGCCGGCAACTACCTTGCCGCAGGTTCCTACATTGCAGCCACCATCATCGGCAGCCTGCTGTGCTTCATTGCAGGCTACGCCGTGGCCAATCTGCTGCAGCGCTGATAAAAGCGCGCCATCGCCTGCTTAGCCTCCGATTAACGCTGGCCGGGGCTTCCCATTTTCTCCCCTCATCAAAATAAAAAAGGCTCCCTGGTATCGCAAAGTACCAGGGAGCCATGAATTGAAAGCTTTTTAATAGGAGCGGGCCCAGAGCACCCGGCGCGTGGTGGGACGCCCGGTCAGGATGCAGGGAGCAGCCTCGGCAGCGCACCCCATTTCACCCTGCGGCACGCAGCGGATAGAGATACGCAGGCTCTTGGCCAGCGTCTCCTCCTCCTCCGGAGAGCCGTCCCAGGGGCAGAGCAGCCAGTCGGCATCGCCCTCGCCATTGAAGTTTTCCTTGAGTTCGTCCAGGCTGAAACAGGGGCGGATGTGGCTGTCACGGAACGCGCGCTGGCGCCGCAGCAGCGTGTTCTGGATATCCTCCAGCAGGCTCACGGCATTTTCCACCAGCTCGGCCTCAGAGATGAAGCTCTTTTCGTTGGTAGCCTGGTCGCGGCGGCAGAGGCACACGGAGCCCTTCTCCAGGTCACGCGGCCCGATTTCGATACGCACGGGCACACCCTTCTTCACCCATTCCCACTTCTTGGTACCGCCGTTGAGGTCGCGGGTATCGACCTGCACACGCAGCGGCATACCGTGGAAGCTCAGGGCGCTGAGTTTGTCTGCCAGCTCCTGGCAGTGGGCAAGGATAGCCTCCTTCGTGTCGGGCTTGGGCGTCACGGGGATAATCACAATCTGCTTAGGAGCCACACGGGGCGGGCACACCAGGCCATCATCATCGGAATGAGCCATAATGAGCGTACCAATCATGCGGGTGGAAACACCCCAGGAAGTGGTCCAGGCAAACTGGCGCTCATTGTTGCGGCCAGCAAAGGAGATATTCTGAGCCTTGGCGAAGTTCTGGCCCAGGAAGTGGGAAGTACCGGCCTGAATAGCCTTGCGGTCCTGCACCATGGCTTCCACCGTGAACGTGCGCACCGCACCGGGGAAACGCTCGTGCTCGGTCTTTTCACCGGGAATCACATCCACCGCCAGCACATCGCGCTGGAATTCCTCGTACACCTTGTGCATGAGGGCGGTTTCAGCCTCGGCCTCCTCGCGGGTTTCGTGGGCGGTGTGGCCTTCCTGCCACAGGAACTCGGCCGTGCGCAGGAAAATACGCGGGCGCATCTCCCAGCGCATCACATTGCACCACTGGTTCACCTTGATGGGCAGCTCGCGGTAGGACTCCAGCCAGCGGGAGAACGCAGCACCAATCACCGTTTCGGAAGTGGGGCGAATCACGTACTTATCCGTAAGCTCGCCGGAGGGAATCATGCGGGTTTTACCGGTTTCGGGGTCCTTGACAGCCTCCAGGCGGTGGTGAGTCACCACGGCGCATTCGGTGGCAAAGCCCTCGGCGTGCTCCGCTTCCTTCTCCAGATAGGAAACCGGAATGAGCATGGGGAAATAGGCATTGGTGTGGCCGGTGCGCTTGAAATCGGCATCGAGCTGCTGCTGGATAAGTTCCCAGATAGCATAGCCCCAGGGCTTGATGACCATGCAGCCGCGGACCTCAGAATTCTCTGCAAGGTCGGCAGCCTTGATTACCTGTTGATACCACTCAGGAAAGTCCTGCGCGCGTGTGGGCGAAATTGCATTCTGTTGTGCCATGGCGGGGATTTTATGGATTATGGTAAAAATGTCAATGAAAATCAGTTCCTCCAGGGTGAACCTCCTGCCGCATACGGTGGTTCAGCACCGCCAGCAGCACCATGAACACCATCAGCAGCCAGAGCCCCAGCACCGCGGCTGCCACGGCCATGACCACCGCTGCCGCCAGGCTGATGCTGTGCATCTGGAAGCGGGATTTCATGAGTCCCTGCATAATCTGGCCGCCATCCAACGGGAAAATAGGCAGCATGTTCAGCACCGTCCACCAGCAGCTCACCTCAATCAGGAAGAAAAACAAAAACATGGGCATGGCCGGATGATTCAACACCGCCTCCGGCACCAGATGCCCCAGCGCAAAGCGCCCGGCATACGCCATGGCCAGCCCCATATTGCCGATATAGCAGCCCATGGCCACCATGGCAACAGCCCCGACAGCCAGCGAAAACAGCGGCCCGGCCAGCGTCATCACCACTCCCTGCGTCCGGGTAAGCCGGGCCGTTTCATTCGTGCAGTCACCCCCCATCCAGGCCAGGAACACGCAGGGCTCACCGCCACCCAGACACCGCCCCACCAGGGCATGGCCCATTTCATGCGCCAGCAGCACCACAAAGGCTGAGACGATGAAAAGCGCAACGCACATCACATCTACCACGCTCGTTATCCACAACGCGCCCCCAAGAAAAGCCAGCGTCAGCCAGAGCGTGGGATGGATGCTTACCTGCACCCCGAATAGAGTGAACCGTATCATTGCCATTCATTGTATGCCTGCCCCAGCCCCCGGCGCAAGCACGCAAGCCGCCATACCCTGCATCATGACAAGGAAATTTACCCATTCTCACCGCAGGATGAACCACGCCGCCCCCCCTGATAACCAGCGCATCAATGACACGCTACCCCTCACCCCCTGGCAGGAGACAGCCTTACCTGCCCCGCAGGAGCAGGAGCATCTCCTCGTTCTCATTCATTTTTAATAAGATACACGCGCCACGGCTTATCTTTTCAGACTCCTCCAGCATTTCTGGCGCTCGAATCCGGGCTTCAGGTTTGCCTGTTTTCCGATTACATTCTGTGTATGTTCTGGTTATTTTGCTTGCCAAGCAGCATCAATAAGAGTAGAATGCTGCGTCCGCCGTTGGCGGCCGTTCCCTCGGCCAGACACAATCGCGGAGGGAACACGAAAAACAACACAATACATCTACACATTCTTCATATCATGAACGAACTCAAAGGTGCATGCATCATCGGTCAGTCCGGCGGTCCTACCGCTGTGATTAACGCCAGCGTTCTGGGTGCTATCCAGACCGCTCTCAACGCTCCTCAGATCACCCGCGTGCTGGGTGCCGCCAATGGCATCAAAGGCGTGCTGGAAGGCAAGCTTTACGACATGGGCATGGAAGACCCGGTGGAGCTTGAACTGCTGAAGTTCACCCCCTCCTCCGCCCTGGGCACCTGCCGCTACAAGATGAAGAACCCGGATGTGGATCCCACCGACTACGAGAAGCTGCTCGAAACCTTCAAGAAGTTCGATGTGCGCTACTTCTTCTACAACGGCGGTAACGACTCCATGGACACCTGCAACAAGATTTCCAAGTTCATGGAAAAGAGCGGCTGGGAATGCCGCGTGATGGGTATCCCCAAGACCATCGACAACGACCTTTTCGGCACTGACCACTGCCCCGGCTACGCTTCCGCTGCCAAGTACATCGCTACTTCCGTGATGGAAGTGAAGCACGATGCCTGCTGCTACGACACCGGTATGGTGACCATCATCGAGGTGATGGGCCGTCACGCCGGCTGGCTGACCGCCGCCGCTGCTCTGGCCACCTACGCTGGTGCTGGTCCCGACCTCATCTACCTCCCCGAGGTTGATTTCGACATGGAGAACTTCCTGGCCGACGTGGAGAAGATCTACAACGCCACCGGCAAGTGCCTCGTGGTGGTTTCCGAAGGCATCCACGACAAGGATGGCAACTTCATCTCCGAAGCCAAGACCAACAGCAACGACGGCTTCGGCCACGCCCAGCTGGGCGGCCTTGCCAACAAGCTGGCTGAAATCGTGCGCGGCCGCGTGCCCAGCGCCAAGGTTCGCGCCATCGAGCCCTCCCTGCTGCAGCGCTGCGCTACGCACCTGGGCTCCGCCACCGACGCTCACGAGGCCTACCTCGCCGGTAAGACCGCCGTGGAAGCCGCTGTGGCCGGTGACACCGACAAGATGCCCGCTTTCGAGCGCACCACCGATGAGGAAGGCAACTACAAGTGCGAGATGAAGCTCCTGCCCCTGGCCAGCGTAGCTAACTTCGAGCGCAAGGTTCCCCGCGAGTGGATCAACGCCGCTGGCAACAACGTGGAGATGGCTTTCGTGGACTACGCCCTGCCCCTCATCCAGGGTGCTACCGGCATGAAGACCGCCGAGTCTCTGCCCCGCTTCGCTCGTCTGCGCAAGATTCTTGCCCAGCCCTGCTGCTAAGCGATTGCACATTCTGCAAATACAAAGGGGAGCTGCCCACCGGGCAGCTCCCTTTTTCGTACGTAATCCAATATAAAAAAAGCAAGGGTATAAAGCACCCGTTCAGCGAGCCATTATCGCTCTACGATGCGGATTTGCCCCTCACAGAAAAATCACCTGGAGCGGCGTTTTCCACGATTGCGGTTCAGGTGGCGGAAATTCATCCAGTAAACAGCCAGGAGCAACCAGAGAGCAAAGCACGCTATGCCCAACACCCAGCGCAGCCAGAGCAAATCCGCCGTCACCACCGGAATCAGCATGAACAGAGCCCCGGCCAGCACGCCCTCTGTGGCGCTCGAATGCTGGCGCAGACTCGTAAACAGAAGCACCACCACCCCAAGCGCGCCCAGGAGAAACAGAATAAGGGCCAGCGCAGCGTTCATTTCTCGTAGAGCACGTGCGTGAAGCCCTCGAACTCCTGCTGCGGGGTGCGCGTGGCAAAATGGTGCGCAAATTCCGGGAACCAGGTATCGGCCTCGTGGCTGCCGGCCACCTCGGAAACATGCAGGCGCTGCATCTGCGGCAGCATGCGGGCATAGAGCTGCGCGCCGCCAATTACCATGATTTCCGGGTCTTGCAGCTCGATTTGCTCCAGCTGGGCAATATCCGTAATCACCACCGCGCCCTCGGCGGCGTAGTCAGCATTGCGCGTGAGGACGATATTCTGCCGCCCGGGCAGCGGGCGGCCCAGGCTTTCCCAGGTCTTGCGGCCCATGAGGATAGGATGCCCCATGGTGAGGCGCTTGAAGAGCTGCATATCCTCCTTCAAGCGCCAGGGAATACCGTTATCCAGACCAATAGCGCGGTCGGCATCCATGGCCACCACTCCTGTGAAGCTCAGGCTCATACGGAAACAGCGGCTTTAATATGCGGATGCGGGTCGTATTCCTCCAGCGTGAAGTCCGAGAAATCGAAACCGTCAATCTCTGTAATGGCGGGATTGATACGCATGGTGGGCAGCTTGCGCGGCTCGCGGGTCAGCTGCAGACGCGCCTGGTCCAGGTGGTTCTTGTACAAGTGCAAATCGCCGTAGGTATGCACGAACTCGCGGGCTTCGTAGCCGCAGACCTGCGCCACCATCATGAGCAGCAGCGCATAGCTGGCAATGTTGAAAGGCACACCCAGGAACAAATCGCAGCTGCGCTGGTAGAGCTGGAGACTCAGGCCATGCTTTTCGCCCTCCTTCTGCGCAGGAATCACGCAGAACTGGAACAAGCAGTGGCAGGGCGGCAGCGCCATGCCGTCCACCTCGGCCACATTCCAGGCGCTCACCAGGTGGCGGCGGCTCCAGGGATTGTTCTTCAGTCCATCAATAAGTTTCGCAATCTGGTCAATGCTGCCCCCCTTGCCATCCGGCCAGGCGCGCCACTGGCTGCCGTATACCGGCCCCAGGTCGCCGTTTTCATCGGCCCATTCGTCCCAGATGCTCACACCGCGCTCCTGCAGCCAGCGCACATTTGTGCTGCCTTTCAGGAACCAGAGCAATTCGTAGATAATCGAGCGCAGGTGCAGCTTCTTGGTGGTCAGGCAGGGGAAGCCATCGCGCAAATCGCAGCGAATCTGCCGTCCGAACACGCCAATCGTGCCCGTTCCGGTGCGGTCTTCCCTGCCCACCCCATTGGTGAGCACATCCTCCAGCAATGCGAGATATTGCTTCATTGACTATTGGCAAATTCAGGTGGTACAGCCGCAGCTGATTTCACACTTCATCCTTTTTGCACCTCATCAGAGCGCGAGAGCACTTCTGATCAACGCGGCCCACTTCTCTGCTTTCTCGGCAAAGCTCATCTCGGGGTCCTTGTACAGAATACCACGGGAAACATTGATAGTGGGCGGCGCCACACGCGTGCCACCAGTCAGCGCGGAAAGGTCACCACCCTGGGCACCCAGACCCGGCACCAGCAGCGGAGCATCCGGCAGGTCTGTGAGAATCTGGCTGTTGGCATTGGTAAGGCCTACCACCATACCCACCTCCGTGGCGCTGTTTTCAGCAATCGAGCGGGTCACCATATCGCCCACCAGCTGGTAAACCTTGCGACCATTGGCCAGCACCTGCTGCTCCACATCCACCGAGCCGGGATTCGTGGTCACGGCCAGCAGATACACAGCCTTGCCGGGGCGGTCCAGGAAGGGTTCCAGAATATCATATCCCATGAAGGGATTGAGCGTCACGGCGTCCACATCCATGCGGTCAAAATAAGCCTGGGCGTAGTACTTCTGAGTCTCGCCGATATCACCGCGCTTGGCATCCAGAATCACGGGTATATCCTTGGGCATATCCGGCAGCAATTCCTCCAGCATCTTGAGCCCGGGCAACCCCATGGCCTCGAAATAGGCGATATTAGGCTTGTAGGCCGCAGCATAGGGCGCGGTCTCCTCCACCACCTTGCGCAGCCAGTCGGCCAGCTCGGTCATATTCTCGGACTGCGGGCGGGGATCCAGCCCCACGCAGAGGGCCGAGCGCGTCGCCGCGATACGGGCAGCAAGTTTTTCCGTGTACTTCATGCGCGGCATTATAGCACACAAGTGGAAGATGACAAGAGCAAAGAGTCGCATGCGCTTGACACGCGCGCGAAAAACTGGCAAGATAAGCGGGATGAAACGGATTGCGCAAACGGCGATGCTAGTGCTGATTCCCCTGCTCTTTGTGAGCTGCGGGGACTCGGAGCAGGAGAAGCGTGACCGCGCCGCGCAGTTCACAACCTCGACCAAGCCGGCGCCCAACCCGCAGCGCGAATCACTGCAAGCGCTTATCCGCCCCGATAAGCAGGTGCCCACTACGCTGCATGGAGACCCCCGCTTCAAGCTGTACAGCGTATACGAAGGGGAGGAAATGCGCCAGGTCACCGAGGTATCGGGGCGCACGCTGCTGCTCTGTTTCACCGCGCCGTGGTGCCGGCACAGCAACGCTATGCGCAAATCGCTGCAGCAGCTGGCTGAAAGGGAAAAAGGGGGGGTGCAGGTGGTCGAGATTGATGCCGATGCTTACCCCACGCTGGCCAACGACTACAACCTGACCAAGGTACCCACCACGATTTTCTACACCGAAGGGGTCAAGCTGCGCAGCATTGAGGGTGCCTACTCGACAGACCACCTGCAGCGTTACCTGCATTCCCTGCTCACCCAGAGCGAGCCCGGCTCGTAAGCTTTCAAATAATATACACACACAAATATATGCGATTCCTCACAGGATTACAGCCCAGCGGGCAGCTTCACATCGGCAATTACTTTGGCGCCATTGAACCCGCCGTGCGGCTTCAGGAAAAAGGCGAGGCCTTTTACTTCATTGCCAATTACCACGCCATGACCACCATGGAAAGCGCCGAAAAGCTGCGCGAAAACACACGCGGTCTGGCGGTGGATTTTCTGGCCTGCGGGCTTGACCCGGAAAAAGCCGTATTCTTTGCCCAGTCTGCCGTACCGGAGGTAAACGAACTGGCCTGGATTCTCTCCACCCTGTGTCCCATGGGGCTGCTGGAGCGCTGCCACTCCTACAAGGACAAGGTGGCCAAGGGTTTTGCGGCGAGCCATGCACTTTTTGCCTACCCGGCCCTCATGGCTGCCGATATTCTGCTCTATGACTCCGACGCCGTGCCCGTGGGCAAGGACCAGAAGCAGCACCTTGAGGTGACCCGCGATCTGGCCGGCAAGATAAACGATACCTTCGGCGAGGGGCTGCTCAAAATGCCCGAAGCCATCATCAGCGAGGCCACGGCCGTGGTCCCCGGGCTGGATGGGCAGAAAATGAGCAAGAGCTACGGCAATACCCTGCCCATCTTTGGCGAGGAAAAGCCGCTCCGTAAGCTCATCAACAAGAAGGTGGTGACCGATGCCACCCCCCTGGAAGACCCGAAGCCCACAGAGAATTCCATTATCCTGGCACTGTATAAGCTGTTTGCCACGCCGGAGCAATACCAGGCCATGGTGGATGCCCACCACGCCGGCGGCGTAGGCTATGGGCAATTCAAGAAGGACCTTTTCGAAGCCTATTGGGAATACTTCCGCGCCGCCCGCGAGAAGCGCGAATGGATTCTGGCTCACCCGGAATACGTGGACGAAGTGCTGAACACCGGCGCCGCCCGCGCCCGCGAAGAAGCCGCCAAGGTACTTACCCGCGTGCGCAAGGCTGTGGGTCTGGGCTGGATATAAAATCCGACCACCGGAAGGATTCCGCCTGCCACGCCAGAGCTGGCAACAGACAGCGGCGGTTGAGGCATTCCCTATCATCATTCTACATAAAAACCCGGGCATTGGGAAACACACCCGATGCCCGGTTCTCATTATCTTGACTCCCACTCCATGCTGTGATAGCATGCAGGTATCATCATCCCCAACCAACCATGACTACCACACCCGGCGTTTCCCTCTCTATCTCAACCTACCGGTATTCCTCCATTGTTTACCTGCGAAATGACCGCCCCGTTCTATGGCATGTTGAAATCCAATCCCCCGAGCCGCTGAGTGGCGCGAAACTGCGCGTTACCCACACGCCGGAGCACCTGGCCAAAACACAGGAATGGGAGATTCCCTACCTGGCTGCCGGGCAGCTTTACACCTGCCACGGTAAATGCCCGGAGTTCAATGACACCGCGCTGCTGGCACTGACCGAAGATGCGGCAGGGCACATCTGCGTAGAGCTTCTGAGCAGCGCCGGTGAGGTACTGGCACGGCGGGAGGATGACTTCAAGTGGCTGGCCTTCAACACCTGGGCGGGTGGCAACGAATATCCGGAACTACTGGCTGCCCTCACCCTTCCCCAGGATTCCGCTGTGGACAGCATTATGCAGCAGGTGGGCACGGGAAAGGGTTACGCCGAAATGCCCGAGGATATCATCGGTCAGCTACGCAAGCTCTGGAACCATATTGCCGGACTGGGTATCGAATATGCCCTGCCCCCCGAGAGCTGGATAGACGATGGGCTGGGTCAGCGGGTTCGTACCCCCTCCTGCATCCTGACTGAGAAGTGCTCCACCTGCCTGGATTCCACCCTGCTGCTGGCCGCCTGTGTCACCCGCCTGGAGCTGAATCCGTTTGTCATTCTCATCGACGGGCACGCCTTCCTCGGCGTGCAGAGGGAAAACCGCTACCTTCCTTCCCCGCAGCTCACTCCGGTTTCCACCATCCGGAACCAGCTCAAGCGCCAGCAGCTCCTGGTGCTGGAAACCACCATGCTCAACTCACGCGAGAACCGACAGCCTGTGCCTTTCGAACAGGCCATGGAAACAGGCAGCATCCTGCTGGAACGTGTAAAGGACGATGATTATTTTCAGGCTCTGGATATCAAGAGCCTGTGGTACCAGGTCGGCATACACCCCATTCTGGGAACCTTGCCGGAAAACACGAATCCTGTGCCCAGCGCGGAGGAAGCCGGAAACCTGGTGACCCACATGCCCCGCAACCGCATGGATGTGTGGCAGCTCAAGCTGCTGGACCTGTCTCTGCGAAACCCGCTTCTGAACACGCATCCGGGCAGCAAGCGCCATCTTCCCCTGCTGCTGCCGGATGTGCCGGCCATGGAGGACAAACTGGCAGAAGGAGCCGCTTTCCGCGTGAAATCCGTGCCGGAGACCTACTGGAGCATCACCTCGCAGGTGCAGCACGGACGCGATTCTGAACTCATGTCCCAGCACCTGGCCAGCTGCGTGAAATCCATGTTCCAGAACAACGAGCTGGCCTCCGACCTGCCCCCGCAGCAGCTGCAGCGGCAACTTCAGGCGCTCTACCTCGCCACCCGCCGGGAAATGGAGGAAAGCGGCGCCAATACCCTCTACATTGCCTGCGGCTTCCTGAAATGGTACCGGCGGGACACTCGCGAACAACGCGCATTCCGTGCTCCGGTTCTTCTGCTTCCGGTGCGTCTCACCCGCCCCAGTGTAAAGGCAGGCTTCACCCTGCGCGGGAATGATGAGGAACCCCGCCTGAACATGACCCTGCTGGAGCTGCTCAAGACCGAATTCGGCATCAGTATCCCCGAGCTGGAGGGTGAACTGCCCACCGACCAATCCGGGCTGGATGTGCCGCGCATCTTCGATATACTGCGCACCGCCATAGACACGCTCCCCGGCTGGGAGGTCGAGGAGCAGTGCATCCTGGGCACCTTTTCCTTTACCAAATACCTCATGTGGAAGGATTTATACGACCGTCGGGAGCATCTGATGCGCAACCCCATTGTGAGCCAGATAGCCGCCACCGAGCGCGGTATATTCCCGGAGCAGGTCGGATTCCCGAACCCGGCTGAACTGGATAACGAAGTGGAAGCCAGCAAGGTATTCACCCCGCTTTCGGCCGATTCATCGCAGCTATCAGCCGTGCTTGCCGCCGGTCGGGGCAAGAATTTCGTTCTCATCGGGCCGCCCGGCACCGGCAAGAGCCAGACCATCACCAACATGATAGCCCACTGCCTGGCGCACGGCAGGACTGTATTGTTTGTGGCTGAAAAGGCAGCAGCCCTCCAGGTGGTACACAACCGACTCAAACGCATCGGGCTGGAAGATTTCTGCCTGGAACTGCACTCCAACAAGGCCAATAAGAAAGATGTGCTGGCACAGTACAAAGCCGCCGTTGAAGCCATCAGTGCCGGCACCGATAAGCATGCCTGGGAGGAGGACGTGTTCTCCATGGCCAGCCTGCGTCACCAGCTCAACCTGCTGCCCTGGGAGCTGCACCATCTCTACCCGGATGAAACCAGCCTCTACACCGATATTGACCTGGTGTCCACCCATCCGGATATCCCCGAGTTCTCCCCCTGCCCGGAAGCCCCGGATACACTCACCCGGGCAGACAAGACAAAGCACCTCGAGGATGCCCGCGACCTGGCGCTGCACTATGAACTGGTGCGCCGGCTCACCCCGGAGCAAAGCAGCCTGCTGTCCGGCACGGAATACAGCCCGGAATGGGAAGAAACGCTGAGCACCCGGCTGCTGCAGCATCGCACATGCAGCCACACCTGGCAAAATGAGGCAGAACAGGCCGGCACCACCCTCCAGATTCCGGCAGAGCAGCTGCGCAACCTGCTTCCGGCGCTGCTCACAGCGGAGGAACTCATGGCAACCAGGCAGGAAGAGCTGCTGCCCGGGCGCTCCACCCGAACGCTGGAACTGCTGGAGCAAATCTGCCAGCAGGCAGAGCAATTCAGAGAGATGAAATCCAGGCTTTCTCTTCCCTACCCGGAGGATGCCCTGCGGGAGGGTGACCTGCCGGCGAAGCTGCGGGAATGCAAGGAAATCACGATTTCCGGCTTCTTCACCCGCTTCTTCGGCATGCGCCGCATGCGCCGTTACCTGCAGATGCTGGCGGGAACCCGCCAGGCTCCGGCGAACTGTCTGCAGGATCTGCAGGCGCTGGTGCGCATGCAGGAAATCACCCGCTGGATGGCAGAGCAGAACCTCAGCCAGCTCTCGCCTGAACTCAACAGGGAACTCGACACCACCAGAGAACTGGTCAGCCAGGCACGCCAGCGGGCAGAGTCACTGGCTCCACACGCCAGATACGAATCCACCCTGCAGGCCATCATTCAGGGGCAGATACCCGGCATACAATCCCTGCTGGGAAGACTCCGGCAGGCAGCCGGAGAACTGGGCGATGCGGAGGCAGCGCTCCAGCCCTATACCCCGCAGGGAATCTCCACGGCAGAATGGGCAGAGCAAGTAATACCCCTGCAGCAGCAGTGGAGAAACATCGTGATGTGGAACCGCCGGAAGCAGGACTGCCCCCCGGCCTGGGCAGAAGCCCTGCAGAGCGGAGCCATTCCCCCGGATGCATTCCCCCTGGCGGTGCAGGTGAACATGGCCCGCCAGAGACTCCGCAAAGCAGCCGGACAGAGCCCCACCCTGATGGGATTCCTGCCTGCCATCCACGAAGGCCGCATCGCGGATTTCACAGCAAAGGACAGCGACATCCTCAAGGCAAGTTCCCGGGAAGTTCGCAACCAGCTTATCCAGCGGGCTTCCGGCATCTCCCGCCACGGCACGGAGGTGGCACTGCTGCAGCGCGAACTCTCCAAGCAACGGGCCCACATGCCGCTGCGCCAGCTGCTTACCTCCATTCCGAATCTCACGCCGCTGCTTAAGCCCTGCATGCTCATGAGCCCGCTTTCCGTGGCGCAGTATCTCACCACAGATGCAGCTCCCTTCGATGTGGTCATTTTCGACGAAGCTTCCCAGATTCCGGTGTGGGATGCCATCGGCGCCATCGGTCGCGGGCAGAACGCCATCATCGTGGGCGACCCGCGCCAGATGCCACCCACCAGCTTCTTCTCCCGCAGCAAGGATGAGGAAGAAGAGGATGACGGCATGGAAAAGGACATGGAAAGCATTCTGGATGAATGCCTGGCCTGCAACATTCCCGCACTCAGGCTCTCCTGGCACTACCGCAGCAAGTCCGAAAGCCTCATTGCCTACTCCAACAGCCGATACTACGAGCAGAACCTCACCACGTTCCCTGCCCCCCACACCCGGGATAACGCCATTCACTACCACCACGTGCGCGGCGTCTATGAACCTGGCACAAGCAAGCGAATCAACCAGACCGAGGCCCGTGCCCTGGTCGACCACGTGCTCAGCACCCTGAGGGCCCCCGATTTCCGCTACACTGAGGCCACGAGCATCGGCATTGTCACCTTCAACACCCAGCAGCAGGCTCTCATCGAAAACATGCTGGAGGAAGAACGCGCCAATGATGAATCGCTGGAACCCTTCTTTGCCGAAAACAACCCCGAAGCCGTCTTTGTGAAGAATCTGGAGAATGTGCAGGGCGACGAACGCGGCATCATCTATTTCTCCACCACTTTCGGCCGCGATGCCAAGGGGAGGATTTCCATGAACTTCGGACCGCTGAACCTCGTGGGTGGGGAACGCCGCCTGAATGTGGCCATCACCCGCGCCCGCAGCTCCATGCATGTATTCACCAGCATGATGCCGGAGGATATCGACCTCTCCCGCACCCGTGCCCGCGGTGCTGCAGACCTGCGTGGATTCCTGGATTACGCTCGCCGCGGTGCCGCCGCTTACCTGGAGCTCCAGCGCGGTATTCAGCCGGAGGAAAGAGACTCGCTCATTGCTCGTCTGGCACATGACCTGAAGGCGCTCGGCTGGAACTGCCACGCCCATGTAGGCGTGTCGGATTACCGCATCGACCTCGCAGTCGAGCACCCCGATACCCCGGGTTCCATTCTGGCAGGCATTGCAACGGATGGTTATTCCTACGTAGCCGCAAACACAGCCAGAGACCGCGATGTGCTGCGCCATTCAGTGCTGCTCGGGCTGGGCTGGCGACTTCTGCGGGTGTGGGCCATTGATTGGTGGCGCGACCCGGTGGCCTGTATTCAGAAGCTGGACACCGAATTGAGGCGTTTTGTAGCAGAAGGGCCGCTTCCGCAGCCTGAGCTTCCGCTGCTCACAGCCCCCCTTGCAGCCACTGCCGGTGGAGTCTCTGTGGTCGAAGAGAAAGTCACCATCCCGGAGGCGCTGGCGCCGCTGGTGGGTAAGCCATACAATGAAGCCAGGCTGAACACTACTCTGCCCCCGCTCTTTGAGATGAGCGATGCCAGCCTCAGCCCCTACATCTGCCAGTTTGTGGAGGCAGAAGGCCCGATTAAGGAGGATTTCCTCATGGCGCGCCTGCGCTGCCATTCCCTTACCCCCGCGCTTTCGACAGCCCTGCGGTCCCGACTCTACGGCATCATCACCAGCCTGCTGAACCAAGGCAAGTTCCATTTCCGTCAGGAAGGCGGCACCCGCGTGCTCTTTGCCCCGGATTCCCCAGCCGTTCAGCCCAGAATGAAGGGGCCTCGCGAATGGACAGATGTGCCGGATTCGGAAATCCTCGAAATTTCCGCCCTGGTACTGGCGCATCTCAAATGCATCAGTGGCTGCGATGACCACCTGAAGGGCATTGCTACCTACCTGGGTATCGGGCGCCTGACGAAGCCCCTGCGCGAACACCTGAGCAAGCTGCTCCAGTCTCAGGCATAAGAACGCTCTGAAGGGATATCGCTCCCTCCACACAAAAATACCCCGGGCATCGGAAAATGCACTCCCAATGCCCGGGGTTCGGCAATAGTTAATAGAAGAGCTTATTTGCGCTTCTTCTTATCCTTCTTCTTGGCAATCTTGCCGTCGGAAGCAGGATAAGGAGCCGTAGGCAGGCCAGCCTCGTTCACCAGATTTGGTTCCATGAACACAGCCCAGCCGTAACGCATCAGCTTGGGAGCCTTGACCCCCGCAGCCGTCAGAACAATGCTGTTCCCCTTGATTTCTGCCGTAGCAGGAGCAAAGACCTTATCTGCACCAGCCAGTTCAAACCCGACAGGAGCCGCGCCGTCACTTGTCTTGAGGCCCTCGGCATTCTCCAGGCTCAGCTGCACCTTGCCTTCCTTTACCATGAAGCCCTTGATAACCGGGCCGCTGGCAGCAACATCCTTGCCATAAACCATGCTCAGCGCCGTAGCAGCCAGGCGCTCACCCACCTCCACCTTGCGGGGGGGATGCACATCGCTGTTGGTAGAGCCAAGATCCATCGTCACAACGCAGCCGACATTCTCCATCTCTTCTGCCACCTCGGTCTGCACCTGGCGGAATTCCGGCCAGTAGGCGCGCAGCGGGGTCTTATCATTGATGCGGGGCAGCTGCACCATGATGAAGGGCATATCGGGGTTATTCATTCTGCGCCGCCAGGAGGTAATGATATCCTTGAGCAGTTTCTTATTCTGCTCCATATCCTGAATCTCAGCATCAGATTCCCCCTGGTACCAGATAGCACCGACCACAGGGAAATTCTCCCACTTCTGCAAGCCCGTCTCATAAAGATAGGAGGGCGCAAACGGATGCAGAGCAAAATCACCACCGGGGCCTACATTCTGCTGGGCGCGGCCGCGTACCCATTCACTGGCATACTTGCTCTTCACCCAGTTATTGCCCCGGCAATCGGGGTATTCCTTGCTCACCGTATCGCGGGGAATCCAGGCCAGCATGTTGGAACCACCCAGCGAGGCATGTATAATCCCCACCGGCACACCAAGCCCCTTCTGCAGGTTCTGGCCGAAATAATAACCCACGGCGGACATATTACCGGAGCTGGCAGGAGAACTCACCGCCCAGCTTCCCACATACATCTTCTTATCCTTCACCTGCTGAATCTGTGCCGGCGTATAGCGCGGGGGGAATGTATGCAGCTGGGGCTGGCTGTGGTAAAAGCGGAAATGCTCGTTGGCCGATGCCGCAATCGCCTGCTGGCGATCCGGCGTCTGGTTCAGGCGCCAAAGCATGTTCGACTGGCCGCTGGCAATCCACACCTCGCCCACCACCACATTCTGAATCGTGGCACTGCCGCTTTTCTGCGTGGCGGTCAGCTCCTGCCCGGCAGCGTTCGCCTCCATGGGCTTCAGCACGGCGGTCCACGTCTTGCCCTTCACGCGTGCCTTTACACTCTGCCCGTTAAAACTGACGGTTATCTCCTCGGCGGGCGTATCAGTCGTGCCCCGCACCTCAATCTCACGTCCCCGCTGCAGCACCATGCCGTCCCCGAAAATCGAATCGAACTCCACCGCACCAAACAGCGGCGTGCTCGCCATCATCGCCATTACTATCGCACGTTTCATATAATTGAAGATATATCAGATGCCATATGTTTTGAGAAAAAAATTCAAGCCCTGCGGCGGCGGGCAACCAGCCCCGCAAGCGCCAGCAGACTGAGAGTGGCCGTGGCAGGCTCAGGGATGAGGCGGAGCGTAACATCACCGTTTACATACGACAGGGAATACTGCTCCGCATTCTCCCATTTCGTAAATATCTCTGCCGCTGAGAAAGTAGTTCCATCTACAAGCGCTTTATCATTCAGAATCAGGTTATCAACCCCGGAGAAGAGAGTGACAGACCCGCTGCTGCTCAGCGCTCTCAGCATGGAATCAGAAAGTTGCAATTCCATGCCGGTAGACAGAGTCACATCGCTGCCCATCGTCAGCATACCATCCAGAATAAGCGTGGAATCCGCCGAAAATACCAGGTTGGCATTCAGTGTAACTTCAGTTCCGACGCTCAGCATTCTTACGGTAATGATGCTTTCCTGAGCGCTGGTAAAACCAGGATTGGAGGCACTACTGAAGGCTGAGAACGTACACCCATCACCCAGCTCGAGACTGTCCAGCATGTATTCTTCGCCCAGCGTTGCGCTGGTACTGCTGCTGATAAGCACCAGGTTGTCGATGTCCAGGTTCGATTTCAAATCAACATCCACATTACTCAGAGTGAGAGTGACGGCAGTCACGGTACCGTCGTATTTATCAAACCCGGTATCGCTCTGGGAAGCACTGACATTTTCCATCACTACCTGGTCAGCGGTAATGTTACCGCCAATGCTGGCCGTATTGCCGCGGATAATGACCTTTGAGCTGGCATCGCCCGTGCGGCGGGCGCTCCCCATTTCAATATTCCCCTGAATAGTGCCGCCCGAAACAGTCAACTGGGTGTTACCCACAATACCGGCGTTACCTCCGAGGTTAATCCCACCGGTAATCGTGCCACCGGTTACCACAATATCAGCGCTGCCCACGGTGCCCTCAGCCTTGGAGCCGCCATAGATATTGCCATTTACCGTGCCACCAGTTACCACAATCCTCGCATGGTCAATCGAGCCGGAGCCGTAAATGGAACCACCTACAATATCTCCACTGATCGTGCCACCCTGCATATACACATTGAAGGACCTGGCATTACCACCGCCGTACGAACCGGCAATGGCTCCAGTCTGCCCACTGTACGTACCGCCGCTTATAGAGGCGCCTTCTACAATATCAAGAACAAGGTTGGCCACGGAGCTGGCGTTCATGACACCGAAAACCGTGTTCGTCACGCTCCCGGTGAGTTCCACATTAATATCGCCTCCATAATTACTACCAGCAATACCGCACCAGCTAGAAGAGCCGGTGAGGGTATAATTCAGAGTAGCAGTGTCCGTTGCGGTCTTCCCCGTCACAATCTGCGTTTTTACCGTAGAAACCTCTGTGGCGCCGGTATAATCAACCCCGCTGGTAAGAAAAGCCTTATTGAGCACCTTATCCGTAACCGCAGCGGCATTCTGCACGGTGTAATAGGCGTTTTCGGCAGAAACCATACCAAGAGTGGTGGGCGCATAGGCCGTATTGGTCCAGCTCAGCCCATCAATAGTACCATTGGCGCCGGAAGCAGAAATCAGGATACCATTGAGTCCCTGGCCGGTTCCGGCAGACAATCCCTGCCCGATGAGCATATCGTCCAGCCACACATAATAGCCGCCGAGAACGTTGTCGTCGGTGTTGCCATTGTGCCAGGCAATGCGGATGTTTCCCTCGTCTGCCAGGGTGGAATTATCCCAGCAGAAAAGCACATCACTTCCCCACTGGATGCAGCCCTCGGTGATATTAAGGGTGCCACTGTTCGTGCCATCGCCCAGGGAGATGGAAAGCGCATTATCCACGCTCAGCCAGCCATTGCGCTCGCCATCGCCGAAAACGGCCGCGAAATCAATGGTATAGCCACCGTCCATAGTGAACGCATTTTCGGCAACCAGACTGCTGGTACCGGCTGCAATGGTTCCCATGGCAGCAGAATCCCAGCCGGTGGTATCCTGCCGCTGCAACCCGGCGGTGCGGCCACCGATTCCCATAGCCCGGGCCAGATTACCAGCCATGAGAACAGCTCCCTGGTCATTCGGGTGCAGGCGATCGGCGGAGCTGTTGAAGAAGGCATCGTGTCCCATGTTACGGTTTCCGGAGGTAACATCCACCATACCACGGGTCACATCTACATAGACCACATTCTTCCCGGACGCCGCAGAATATGCCTGGCACCAGGCCTGCATATTGCGGTTGAACTCGGCCCCCGCATAGTGGTCCATATCGCGATTATGGTTACTGTGGTTTCCCCATGGGGTGATGGAAAGCATGTAGAAGGTATCCCCCTCCTTGCACACATCATCCACAATGGTTTTCATCGTTCCCCAGTTATCTCCCGCAACCCAGTTATAGCTATCGGTGGCACTGTCGTAGCTCACCTCGCCGCCGAAGCATTTTTGCATCTGTGCCGCGTACTGGCTGGTGGAAGGGCCGCTGTTCGGGGTATCCGAAAGCAAATCGTTGGTACCCATCATGCAGAACCAGGTATTGCTGTCGAACTTAGCCGCTGTGCTGGAGGTAGAATGCCCGCCGTAGTTCACGCCGGAGCTGTAGCCAAGCGCACTTGTGCTTCCAGAGATAATGTTGTGCGTGCGGCCAGATGCCTGGGCCAGGTGAACATTGGCAAAACCGGCCCCACCGTAGCTGTCTCCCGCATCTTCCGTGTGTGAAGGCTCGTTGTAATATCCTTCTCGCGGCCCCACAATCTCATTTTCGATGCCATTGTCCGTGAGCATCTTGAAAAACTGCCATCGGTAGGAAGCATCACTCACACCGTGGGTAATGGAATCGCCAAGGAAGGAGATGCGGCCAAGACTGGTGCCATCCGTTCGTTTGGACTCAAAGGGTACGCTATAATCCACGGGCGGAACATATGAGCCTGTGTCCAGAGTAGAGGCCGTATTCAGTGCAACCCCGGTCACATAGTTCAGGTTCACATAATAGCCATTTGTCACGGTATTCCCGCCGGCTTTAAGAGTATCAGCCGTGTACAGGGTAACCGAATTTCCGCTGCTGTCTCTGGTGCTCACCGTTACACCAGCAGTGTTGCTATTGGTGATATTGAGAGTCACAGAACCGTTGACGGCGTATGTATTCAGCGTTGAATAGCTGATATTGTTGGCACCTGCATTCCAGGCACTACCATTCCAATAGCCGGAAAGATACGGGGTCCGTTTCCCATTGTCCAGTGAAGTATCTGCATTATCAGCAAGGCCATAATCAGCCACATCATCATCCCACAGTAACAGGTAGTTGCCTGTCTTGTAGTCATTGGAGTTCACATAGCTGACCAGGGAATCCAGACTGATGGTAATATCCACCGAAGTATTGGCGGAAGACTCCACAGCAAAGTAACCTTTGCCGTTGTATATAACGTTGTTCGTCTCATCACACCAGGCCTCAGTCAGATTGGTGTATGTTGCCGCATCCGCCACTTGCCAGCAGGCCAGTAGCATGGTCATCAGAATTCCAGGAAGGCTCAACTTCATACTCAACCTCATACTAGCATACCCAAGGGGGGAAGCGTCAAGCTCAAACCGCCTGGAACTATTCCATTTTTTCATCCAACCTTGTTTTGATGAAGCATTAGAAACTTTTTAGACAATTTAGGTACTTTTTTTGCAAAAACAATCGAAATTCCGCTTGACTTAATCCACAGGATGGTGTATATACAGCGCCCACAAAGTTATGGCAAAGAAAAGCTGGATTGAAAGAAACAAGAAGAAGGCAGCTGTCGCGGCTCGTTATGCAGACCTCCGCGCCAAGCTGAAGGCTGAAGGCGACTACATCGGTCTTACGATGCTGCCGCGCAACGCTTCCCCCGTGCGTCTCGTGAACCGCTGCGAGCTCACTGGTCGTCGTCACGCTTTCCTGCGCCGTTTCCACCTTTCCCGTATCGCTTTCCGCGAGCTTGCCAACGCCGGCATGATTCCTGGTGTGACCAAGTCCAGCTGGTAAGTCCTGATATAGACTTGACAATTTTTCTACGCGGGCTATCCTATACGGACTAGCCCGCGTTGCTTTATTCCCAACAATGCCGATATACGAATACATCTCTGAGCATCCGGAAGACCCGGAGCGATCTTGCCGCATCTGCCGCAAGGGATTTGAGCTGATGCGCCCGGCAGACCGGGCCCCGCTGACGCACTGTATGTATTGCAAGAACCCGGTGCGCAAGAAAATCGGCCCGGTGAACGTACCGAAGATTACAGCCCCGCTCTCCATCAGCGATGCGAAGAAGGCCGGTTTCACCGTGATGCAGAAGCGGGATGAGGGCGTGTACGAAAAGCTTTAACCAGACGATATGCAATTCTTTTTAACCCCAGAGGAAATCGCACAGCTGGAGTGGACCTACCCCGGCGTAGGCGAAATCGTGCTCTTCATTGTGGGCATCAGTTTCTTCCTGTTTCTGAATGCCTTTTTTGTGGCAAATGAATTTGCCTGCGCCCGCGTGCGCGAGAGCCAGCTGGCAGAGGACAGCAACGACACCCGCGCCGAGGCTCAGCGCCGCCGCACCGCCAAACACATCGTAAGGCATCTGGACACCTACCTCTCTGCCAACCAGGTGGGCATCACCTTTGCCTCGCTGGCGCTGGGTGCCATGGGCGAGCCATTCATTGCCAGCCTGATTGAAAGCCCGCTGAGCTACTACCTGCACCTGAGCCCCACGGTGGTGCACGTCATTTCCTACACGGTAGCCTACGCGCTGTTCACCTTTGCGCATGTAGTGCTGGGCGAGCTGGTACCCAAGAGCCTGGCCATCCGCAAGCCGCTGGAGATTGCGCTCATGACAGCGGTGTCCATGCACCGTTTTGCCAAATCCACCAAGTGGATTATCCACCTGTTCAACAACACCGCCAACACGATTGCGCACCGCATCTTTGGCGTTGACCCGCACTACGAACCCAATGAATCCCACAGCGCCGAGGAAATTGCCCTCATCGTGGAGGCCAGTGGCCGCAGCAAGGAAGTAACGGAGACAGAAGCCGAAATCTCCATGAATGCGCTGGAGCTCAACGACCGCTCGGTGCGCGATATTCTGGTGCCGCGCAGCCGTGTGGAAGTGCTGGATATCAACAAGAGCTTCGAAGAGCTGCTGGAGCAGGTCATGACCAGCCGCCACAGCCGTTTTGCGCTGGTTTCCGGGCATCTGGACCACGCAAAGGGATGGGTACACGTAAAAGACGTGCTCAAAATGGTCCACAGCGGTACGCGCGATATCATGGTAGAGCGCCGCGAGCTCAAGGTGGTACCGGAAACCATGAAGCTGGATACCCTGCTGGATTTCTTTGCCAAGGAACACACGCACTTTGCCCTCGTGGTGGATGAATATGGCGAGGCGCAGGGTCTGGTGTATCTGGACGACGTGCTGGAGGAAATCGTGGGCAACGACATCCAGGATGAGTTCGAGACCGAAGCCGCCCGCACTTTCTTCAAGGTCGGCAACGGGCAATACATCGCCAGCGGCAGCATTGCGCTCTTTGACCTGGAGGAAGAACTGCCCGAGCTGGGCGAATTCGAGAAGGACAGCGGCATTTCCACCCTGAGCGGCTATATCACCGACCAGCTGGGCCACCTGCCCGAGTGCAACGAGCAAATTCGCCACCGCGATTTCATCTTCACCGTCATCGGTACCGATGGCCGCCGCGTCACCCAGACCCGCATCGAATACTCCCCCCTCGCCACCGAGGAGGAAGACGACCTGGACGATTAACCCCCTATCCCCATTACCGCCATGCATATCTACGAAACCCTTTCACTGGCGCCCACCGGCTTTGCCATGGGCATGGTGCTCATGCTGCTGAGCCTGTATGTGCTGCTCTGCCCGGAAAAGTTCCGCCGTCAGCTGAGCAGCGTACACGCCAAGAGCAGCGCCGGCACGGTGCTGCTGGGCATTGATTTCATCTGGGTTGCGCTGCTGCTGTTCAAGGCAGACTGGAATGTGCTCTGCATGCCGCTGTTTGAATTTGAAAGCTTCCGCGGCATCCTGCTCATCCTCTGCCCCATCATCTGGTTTGTGATGAGCAGCATGGCCAAGGAACAGCTCTTTGCCCGTGCGCTGGGCATGTTCCTGCTTCTGCTCGCCATCGTGCCCATGAGCGCAGCCTTCATGAAAGAACCGGTCACACGCATCCTCATTCCGCTGTGGTGGTACCCGGTGCTCACCGTGGCCATGTTCTGGGTAGGCAAGCCCTATCTCTTCCGCGACTGGGCGGCCAGACTGGTGCAGCGTCCGCGCCTTATCTCCGGGCTGGCGGTTTTCAACTTTATCTACGGTCTGGTCATCTGCACCTGCGCCGGCCTCTTCTGGTAATCTGACGCACCCACCATTTCCCCAAGCATATGATTTCTCTGTACACCGCTGATTACGTAGTCACGCAGAATGATGCGCGCGACATCATCGAAAACGCCGCCGTGGCGGTGGAAGACGGCCGCATTCTGAGCGTGGGGCATGCCGATTTGCTGGAAATCCTCTTCCCGGAGCACCGCCGGGTCGATATGGGGCACGCCGTCATCATGCCGGGGCTCATCAACGCCCACACGCATGTTTCCATGAGCCTGCTGCGCGGGTATTCCGATGACAAGGCGCTCATGGACTGGCTCACGCAGGATATTTTCCCGGCAGAAGCCCGTCTCACGCCCGAACTGGTAGAGCTGGGTGCCATGTTCTCGCTGGCAGAGATGATACGCACCGGCACCACGGCATTCTACGATATGTACATGCACCAGCGCAGCGTGTTCCGCGCGGCAGATAAGCTGGGCATGCGTGCCGTCATGGGCGAAAGCGTCACCCAGTTCTTCCCCAGCCTCAGCTGCAAGGATGCCGAGGCCTATTTCGAACTGGTACGGGCCCAGGCCGACGAGTGGAAGGGCCACCCGCGCATCCGCCAGGCCATTCTGCCGCACGCTCCCTATACCACCAACCCGGATTTGCTGCAGAAATGCCGCGCTCTGGCAGATGAAACGCATTCCCTCTTCGGCATGCACCTGGCAGAGACGGAGAGCGAGACGCAGACCTGCCTGCAGAACTTCGGCATGCGCCCCATTCCCTATTGCGAAAGCCTGGGACTGCTGCAGCCGGATTCCACCTTCTTCCACGTGGTGCATGCCGATGAGCGCGATATGGAGCTGCTCAGCGAAGGCCGCTGTGCCGTGGTGCACAACCCCGCCAGCAACATGAAGCTTGCCAGCGGCGTGGCACCCATCGGCGCCATGCAGCGCTACCGCATCCCCATCGCCCTGGGAACGGATGGCCCCGCCAGCAACAACGCCCAGAACATGGTGCGCGAGATGTACATGGCCAGCCTGCTCCAGAAAGTGCAGCATCTCGACTCCACAGCCTGCCCCGCCCAGCAGGCGCTCGACATGGCCACCCGCGGCGGCTCCGATGCCCTGCACGAACCGCTTATCGGCACCCTGGAACCCGGCATGAAGGCCGATTTCATTGCACTGGACCTCACCACGCCCAACATGCAGCCGGTGCACAATATCGTTTCCAACATCGTCTACGCCGCCACAGGGCTGGAAAACAAGCTCACCGTGGTCGATGGTCAGGAACTCTACCGCGACGGCAAGTTCCTTACCTGCGATTACGATGCCCTCTGCGCCGAAATGAAGGCCGTCCGCGGCTGGGAAAAGAAATAAGCCGTGAACGCTGCTGCGCTGGAAGATTTGTGCTGGGCGGCCATTGATTTTGAATCCGCCGGCACCGCACCGGGCGAAACCGATTGCCCGGTGCAGATTGGCATCGTGCGCGTAGAAAAATTATTCTCTGCCAAACCGCAGCTGTTCACCAGCTACATAGCCTGCAATCGCCCGGTGCGCTGGAGTGCCGCAAAGGTACACGGCATCACCACCGATATGCTGCGAGGCGCCCCCGCCTACACCGAGCTCTGGCCGCAGATTCGCGATATGCTGCGCGGCGCCGTGGTGCTGGGCCACAATCCCGCCACCGAAAAACGCTTTCTGCGCAGTTTTCCGGGGCATGGCTTCGGCCCCTGGGTCGATACGCTGGCTCTGGCGCGCCAGGCCGCACCGGATTTGCCGGACCATGCGCTTTCCACCCTGTGCGAGGCGCTGGGCATCACCGACCAGGTGAGCACCATGGTCAGCGATGCCGCCCATGCCCGCTGGCACGATGCACTTTACGATGCCGCCGGTTCGCTGCTCCTGCTGCGCACGCTGGTGCAGGCACTCGGCATGCACTGCGCCACCCTGGCAGACATTGATTTTGCGGTAAGCCACTAAAAAAGCCTCCGGTTCCAGAAGAAACCGGAGGCTGGATATCAAATGATGAGAAGAATCAGTTCTGAGACTTCATCTGCTCAGCGGTGGCCTTCACGTTGTCGCGGGTGGCCTTCACATTGTTAGCAGCGTTGTTCACGTTGTTAGCAGTGTTGTTGACGCTGGTGGCAGCGTTGTTGATGGAGTCCAGGTTTACGCTTTCGCAGCTGCAGAAAGCAGCGGCAACAACAAGCAGAGCAAGCTTCTTCATAATCGTATTCTAGTATATTAGTTGTTAGATTCACGCGGCATACCCAGGTACAACCACGCGAAAATAAGCTAACATATATCCAAACGCGAGACAAGCCAATAATGCCCCAACCGGGAAGTTTGTCATTTCACCGTATTTTTCGCCGGTTGCAGGGCTCCGGGCCGCTTTATAGCTTGCATTTGCGCAAAATTAACCTACAATATGCAACAAGTGTAATGAGTCTATTTTACACGAGTTCAGCTATTCTCTGCATATGAAATCGCAACTCAGGTCCCTGTTTTCGGTACTCAGTCTTGCCACGCTCTCTCTCATCACCGGCAATCAGGCAGCCCAGGCTGTCGTCATTTACCCGCAACCGCAGCACAACGGCATGCGCTCCGTAACCACGCGCGTGACTGAAGCGCAGACGCACTACCGCACACCGGAAAGCAAAGGTGGCATGTGGGAGCGGCTGCCGGATGTTCCCGGCGGCTACGCCATTGAAATCACCCCGGGCAAACTCACCATCTATGCCAACGACGAGGACGGCCGCTACTACGCCCGCCAGTCCATTATCCAGATGCTGTACAACGTACCGGATGCCCTGCTGGCGCACAACGATGTATTTGCCGACAAGAGTCTGCGCGAAGTAACGCGTCTGGGTGAGCTGCCCATGGGCATATTGGTAGACTGGCCGGATTTACCCTGGCGCGGCGTGGTGGAAGGATATTACGGCGCCCCGTGGAGCTTTGAAGCGCGCTGCTCCATATTCCGCTTTATGGGACGAAACAAGATGAATCTCTACATCTATGCCCCCAAGGATGACCCCTACCACCACGGCAAAGGATGCTACGAGGCCTACCCCGCCACGAAAGCGGCCGAGCTGCGCGACCTGGTGAAATACGCCCGGCAGAACCACGTGCGCTTTGTGTGGGCCATTCACCCAGCCAACACCGTGAAATGGGCAGAAAATGGCGGTAAAAACCAGTTGGATGGGCTCTGCCGCAAGCTCCAGCAGATGTATGCCCTTGGCGTGCGCGATTTCGGTGTACTGGTCGACGACTCCAGCGGCGAAATCGGCAAAGCAGAGCGCCAGGTGCAACTCACCAACTACATTCTGGAAAACTTCATCCGCAAGCATCCGGATGTGAACCAGACCCTCATCATGTGCCCCACCGGCTACAACCGCAGCTGGACAAACGAGAAATTCCTCACCACCCTGGGCAATGGGCTGGAAAAGAGTATTCCGGTCATGTGGACCGGCGACACCGTGGTGCACGATATCACCTACTCCGGGCAGCAATGGGTCAACAAACTGGTCCAGCGTCCCACCTTCATCTGGTGGAACTGGCCCTGCAATGACTTCAAACGCAGCCGTCTTTCCATGGGACGCACCTATGGGCTTGATACCGACCCGGATATGAAGAACCAGATGAGCGGTTTTGTAGCCAACCCCATGGAGCACGCCGAAGCCAGCAAGGTTGGCTTGTTCGGTGTGGCCAACTACACCTGGAACATAGACGAATTCGAATCGCGCACCACCTGGGAAGCCGGCATGATTCGCCTCTACCCGCGCCACCGCGAGGCCATGCGCGTCTTCTGCGCACACAATTCCTACCTGCTGCCGAACGGCCACGGCTATTTCCGCGAGGAATCGGTAGATATTGCCCCCACCGCGCAGGCTTTCATCGACAGCATTGCCGCTGACAAACCGGATTTGAAAGCCGGCCAGCTGCTCCAGCTGGAGTTCGATAAAATGATAACCGCCGCCCGCGAGCTCAAACACACCAACAACCCCGTGGCCGGGCTCTGCCAGGAAATCCGCCCCTGGCTCGACCAGTTCGAGCTGGTCGGCGTGGCAGGAGCTTCCATCATGACCGCCTTTGCCACCAAGGATGAATACCTCTTCCACTATTTCTTCGACACGGTGAAGGCACTTTACGACATGCGCTCCACCCTGCGCAATGAATGGTCTGCCAGCGGAGTGCGCAAGGTGGACGATGTGGAGGTGGCCGCCTACGCCATGACCCCGGTGCTCAACGCCGCGTTCTCCTACCTGAACGCCCGCGTGTATGCCGAACTTTCCGGGCAGAAGCGAGCCGTACCGAAATTCACCGCCTCCTGTGGCAATCCCAAGGCAGAGCCTGCCCGCATCATGGACGGACGCCCCAGTTCCTTCTGGTCAAACGATTGCCGCCAGCAGGCCGGACAGTGGTACTGCCTGGACCACGGCTCCCCCATCAGCATCAACAACATCTGCCTGATTATGGGTGGTCAGCGCCAGAAGGACTACCCCGAAACCGTGCAGTTTGAGGTTTCCGACGACGCTGCCAACTGGCAGCCGGTCGGCGCCCCGCAGCACGGCAACATGGCGATTGTGAACCTCTCCAAATCGCCCATCCGCGCCCGCTACGTGCGTTTCCGCATTGTCACGCCGCGCCCCAACTGGCTGAGCATCTGCGAATTTGCGGTTAACCGCACCCTGCCGCCCTATGTCGATTCCGATGTGGAAGGTCAGAACCTGACCGCCTACAGCAACAACACCGATATCGGCATCAACCGAGTCATGGAGGTGTTCCATCTGGCTCCGCAGCGCCATATCACCCTGGAGCTGCCCACCCCCATTCACCCGGAATGGGTGCAGATGAACCTGGAGAACGGCCAGATTAACCAGTGGGGAGCTATTACCCTCACCCTCGAATCCGGCCAGGTGGTGCCGCTCCAGGCAGAGGTGAAGAATAACCGCATCTATGTCAAAAAGGAGCAGCTGCCCAAGGAGCGCATTACCGCCATGAGCATCACCAATACGGGCAGTGAGCCCCAGGAAATCAAGCTGACTATCTTCAACATCGGCATCACCCCGGATGCCCTGGATACCGATACCCGCAGCATTTACGATGCAGATATTGCCACGGCATACCTCTGCTCCAAGGCCGCTCTCAATGCAACATTCCCCGTACCGGATGGCGCCACCGAACTGATAACCGTGGGCAATGTCCGCTGCGGAATTACCGGAGCCGCACTTACCAGCGAAGGTGAACACGTGTGCCGCTACAAGATTCAGCCCGGCGTCAAGGAAGTGCGCATCACTCACCCGAAGAAGGAGTACAGCTTCCTCAACGAGGTCATCTTTAAATGATGAAGAGCGAGTTCCAGGACAAAGTAGCCGTCATCACCGGCGGTGCCCAGGGCATCGGCCAGTGCATTGCCCGGCAATTTGCCGATGCCGGGGCGCGGGTCTGCATCATTGACCTGCAGGACAATCCCTGTTTTGTGGGCGATATCAGCAAGGAGGACGACCTCCGCGCCTTTGCCGCGAAAGTGCTGGCAGAATACGGGCATGTGGACTACCTTATCAACAATGCGGCCCCGCTCTTCAAAGGGCTGCCGGATTGCAGCTGGCAGGAGTTCAACTATGCCCTGCAGGTGGGAGTGAGCGCACCCTACATGCTCACCCGCCTGTTCTACGAGCACTTTGCCCCGGGGGCGGCTATTGTGAACATTTCCTCCAGTCGCGACCGCATGAGCATGCCCGGCACCGAATGCTACACCGCCGCCAAGGGCGGCATTGCCGCGCTCACGCATGCGCTGGCCGCATCGCTGGCAGGGCGGGTGCGGGTCAATTCCATCTCCCCGGGGTGGATAGAAACCGGCAACACCACCTACACCGGGGCAGATGCCACCCAGCACCCAGCCGGGCGCGTGGGGAAGCCGGAGGATATCGCCGCCATGGTGCTCTACCTCTGCTCCAGCAAGGCCGGCTTCATCACCGGGGAGAACATCTGCATCGATGGCGGCATGACTCACCAGATGATATACCACGGAGAGCACAACTGGAAGCTCACCACATAAGCCCGGCAGCATGAACATCACCGTTCTCATCGAAAACACCTCCACCCGCAGCGACCTGGTTGCCGAGCACGGCCTCAGTCTGCTCATCGAAACCTGCGGGCTGCGGATTCTCTTTGATACCGGAGCCTCCCCGGCCTTTGCCCGGAATGCCGAAGCGCTGGGAATTGATTTAAGCGGCGTCGATATCGCCATTCTCTCCCACGGTCACTATGACCACGGCGGTGGCATTGCACGATTTCTGGAGCTCAACGACCACGCCCCCATCTGGCTGAGTCCCCACGCGTTTGACCCGCATTTCAACGCCGCGGGCAAGGACATAGGGCTACCCCCTGCCCTGGCCGGCAACCCGCGATTCCGCACCGCCCCTGCGGAGGTACTTGAACTGGCGGCCGGCATCAGCCTGCACCCCGCCAGCCTCCTGCCCACCACCTACCCCATTGCGGGCGAAGGCATGAGCACACTGGAAAAGGGGCAGTCTGTCCCCGATGACTTCCGGCACGAGCAATACCTGCTTATCGAAGAACAAGGCAGGCGAATCCTATTCAGTGGCTGCTCGCACCGGGGGATTCTCAATATCGCCACCCATTTCCGCCCCGATGCCCTCATCGGGGGCTTCCACCTGCGCCACACCCCGCCGCAGCTCATTCACCAGACTGGCGAAATTCTGGGCCAGCAGCCCACGTATTACTACACAGGCCACTGCACCGGAGACACCGCCCTCTCCCTGCTGCAACAGCATCTGGGCGCCAGGCTCCAGTCCATTTCCACAGGAGAAACCATTATCCCCTGACACCGCACCATGATATACACCACCAAACCTCTGCGCCTGGAACAAACCAGGAAACTCGCAACCTGGCAATGTCTCCGCAACACCCGAAAACGCTGGATGCTGATGCTCATGCTGCCGCTCATCTTTCTCTGGGTCACCGACATGCCACCGCAGTGGGCTGCCGTATGCCTCATCGCGGTATACAGCATGGGCCTGCTGCTGGGCTGGTGGCGCAGTCGCCGCGTCTGGGCGAAGGAATGCGAGCGCTTCAACACGCCCGGGTTCCTCACCATTACCAATGCGGGCGTACTCATCGAATACGAAGGGATAAGCTCATACTACCCCTGGTACTTTTATAAGGATGCCACCCTGGTGGATGAAGTACTGGTACTGACCCTGGCAGGCCTGCAGGATATCTGCTGGAACCTGGAAGCCTGCACAGAGCAGCAACGCACCGAACTGCTGGAATTTGCCCGCGCCCATGTGAGCACAGATAACGGAGCCCGCATCGCCCCGCCCCGAAGCGTGCTCACCACCACCACCGTGGCACAGCCGGAAACCATGGCGCAAATGCTGGAGATGGGGGATATCATACTGGCGCAGCGCAAACTATACACCCCCTGGTATTGGGTGGTTGCCGTTCTCACCGAGGTAGCATTCCTGCTTTTCTGCGTGCTCTATGGCATAGAATGTGGTTTCAGCGACCCCTATACCTGGGCATTTGGCATCGTCATTTTTGCCTGGTTTGCCTACCGGGGCATACGCACCCTGCTTCACCCCGGGTTGCCCATGCTGCGGCGTAGCCTTCAGGCCTACGGCAGCCCCGCCGGAGAGTCCTGCGAGCGCTTTTCCGATGGGCACAGCGAATACATTATCTACCCGGACAACAAGTGGATACGCGCCGATTATACCGCCATGGCCGATGCCGTGAAAGCACGCCATATCTGCGTCTGCCACATCAGGAACATCACCTTTGCCTATCCCCTCGGCACCGAACCCGCGCTATTCAGCCAGGCCGCCAGCTACACTCCCGCCCGCTGGCCGCTCATCATCACCCTGCTGGGCATCATTCCCATGCTGGCCATGGCGGGGTACGCGCTCTGGGCTGCACCTGAATACCCCTTCAGCTTCACCGTCTGGTTCTTTACCGAATATCTATTCTGAAGCAGGAAACCAAAAAGGCAGCCGCATGGCTGCCTTTTTGGTTTTTCCTCCCAGGGGAAGATAATGAACGGTGCACCACCTACAGCGACATACCAGTGCCCTTCCTGCTGGCAGCCTTGGCATACTCAGCCTTAGCCTCCGGCAGTACCTGGCGCATGGCCGCAATGCGGTCAGCATCGGCAGGGTGCGTGCTCATCCAGCCATCCAGCACACTGGAGGTGGAACCCGCCGTAAATCGGCTCCAGAACTCAATGGCAGCCTGCGGGTCGTAGCCAGCCTTCGCCATGAGCAGCATCCCCATGCGGTCGGCCTCGTACTCATGCTTGCGGCTGAACGGCAGCATCACCCCCAGGTCTGACGCCTTCTGGAAAATAGCAGAACTGCCGCCCTTGGCCTCAACAGCTGCAGCCCCCAGGCTCTGAATCGACTCCCAGGTCATCTGCTCGCCGCTGTGGCGCGCCAGCGCATGGGCAATTTCGTGAGCCACCACAAAAGAAAGCTCTGCCTCGTTGCGCATTAAATCCATGAGCCCGGTATACACAGCAATTTTACCGCCCGGCAGGCAGAAGGCATTCTGGGTCTTGGATTCAAACACGGTGTATTCCCAATCGTATTCCGTGTACTCCGTGGCCTTGATGATGGAAGTGGCGCAGCTCTTCATGACGGCGTTGTAATGAGCATTTGAAGAGCGGGGGAACTTGTTCTGGTACTTCTTAAAAGCGGTCAATCCCATGTTCTTTTCCTCGCTCAATGAGGTCAGAATAAACTGAGAGCGCCCCGTCAAAGGCACCGTGCGGCAGCTGGAGAGGAAGCCGGAGTTCACCGCAAAAAAACAAATGGCTACATAGGTAAGATACTTGTGCATATATAGGATGGTTCGTTGTTCCCGGTTCATTGTATCGGCAGCTCCCTGCCCTGGCAAGCTAAAAATTATACCCCCTTTTGTGACAGCTTGCAGAGAAAATCTTGACACGAAGCCAGGGAAAAGGCAGAATATCCCCGCAACCGCGCCATGGAGAGATGGCTGAGTTGGTCTAAGGCACTCGACTCGAAATCGAGCGTGGCAGAGATGTCACCGTGGGTTCGAATCCCACTCTCTCCGCTGCAAAAAAATCCCCTGTTGCTTCTCAGAGCAACAGGGGATTTTCGTTTATTCTTCGTCAAAATCCGGTTCCTCGGCACCATCGGCAAAGAGCTCGTAGGCGATGGAATCCACAATTTCCACCTCGGCAAACTCACCAACGGGAAGCGCGGGGTCTACATGGATGGAGCCGTCCACATCCGGGGCATCCCATGGACCACGGGCAATACCGGGTGCATCCACCAGCACGCGCATGCGGGTGCCAATGCTCTCCTGACCGATTTCATCGGCAATGCCGGCCAGCAGCATGGAAAGCTCGTTGCTGCGGCGCTTTTTGGTGGCGTGGTGTACCTGGTTCTTCATCTTGGCCGCCAACGAGCCTTCTTCCTTGGAATAAGGGAACACACCGGCGCGTTCAAAGCGGAATTCCTTAATGAATTCGCGCAGCTCGGCGTGGTCTTCCTCGGTCTCACCCGGCAGACCGGAGATAAAGGTGGTACGCAGACCAATTCCCGGCACCGCCGCGCGGATATTGCGGATGAGGTTGCGGATATAGTCGCCATCGGTCTTGCGGCGCATGCGGTCGAGAATATCATCGGCAATGTGCTGCAAGGGGATATCCACATATTTCACCACCTTGTCGCACTCGGCAAAGGTATCGATAAGCTCCTGGCTCCAATGGGCTGGGTGGGTGTAGAGCACGCGAATCCAGAAATCGCCGGGAATGGCATTAATCTCCCGCAGCAGAGAAGCCAGCGATTCTCCGCGGCTGGAATCCACCCCGGCGGTCTTGCTGCCGCGTTTTTCCCACTTGTCCATGCCGTAGTAGGTGGTATCCTGGGCAATGAGGTTGATTTCCTTAGCCCCCTGCTCCACCCAGTGGCGCACTTCCTTGAGGATATTCGCCTGGGGACGGCTGCGATGACCGCCGCGAATGCGCGGAATCACGCAATAGGCACAGGCGTGGTTGCAGCCCTCGGCAATCTTTACATAGGCATAGTGGGGCGGCGATATCAGCTTGCGCGGTACGCCCCAGTCCGGCAGATAGGTGGAAACCTTGCTCGTGTAGGTCTTTTCAGCCGTGCCATTCAGGCAGGCGGTGGCAATATCGGCCACCTGGGTGATTTCATCCACCCCCATGAAGCAGCTCACCTCGGGCATTTCCTTAGCCAGTTCCTTTGCATATCGCTGGGAAAGGCAACCCGCCACAATGATATGCTGCCCCGCCGGGGCTTCCCCTGCCTCGCGGGCGCGCACGGCATCAAAAATCGTGTTGATGGCTTCCTCCTTGGCGGGATCAATAAAGCCGCAGGTGTTGATGATAAGCACATCGGCCTGCCCCGGCTCCACCTGGCGGAATCCGGCTTGCAGCATGCAGCCGACCATATGTTCGGAATCTACCTGGTTCTTGGCGCAGCCCAGGGAAATAAGAGCAAAGGAAGCGTTCATGCGCGCATTATAGCCACGAACCCCAGCAGAATCAAGGCTTTTTCAGCCCCCATCCTTGTTCAAGAGCACGTTTAAGATTTACTGCTGACATTTTTACATCATAACGCAATAAATCGGAATCGGCGAACGAAGCAAGCGGGATTCATAGTCCACGGTAGTGGGCGGCAGAGCAATAGCCGGGGGCTCAAAAACTCCCTGTTTTTTCTGAAATTCTTTTGATTTAATCTGCGTTATACTTTATAGTGACACCATGAAACTTCAACATATTATCAACATTACCCTGTGGATGGCAGCACCACTGGTTGCTGCCGTGGAAATTCCGGACGCACCAGCCCGTCTGGAACGCTCACACATTCCCCAGTCCGACTGGAACAGCTTCCACGCCCTGCTGGTAGCCTGCAAGGATGGGGATACTGAACAGGTGCGCACGCTTCTGGCAAAAGGAGCAGACAAAGACATGGCCCTTTTCTGCGCCTGCGCATCTGCACGGAATTGCAAAGACTTAATCAAGGAGCTGCTGGCAGCCGGGGCAGATGTGAACGCCGCCCCGGTGGAATGCTGCACCCCGCTGTATGCCGCCATCGGCAGCAAGCGACTGGGCGAATGCGAAGGGTGGGCAGCCCATGCTGCTTCCGTCACGCCCTATGAAGGGCAGGCCGAGGTGGTCAGCATGCTGCTGGCAGCCGGGGCAGATCCGAATACATGTTCCTCCTTCGGTCGTATTCCCCCCATCATTGAGGCCGCCCGCACCGGCGACGCCGCCACAGTCGAACTGTTGCTCAATGCGGGTGCAGATATGAATGGACGGGAAAAAAGCGGCAACTGTGCCTTGCATTGGGCAGTCGCCCAGCACCATAACCACATTGTCGAATTGCTGCTGAATCGCGGGGCTCACCCAGCCATACCGTCCCTGGAGCATGATTATATTGACATGGCCGGGGTATACGATAACATGCCCGGCACCACGCCCCTGCACTGCGCTGCTCGTTTCGGAAATATCAGGGCGGCAGAACTGTTGCTCCAGCATGGAGCTGATATCAACGCCCAGGATGCGATGCAGGTTACCCCCCTCGTCTGTTCGGCAGAGGCCGCCTCTACCGAAATGCTGAAACTTCTCCACCAGCGTGGGGCTGCCATCACTTCCCCGAAAATAGCCAACCGGCTCAATCTCTGGAACAAATCCGCAGCGGATTACCTCCGGTATCTGGTGGAGCATCATTACTCCTTCGCAGATTCTGATCTTTTCTCCAGGGCTTGTTTCCTGCACCGGGAAGACATCCTGCAAATCCTGAAGGATGCAGGGCAGAAGGTTCCCCCGGCCAGTAAGGGGGGACAGTCGGCACTTTCATTGCTGCTGGTGCATGCACCTGCAGATACCACACAAGAGGAAGTGCTGGAGCGCCTCCAGTTGCTGATTGACTGCGGCGCAGATGTGCCGACCATGGGCTACCGGCCTCTGAGTTTCTGCGTGGACTACGGCTACGACCGCGTGTTCTTCAGACTGGTGGAGCTGGGAGCGCCTCTGACCAGTCCCCAGCCTGAGCAGAAGCGGCTGCTGACAGCCCACTCCACCCAGCCTCGCTCAGCCGAGGGGCGACAACGCATCATGCAGTGGCTGGAGGAGAATCATCCCGACCTGCTTGCTGCCGAAAAGGCCGAGTTTGAGCGCCGCGAAGCGGAAAGCGCCAGACGCCGCAAGGGAGAAGCCCTGCTGCGGGCTGTGCGCAGTGGCAAGCTGGATGCGGTGAAGGCCGCCTTGCACAACGGGGCCGACATCCACTACTTCAACGAATCCGGAGAAACAGCCCTTTCCCTGGCCTGTTTTTCCACGCAGAACCGGCCCCTTGTGAAGTTCCTGCTGGAGCAAGGCGCCAACCCCGATTTCACCCCGGGCAACAAGGGATGGCTGCCGCTGGTGCGCGGCACAGACGTGGAGCTTCTCCGCCTGCTGGTCGGCAGCGGTGCCAATATCAACTGTCGGAGTCCGCAGGGCAGCTACTGCCTGCACACCATGGCCCGCCGCAATTCTGCGCTCACCGCCTGTGCACTGGAACTGGGTGCCGACCCGACTCTGACCGATGCCAAGGGATGCACGGCTCTGATGATGGTCACGACCATCGACCCCACGATTCTGCTGCACCAGGCAGCTCCGCAGATGCTCCACCACCGGGACAACGACGGCAATACCGCCCTGCACTGCATTGCAGCCAAGGCACAGTACACCGACAAGCCGGATGCGGAAGACATCAGCCACTACCCGACCGTCGGTGCGAAAGCCAGACTCTCTACGGATATCGGAGTTTCCCTTGATAAGGAGGCCATCGCGCATTACCTCATGAAAGCCGGTCTTTCTGCCGATGAGCCCAACAATGCGGGGCAGACACCGCTCATGATTGCCGCCGGGCGAGGAGATACCCGGCTCGTTTCCGTCATGCTGCAGTGCGGGGCCAGAGCCGCCGTGGTGGATGCCACTGGGAAATCCGCCCTCAGCTATGCCCAGATGAGTGGCAACCAAGTACTGGCAGACATGCTGCGCACCCATGGAGCCCCCGCCGGCAAGGAAGAGGCTCTACTGCAGGCCGCCGCCGCAGGCAGTACCCAGGAAGTACTGCGCCTGATTTCTGATGGACTCAAAGTGGACAGCTCCGGCAAGCACCGCATCGGCCATGAAGCCGCTGTACTGGCTGCGCTGAACAGTCATGAGGAAACCCTGCAGGCTCTACTGCAGCAAGGGGTACTGATTGATTCCACCGGGGCCGATGGCCGACGCATGCTTAACAAGGCTGTTGAGCATAACAATGCCGATGCCGTGCGGCTGCTTGTCAGACTCGGCGCCGGGCTCAACACCTCGTCGCATCTGAAATGCGGATTCGGGATGAATTGCAACTACGGCACCGCTCTGGATGAAGCCGCCGGGCGCGGTAATCTCGCCATGGTGGAATTGCTGCACACACTTGGCGCCAGAGTGGATGCCTCGCATCACCGCGCCACCATGGCCTTTGCCGTTCAGGGCAACAGCCCGGATATTGTTAAAAAAGTAGCGGAATACGGGGGGAACATTGATATACGCATCGGCGCAGGCTCCCAGACCCCGCTCAACATGGCCATTCAGAGTGGCAAACATGAGCTCGTACGGCTCTTGCTGCAACTCGGGGCTTCGGCTAACGGACTGGAGCAGGTATCGCCCGGTGAGCCGCTCCGCATCGCCTCCCGCAACAACGACACAGCCATGGTCAGCATGCTGCTGCAAGGCGGAGCCAATGCCGACCACACAGATCGCTACGGTCAGAACCTGCTTCACTCTGTCGTTTGCGTTTCTTCGGCAGATATTGTGGATTTATTCATCCGGAACGGGGCAGATGTCAACCGCCAATGCCAGGTCAGCGGGAGCCTCACCACACCCCTGATCAATGCCGTGCGCTATCGCAAGGCGGAAAGTCCGGAAATCATCCGGCTGCTGCTGGCTGCCGGGGCAAGAGCCGATGTGCGCGATGCCGCAGGCAAAACCGCGCTCGATTACGCCAGGGAGAAAGGCCACACTGCCACGGTTCAGCTTCTCGAAGCAAAGGATTAACAGAGGCGCACCTGTTCATGGCTTTATCGGAGTGCGGGATTGCGGTCCCGTACTCCGATGATTTCCCATTTCCAATGGGAACCGTCAACTAAGGGCTTTTTCATCACAAGCCCCCTCCCCGCCAGCTCAGTAGAATGCATCTCAGGAATCAAGGTTTTTCCTTTAGCGCAGGGGCAGCTGCCGCATCCGCATATTTGACAGAGGAAAGCGCCACCGCCCCCGCCTTGACGCTGATTTTCAAGCCCTGCTCTGCCTTGGCACCGGCAGGCAGAGCCTGACCGACCAGCTTATCGCCCACCCAGACGTAATATCCCTGGGGGCGATTCCCCTCCAACCCGGGATGCCACACCACGCGGAGAGACTCAGGCTTGACCACTTTCTTCGTCTCGGGAAGGCCGAAGCAATAGAGCGTGCGTCCAGCCCAGCTGATATTATCCTTGGTCACGGTCAGCACACCGCCGCCAGTCTCATCTCCAAGGCTGATTTCCAGAACGCTGGTAAGGGGACGTATGGGGAGCTCGACACTGTAGCCATCCTCACGGGTAAAGGCATCTTTCTGCACGATGCGGGACTTTCCGCTAGCAATGCTTCCCTTCTTACCGGCAGATTGCCACGCTGAGGATGAGCCGCGCTCCAGTCCCGCCGTGCGACCGGGAATCCCCATCGCTTCCGCCAGATTATTGGCAATCATCATCGAGCCCTGCTCATTCGGATGCAGGCCATCGCGGCCCGGCTTGTTGGACATGCTGTCCGGCCAGCTGAAGGGGACACGGTGGCTATAATCCACCATACCGCGGTTAATCTCCACATAGCGCAGATTCTTCTTGTGTTGCTTTCTGTAGGCATCCACCCACTTGCTCAGCAATGTATTGTACTGCCACACCGTCTGATGACGCTCCGGCTCATTATTGTTGGCATGGTGTCCCCAGCAGGGAACCGCCATCACATACAGGACATCAGAATCTTCCTGGAGCAAATCGGCAGCAATGCGTCCCATGTTGCCCCAGTCGGAGCCGGGCGTCCATTTGAAGGTCTTGCCCTTCACGCTCACCTCACCACCCAGCAGATTCTGCATCTTCGTGGCGAATTCCTGCGGGGTGTAGCCCTTATCAGAAAGCAGGTCATTCGTTCCCATCAGGCAGCAGAAAGTATCGCAGTTGAAGGTGGCGGAAGCCGATTTGGTGGAATGTCCGCCGTAGTTCACGCCGCTCATGCCGGCATTGGAACCAGAAATGATATTGTGCGTGCGACCGGAAGACTGCGCCAGGTGCACATTCGGGAAAGTGACACCCGCGTAGGAATCGCCGGCATCCGAGGTGGCAAGGTTTGTGTAACCCGGCGTGTAGCCGCTGCGGGGTCCCACAATCTGAGCTTCCACATCATTGTCCACCAGCGTCTTGAACAACTGCCAGCGCCAGGTCTGGTCATTCACGCCATGGGTAATGGAATCACCGCAGAACATCACGCGCCCCAGAGATGCATCCTTTGTGCGGGTGAAAACCTTGGTGTAGTCCTCCGGGGCTTTGTAGCCATCCGTATTCAGTCTGGAGGGAGACTTGATGCTGACGGACGTCACATAATTGGTATTCACCGCATAGGCATGCGTGGTATTGAAAGGAAGCTGAGTCTTGAGTCCGTGAGCATTCAGCAACTGCGTGTCACCACAGAAAAGTTGCAGTCCCCGCGAGGGCACCAATTTCACCCGCAGCGTCACCTTCCCATCCTCCGCAAGTGATTTAAGCTTTTCATAGCTGACCACGCCGTTCTTTTCCCAAGGGCTTCCGGCCCAATAGCATGTCAGGTGGCTGGCGGTATCAGCAAGGCCATAGACGAGTTTACGACCACCGGGAGCGCTGAGCTCCCAGGTGACCATCGGTCCCTGCTTGTAGTCATTGGAGCCCAGATAACTCTCCAGCGCCGCCACATCCAGCGAAAATTCCAGCTCGGTTTCAGCGGCAGATTCCACCGCAAAGCGCCCCGCGCCATCATATATCACCTTGTTCTGCGCATCGCAGAAGGAATCCTTCAGCTTGGCGTAATCAGCTGCACCAGCCTGCAGCGCCACGAATAAGGAGGAAAGAAGCAGTTTCTTCATCATGTTTCGTTCTTATGGTTCGGGGTTAAAATAATAGCCTACACCGCGCTCGGTGCCGATGCAGGCGGAAAAATCGCCCAATTTCTGGCGCAGGCGCTTCACATGCGTGTCCAGCGCACGGCTCTGGGTGGTATCGGCATAACCAAAGAGGATTTTCTGCAACTCGTAGCGGTCCTGTACCTTGCCGGGACGCTCCATCAAATAGGCCAGTAGCTTGAATTCTGCCGTGGTCAAGTCCAGAGCCGTGCCCTCCAGCGTCGCTGCCAGGGTATTCTTATCCAGCACAAAGGACCCACAGCGCACCACCAACTGCGACGCAGCGGCACTCGTCCGCGCCAGGACATTACGCACGCGTAGCACCAGTTCCTTGGGGCTGAAAGGCTTGGTCACATAATCGTCTGCGCCCAGGCTCAGGCCTTCCAGGCGGTCATCCAGCGCCCCGCGAGCCGTCAAAAAGATTACCGGAATGCTGCGCGTCATCTCATTTTCCTTCATGGCGCGGAATATCTGCATGCCATCCATGCCTGGCAGCATCACATCCAGTATCACTAAATCCGGACGCAGTTTCTGAATCTGCTCCCATCCTTCGCCGCCATGGTGCACCAGGGTACAGCCCCAGCCCTGGCGTTCCAGATTGAACGCCAACAGCTCGGCAATATCCACATCGTCCTCAACCACCAGCACCTGCATACCCTGTTACTTTAACATTCTATACTCCGGCAAGTAAAGCTATTTCTTCATCATGAGCCCACCGGCAAGCAAACCACCCCCGACCACCAGAACCATACCACCCACCAAAGCAAATATCAAACCAAGGCTGGGGCCGTCATCGCAGAGTCTGGCATCATCCGGGGCAGAAGGCAGGTACGCCACCTCCACGGCATGACCAATGGGGAAATTGTATTTTGTGCTGCCCACGTTGGATTCAAACTGGTGCAGCGTTCCCTCGGCATCGGCGAACTGGTAACTGGGGTAATACAGCCAATTCCCCTGCTTTTCCTTGTTAACCTCAACACGAATACGAACGCCCGTGTGACTTCTTCTGTGGTGGCGACTACTGTGGTGTTCAGTCTCGTGGAATTCCTTGCGCACGCTCACGACGGTTGCGGTGGTTCTGACAGCCTCGCGCTCAAAGCGGGCATCGCGGCAAAGCATCACAATCCCCAGCACCAGGAACAACAAGGACGCAGCAGAAAACAGCGAACCAAGTGCAATCAAGGGAACCCGCCCTGTATTCATGGGCAGCGGATTCCCCCACGAATCCGTGGCGGTGGGCATACCAGCAAAAGAGGGCAACTGCGCCGCAGGCAGGGGCGCGGACGGCGGCGTTGCCGCCACCTGTTCCGCAATCACGGCAGCAAGGCTGTCTACCTCCGGTACCTCAATGAAACCCACCGGGCTGGGACCGCGGTGGATCCGCGCGCCCAGCTGCCAGCGCTGCTCATAGCCAAAGACAATATCCCCAAACCCATCATCACCGCGACGAATCTCCCTCACCGGGTCAGGCTGCAGCGGGTACGCCACCACACGCGACCCGAACAGCACCCCGGGGTCAAGCACCATTACTCGTTTATCCGTCAGCAGGTACACCGTACGCTCACGCCGCCGACGGTGCAGGTAAGGAGAACAGAGCAAGGCAATTACCACCCCCCAGGCTGGCAGCGTAATCAGAAGTGCCAGCCACCATATTGCGCTCATCATACACAGCGCGTAAGACAGACTGCACGCCATCACCACACCAGGAATCACGCGGAAGAGCGTCTCGAGCACACCCAGCTGAGTACGCGGTCTGGCTATCAGCAGCACCTGTTCTTCCGGCAGTAACGCCGCCCGACAACGCGCAGACTCCTCTGCGCTCAATTCTTCGCTAATATCATTCATCGCCACAACTTTCTCTCAGTCTACCAGATAGCGCCCACTGTTTCCAGCATAAATTTCCCTACATATGCACCCCCGGGTGCAACGCTGCAACGTAGTCGCGGAGTCCTCTATTTGCATGACACTACGACAATACATTTATGCAGCTCATCACGGCATGATTTCTTGATTTCCCGAGTGCATTCTGTTAAGCTTTCCGAAGATTCGCCTATGAACATGAAAAACATCCTTACTCTGATTGCTCTGGGTACCCTGTCCGTAAGCCAGGCTACTGCCGAGCGCGAATGCTTTGACTTCGGGTGGAAGTTCAAGTACATGGGAACCTCCCTCCCCCCCGATCCGGCAGGACCTGCCAGCGCCCCGGCATCGCAGGCGGGGCATGCTCCGGCTCAGGCAGTGGACGGGGATAAATCGACCCGCTGGACTGCGCCGGATGACAAGCCGGGTCACAGCATCTCGGTGAATCTGGGTGCCTACAAGAAGGTGAGTTCCATAGTGGTGCATTGGGAAAAGGCGAACAGTTTTGATGTAACGGTGGATGTTACGTCCAAAAAGGGCAAGCTTACCCGCAAGCTGCATGTGGATAATGCCGACAGAACAGAGATTCCGCTCAAAAACATGTCCATACGCACGCTGAAACTGACCGTGACAAAGGGGGTAAGCGAGTCTTGCTGGGCCAGCATCCGCGAGATTGAGTTTCTGAACAGCGCCGGAAAGCCCATCGATTTGTCAAAAATCCAGGCTGTGCAGAAAAATGGGTGTCTGGCACCGGGATTCGATGATTCCTCCTTCAAAAAGGTGCAGTTGCCGCATGACTGGGCGATTGAGAGCCGCTTTCTGGTAGAAAAGCCCAACGAGACGGGCAAACTTCCGTGGGATGGCTGGGGCTGCTACCGCAAGGACTTCCGCGTGCCAGAGGAGTTTGACGAAAAGAAGGAGCGCTATTATCTGGATTTCGATGGCGTGATGTCGTGCCCCAAGGTGTATGTGAATGGGCGTTTTGCCGGAGAATGGGCCTACGGGTACAATTCTTTCCGTGTGGATATCACGCCTTATCTGAAAGCCGGGGCAGAGAACGTGATTGCGGTGCAGGTCAGCAACCTGCCGCTTTCCACCCGCTGGTATCCCGGTGCCGGCATTTACCGCCACGTCTGGCTGGAAAAGACGGGACCAGTGCATCTGGCGCATTGGCCGGTGTATGTCACCACTCCTGAAATTGAAGAGGATAAGGCTACGGTTGAGGTGGCAACCCGGGTGTGCAACACAGGAGCCACAAAACAGGAGGTTACGCTGAGCCAGAGCGTAGGCAAGGCTGCAGCCAAGCCGCTGAAGGTGGTGCTGGAACCCGGCGAGGAAAAAGAGGTGACCCAGCGTCTCTCATTGAAGAAGCCGAAGCTCTGGAGTTGTGAAAAACCGTATCTGTATCATCTGAAAACAACGCTGAAGGCAGAAGATTCGGAAATTGACAGTCACAAGACGACATTCGGCGTGCGCACGGTAGAGTGGCGTGCGGATGGTTTTTATCTCAACAATGAACGCGTGCAGATTAAGGGTGTGTGCGAGCACCACGACCTGGGCGCGCTGGGGGCAGCGTTCCACACCCGCGCCTACGAGCGCAAGATTGAAATTCTGAAAAACATGGGCTGCAACTCCATTCGCATGACCCATAATCCGCCTGCTCCCGAGGTGCTGGATTTGTGCGACAAGCACGGAATTCTGGTCATTGATGAGTTGTTTGATATCTGGGAGGCAAAGAAATACGACAAGATTAACGGCTACCACATATACTGGCCCCGCTGGTGGCGCAAGGATGTGCGCAATTTCATGCTACGTGACCGCAATCACCCCTGCATCATTGCCTGGAGCGGCGGCAATGAGGTGCCTGAGCTGCGCACAGCTCGAGGACGAGAGGTTTCCAGCATGCTGCGCGACGAAATCCGCCAGTACGACACCACGCGCCCGTACACCGTGGGCAGCAATGACCCCGCTGCCGTAACAAATGGCTTTGCTGATACAGTGGATATCTACGGCTTCAACTATAAGCCGGATATGTATGGAACATTCCGTGACAAGCACCCCTGGAAACCGGTCTATGGCTCAGAAACAAATTCCTGCGTGGCTTCCCGCGACACGTATTTCTTCCCGCTGGGCTGGAAGGTGGGCGATGGGGCAAGACCATTCCATGTGAGTGCTTACGGGCTCTTTTCTGCCGCCTGGGGCACAAGCCCGGATATCGAAATGCACGCGATGAAGACGAATCCGCATGTGGCGGGTGAGTATGTATGGACGGGCTTTGATTATCTGGGTGAACCCACGCCCTACAACCAGGATGCCTCCAATATCGGCAACTTCCAGGGCGTGAGCGAGGCCGAGAAGAAAGCAGCCATGGAGGAACTCAAGAAAATGGGCAACAAGGCACCCAGCCGTAGTTCCTACTTTGGTATCATTGACCTCGCGGGCTTCCCGAAGGATACTTATTACCTGTACCGGAGCCATTGGCGCCCCGAGGAAAAGACCTGCCATATTCTGCCACATTGGAACTGGAAGGGCCGCGAGGGCGAAGTAACACCAGTCATGGTGTTCACCAGCGGCGATGAGGCGGAATTGTTCCTCAATGGCAAGAGCCAGGGAGTGCGCCGCCGTGGTGAGGGTGATACTTACCAGCAAAAGCTGACGGTATGTAAAAATGCCTACCGATTTGTCTGGGAAGATGTCAAATATGCCCCCGGAACCCTCAAAGTGGTAGTGAAGAAGAATGGTAAGCCATGGGCAGAAGCTCAGCGTGTCACCACCGGAGCGTCTGCCAGCGTGAAGGCTGAGGTGGACCGCCCGACGATTGCCGGCGATGGCTGCGACCTGGCCTATATCTCCCTGGCGCTTGTGGACAAGAAGGGCAATGTGGTGCCGACAGATTCCCGCAAGGTGCGTTTCAGCATTACCGGTCCTGCCAAACTGGTGGGATTCTGCAATGGCGACCCCACGGATCATACCTGCATGCAGGATAAGCGGCAGCGTTTCTTCAACGGGCGAATGATTGCCATTGTGCGCGGTAACCGTGGCAGCTCAGGCAAAGCAGTTGTCACCGTGAAGCCCGACAACCTGCCGGAGCTCACTGTTCAGGTGCAGGTGGTGGCAGCAGGAGGAAAAGAGTGAATCAGGACTTATTCCACCTGCAGCTTGTACACCTTGCCATTGAAAGAAGACCCCAGCGTCTCCAGAGGGAGCACAAAAGTGCTCATGCGATTGTTCTGGAGTAGCGGGAAACGCACGTTTTCCGGCTCGCCTGCATCGACCCCATCGAGCAGCAATGAGGTTCTGCCCATGCTTCCGATGAGTTCGAGCTTCACGCGTTTTCCCACCGGCAATTTGACATTGTAAGCAAACTCAATGGAATCACTGCGGCGCAGCACGATGCGACCATCCTTACCGGCAGCCAGCAGCTTCCCCTGGCGGGATTCAAGCAACACCTGTTCTTTGCCAGATTCCGGCGCAGCGCTCATCTCCAGCTCCATGGTCAGATGATAATCCGGTCCCTTAGAGCCCTTTTTGAGAGCCATGGGCAGGGTTTCCGGCGTAATGTCGAGGCGGGTCTCGTTCTGACAGAGCGGGTTGCAGAACGGAATGCGGCTGATGCGGGAAACCAGGGCATTATGCTCATCGAAGCTGCGGGGCGCCTGGGGCTGTCCCCACATCTTCTGCGAGAGCACATTGACCAGCCCCTCAATACTCCCCCAGATATCGTGAGCCCCGTACCCCTTGTGCAGACGGTCAATT
>JAZOTC010000008.1:0-20384 GCA_045657445.1 Akkermansia sp. | reverse complement strand
GGATTCCACCGAAAAATGAAATTAATTCAACGCCGCGCCTATGGCTATCGCAACTTTCAAAACTACCGGTTAAGAGTGTTAATTGAATGTGGGCACATCGTGATATGAAAATTCAAATTCCACATTGTTTGGGCTTGACCCAATAATTGTGGAATGCCCAGTTCGAGAAAGAGAAAAAGACCTGCAATCCGTATTTGGCTTGCAGGTCTTATTTGATACACGAGAAGAGATTCGAACTCCTGACCAACTGTGTGTAAGACAGCCGCTCTACCACTGAGCTACTCGTGCGTGTGCCAGGAGTTTATCAGATATCGGAGAGGATGGCAAGCCTAAAATGAAAAAAAGTTTTGCAGGTATGACAGGCGGGGCGATTCTTTGCGTTTGCGTGCGCGGGGGCGTGTGTGGTAAAATGCGGCCGTGAAGTGTCTATTCCCCATCGGTCTGCTGGTTGTGCCTGTCCTGAGTTGTGCGGCTGAGGAGCAGCGGCCGCATTGGGACGAATCGGCGCTTTCGATTTCGCGCAAGTGCGCCGAATGTCACCGCAAGGAGTACGATTTGTGGAAAGGCAGTGACCATGCCTGGGCCTGGCGGCAGCCGAAGGCCGCGCTGGATGCAGAGGCTTTTGCGGGGCAGCGTATCAAGGCGCATGGGATGGAGCTGGAGATGCAACGCGATGCGGAGGGGAAGCTGCAGATGCGCGATGTGGCCACGGGCAAGGTATATACTGTGGGGGGAGTGATTGGCCGCGAGCCGCTGGTGCAGTATCTTCTCAACTGGAAGGATGGCGGCTTGCAAACGCCCAGTGCCGCCTGGGATGTGGAGAAGAAGGAGTGGTTCGATGTGTTCCGCGATGATGCGCTGCAACAGGAGCGAGGTGGTGCAGAGCGCAAGCCGGGCGAGTGGGGGCACTGGACGGGGCGCGGTATGAACTGGGAGTCGCAATGTGCCTGGTGCCACATGAGCGGCTTTAAGAAGAATTATGATGTGGCCAGCGATACATTCAAGGCTACGTGGCAGGAGCCGGGTATCACTTGTATTCAATGCCACAAGGTTTCGGATAAGCCGGATGAGCACGATGGCTGCCTGGTTTCCCGCGCAGACCGCCAGCTGACCGATGAGCAGCACGATGACAACTGCGCCAGCTGCCATGCCCGCCGCGAGGAGTTGACGTCCGGGTTCACGGTGGGGGACCGGTTCGACGACCATTTCCGCCTGGAGCTGCCCAGGGTTCCGGGTGTTTTCCACCCGAATGGTCTGCAGCTGGAGGAGGACTACAGCGAGACGAGCTACCGGCTGCACCGCATGGGGCGCACCGGGGTAACCTGTTACGATTGCCACGACCCGCATTCGGGTAAGGTGACCCGGTCTACGGAGAATGACGAGCTCTGCCTGCAATGCCATGGCAACAACCAGGTGATTAACGGGGTGCTCGCTCCGCAGGTGAGCCACAATAAGCTTTGCGGCGGCAAGACAACGCCTTGCATCGAATGCCACATGCCCAGCATGACCTACATGGGCCGCGACCCGCGCCGCGACCATGGTCTGCACTGGCCCGACCCGCGCCTGAGCATCGAACTGGGGGTGCCGAATGCCTGCCTGAATTGCCACAAGGACAAGGACCACCAGTGGTGCATGGAGTATCTGGAAAAGCGCTACAAGGAGGAACGCCTGGGCAAATACCGCCAGCGTTTCCGCGCTGCGGGGCATGCCATGCAGGGCAAAGGCAGTGTGCAGGAGTTGCTGGCGGCCTACAAGGTAGAGGAAATCCCCGCCTGGCGAGCTACGCTGCTGGGGCTGCTGGCGCAGTTCCCGCTCACCCCGGAGGTGCAGGCGGTGGTGCTGGGCGCCACGCAGGATGCCGATGCGCTGGTGCGGGCTGCCGCGGTGGAGCTGCTGGGGGGTGATGCCGCCCGCAAGGCGCTGGCGGACAAGACCCGCAGTGTGCGCCATGCTGCGGCCTGGGCATTGTTCCCGAACCTGCCGACCAACCACCCGGTAATGAACGAGTTGCAGGAAACCGCCACCCACCAGGCGGACCAGCCCACCGGTGCCATGCAGCTGGCGATGCTCGCCAGCGCAGCGGGCAATGCTGCCACGGCCGATTTGCAGTACCGCCGCGCGATTCAGCGCGACCCTGCCAGCGTGGTGGCGCGCATGGATTATGCTGTATTCCTGGCGATGCAGAAGCGCCCGGTGGACGCGCTGCGCCAGATGCTGGACTGCGCGCGCGAGCATCCACAGAATGCCGAGGTGCAGTACCGTCTGGGGCTCATTCTCATCGAAGTGGGGCAGTACCGCCCTGCCCTGCGCGCCATACAGAAAGCCCTCAAACTCGACCCGCAACACCAGGGCGCGCGCCAGACCGCAGACCAACTCCAACAATATCTTCGCTGAATCACCACCATGGAACACTCTCACATTATCCTCACGATACTGGCAATCATTGCCGCAGCCATTCTCATCTTTGCCATCATGAAAGGCGTCATCCGCATGATTCTGCTGGCGGTAGCTGTTTCTGCCTCCGTCGCGCTGTGGGTCTTTCTGCAGAAAAACGGGTATACCTATGTGGCATTCATGACGGATTCGCCGCAGCCCTGGATGGTGCAGGCGCTGGCCTGGAGTGCGGCGGTATTTGTGCTGCTGCTGGGTTTTCACGGCATGGTGTGGATTTCCCAGTTGTTCAATTTCAAGAAGAAGGCCGGGCTCGGCGGCATTCTCACCACCGTGCTCATGAGCCTCATCATGCTCTGGGTCACCATGATGGGTATCTGCTACTACGGCAACGTATGCCGCATCCGCTACTACCACGAACTGGCAGAAGCCCAGATGCAGCGCGCCTCGAATCCCGCGGTGAGCATGCCTGCCATTCCCTGGTTCACCCGCATGACAACTGCGCTGCGCGCCTCTAAAATCACCGGCTGGGTGCAGAGCATCGACCTGCTGGACAACCCGGCACAAACCAATCTGGCCTGTCTGGTAGCCTTTGGCTGCACGCTGGATGAACCCACCTTCACCCACTTCTATAATACCCAGCTGGCCCAGCGAGGCATTCCCCAGCCCACCCGCCTGCTCGACCTTTTCCGCGACCCCGGTCTGCGCACCATGGTAAAGGAAGGCCGCTTTGTCTCCCTGCTGGAGAACGAGCGTCTCAACACCGTCATCCGCTTCCGCAACACCGAGGAAAAAATGCGATATATTCTCTGATTCCCCTGGTCTGGGGGCGGGCGTTCCCTGCGGCATGCGCGTGCTGCGCAGCGGATTCTCTGGTAAAAGCGTTATTTCTTGCCGGAGCTACCGGATATTTGCTTGCTTGTGGGGCGGATTCGTATATAATAGGCGCACTTGCTATGATTGACCAGTTACGCAAACGACTTCTGGACCGGGAGAACCCGGTGCGCATTCATCTTATTGGCGTGGCAGGTGCCGGCATGAGCGGCATTGCACGCATGCTCCTGGAAATGGGGCACCGGGTGAGCGGTTGTGACCGTGTCACCAGTGAAGAAACGGAACGTCTTCAGCAAAGCGGGCTTAAGTTTGCCTGCCCGCACACGGCCGATGCCGTGGCTGATGCGGAGATTGTGATTTATTCCAGCGCCATTCGCGAGGACAATGTGGCCCTGTCCGCCGCCCGCAAGCTGGGCAGCCTGTGCCTGCGCCGCGCGGAGTGTCTGGCCGCTATTTTGAACAACAAGAAGGGCGTGGTGGTAGCCGGCACCCACGGAAAGACCACCACTTCCGCCCTGACATCGCACCTGCTGCGCGAGGCACGCCTGCGCCCCTGCCACTATGTGGGGGCCGAGATTCCCGTGCTGGGGGCCAACGCGCATTGGAACGCAGACAGCGATTACCTGATTGCCGAGGGCGATGAATCTGACGGCACGCTGGTGAACTATGTTCCCGAGCACAGCATTGTGCTGAACATTGAAGCCGAGCACCTGGATTTCTACCGCGACCTGGACCACATTAAGGAAGTATTCCACACCCTCTGCCGCCAGACTCGTGGCAAGATTTTCTACTGCAAGAGCGATGCCGGAGCAGCCGATGTCTGCGGGCAGTACCCGAACAGCGTTTCCTACGGCTGGGAGAATGCCGATTACACCGCCGCGGATGTAACGGTGAAGCGAGGCCGCACACTCTACACCGTGTGCCACCAGGGCAAGAAACTGGGGCGCGTGGAGCTGGGTATTCCCGGGCGCCACAATGTACTTAACTCGCTGGCAGCCACCGCTGCCGCACTGGAAATGGGGGCCGATTTTGCCAGCATTGCGCGCGGCCTCGCCTCGTTTGCGGGTGCACGGCGCCGCTTTGAGACCAAGTATCTTTCCAAGGATTACCGCATTGTGGACGACTACGGCCACCATCCCACGGAAATTGAGGCCACTGTGCAGACCGCCCAGAGCCTGAACCCGGATCGTCTGGTCATTTTCTTCCAGCCGCACCGATTCAGCCGCACGAAGCTGCTGCGCGATGATTTCGGCAAGGTGCTGCAGAGCGTGGACAAGCTTTTCGTGGCAGATGTGTACCCGGCCAGTGAGCTGCCGATTCCCGGCATTTCGGGGCAGACGATTGTCGATGCCGTGCATGACCACGCACCGGAGGCCGATGCCACCTTCCTGCCGAACATGCCGACAGCGCACTACGTGGTGGGCAACCAGCTGAAGCCGGGCGATTTGTTCCTGACCCTGGGGGCAGGCAATGTACACGAGGCCGGCACACGGATTGCCAGAGACCTGCGTCTGCTTACCGAGATGCAGAATGAATGCGGCAAGGACATCCCCGCCCGCCTGTATGAGCCCATGCGCAAGCACACAACCCTGGGCGTGGGCGGCGTGGCTCAGTTCTGGATTGAGCCCAGCACGATTCAGAGCATGCAGGATGTGGTCAACTTCTTCAAGGAACGCAACATTCCCGTGCATGTGGTGGGGCGTGGCTCCAACCTGGTGGTGCGCGAAGGCGGCATCCGCGGCGCGGTGATTCACCCCAGCGGTGGCGAATTCGACAAGCTGGAACTGGTGAACGAAACCACGATTGTGGCAGGTGCCGGCGTGAAGCTCAAGAAGCTAGCCGCCTTTGCTGCAAAGAACGGCATTTCCGGTTTTGAATGGATGGATGGCATTCCCGGCTGCGTGGGCGGAAGTCTGCGCATGAACGCGGGCTGCATGGGCGGCGATATGTGGCAGGTGTTCAGCTCGGCCACGGCGCTGGATGAGGACGGCGATTCTGTAGAGTTCCGCAAGGATGAAATGGAACCGGCCCGCTACCGCAGCATTCCCGATTTCGAGCACAATATGGTGGTGCAGGCCACCTTCTGCGGCACTCCTGGCGATGCCGCTGAAATCGAGAAGGCCATGGAGGAATACCGCGCCCGCCGCAAAAACAGCCAGCCGCTGGAGCCCAGCGCAGGCTGCACCTTCACCAATCCGGAATCCATCCCCGCCGGCAAGCTCATTGATGAACTGGGCCTCAAGGGCTACAGCATTGGTGGCGCTCAGGTCTCCACCAAGCACGCCAACTTCATCATCAACACGGGCGACGCCAAGGCAACCGATGTGACCGAACTCATCAACCACATTGAACGAGTGGTCAAGAAGGAACGTGGCATTGTCCTGCACGAAGAGGTGCAGGTCATCGGCGACCGCGAACCGCAATTCTAATTACTTTATCATACCATGAAAGAACTGAAGAAAGACATCCGGATTGCCCTGCTGATGGGCGGGCCCGGCTCTGAACGCGATGTTTCCATCTCCTCCGGCAACGGGGTGCTGGAAGCCATGCGCAGCGAAGGATTCACCCATGTGACCCCGGTTATTGTCGACAGCGAGCGCCCTGCCATTCCCGAGGGAACGGAGCTCTGCTACAACATGATTCACGGCACCTACGGCGAGGACGGCGGCCTGCAGAGCTATCTGGAGGAACTGGGCATCCCCTACACCGGCGCCGGGTCGGAGACCAGCCGCAACTGCTTTGACAAGGTGCTCACCAAAAAATTCTTCATTGCAGGCGGAGTACCCACCCCGCTGAGCGAGACTATTGCCGCCGGGCAGATGCCTACCCTGCCCGTTCCCTGCGTCATCAAGCCGCCGTGCGAGGGCTCTTCCGTGGGTGTTCACATTGTGCATACCGCAGAGGAACTGCCCACCGCCGTGGCAGATGCCGCCAAGTATGGCAAGGAGATTCTGGTAGAAGAATACATCAAGGGCAAGGAGCTGACCGTGGCCATTTTCAATGGCGAGGCTCTGCCCGTGGTGCATATCTGCCCGCGCAGCGGGTTCTATGATATGAACAACAAGTACCCCTCGCTTTACGGCGGTGTGGGTTCCGACTATATCTGCCCGGCCGATATCAGCGAGGAAGAGACCAAGGCAGTCCAGGCGGCAGCAGTGGCGGCCTATAAGGCACTGAATGTAGAGGTTTATGGCCGCGTGGATGTGCTGCTGACAGATGATGGCAAGCCCTACGTGCTGGAAATCAACACGATTCCGGGCATGACAAGCGCCTCCCTGTTCCCGAAGGCCGCGGCAGCCGCTGGCATCACATATGGCGAGCTCTGCACCCGCATCGCGGAGGTTTCGCTGAACCAGCCGCGCGGCTGAGCTGATTACTCGCACGCGCACCCGGCATGAAGAAACGCAACCAGTACCGCAACCACTATAGCGAAGAGCACGAGGCTTCTGCGAATGTAAAGCTGCTCGAAGCGGCACTTTCGCTCAAGCACCGGCTCTTCAGCATGGTGGCTCTGCGCCGCGGATGGCGGCGTCTGCGCCGCTTTCTGCTGATTCTGCTACTGGTCATTCCCATTCTCGCCGGTATTTTCTGGGGCGGCAAAACGGCGGTTGAGCAGGCCTACCAGCTCAACCTTGACAAAGTGAGCTTTGAAGCGCGGAATCGCCTCATCTCCAAGGAACAGGCCTTGAAGATTCTGGAGATTGACGGCCCCATCAGCATGACGGAGCTGAACAACACCGCCAAAATGCAGGCCAAGCTGGAAGCCGACCCCTGCATCGAATCTGCCTTCATCCGCGCGGAGCTTCCGGATACCCTGCACATCGAAATCAACGAGCGAGTGCCTGTGGTCTATGTGGAGCAGGAAAGCGGAGCCGATACCGGCAGCCGGATTCGCTTCTTCATGGACCCCGCCGGCAAGCTCTTCCCGGTCATGCCGGAATACCACCGCCAATTCATGGGGGTACCGGTGTGGTATCTGCAGCCGGGGGATGTGGCCGAATTCAAATCCGGCAGCACGATTAGCGAAGAAAAGCGCCGGCCTATCATTGAGCTGGTGGCAGCAGCCAATCTTTATACCCTGATTGAGATTCCGGCAATCCGGGAAATATTCCGCCCCAAGGAATGGAAAATCATCCTGACCCTGGAAAATGGAGCCGAGGTACTCATGCAGGTGTATGATATCAAGGGGCAGATGGAGCGCCTGGCCATGATTCTGGAGCATTGCCGTGCCACGCAGCAGGCCCCGCGCAGCATCAACGTGGTGCCGCGCATCAACCCCACCGTCACCTATGCCGACGATCCCGCCGCAAAAGCGCCGGATAAGGATGACAAATAACAATTTCGCAGGCTTTTGACATTGACCAGAACAGGTCTGCTGTGTTAACATGTTAACACGGTGTCCGGAAGACACTATATTGACGATTATGAAGGCAAAAATCATGGACTTGGCAGACTATGTACCCGGTGGGAACAAATGGCCGGGCTGGATGCTCAATATAGGAGAAAGGCTGCTGGGATTTCATGTGTTCAACGTGGCGCACAGCAAAGTTGAGGAAGAACAGGAGGCCGGCAGCCAAGATAATTTCTTCCGGCTTGCCTGCAAGCACCTCCCGCTCAACTATGAGGTAGCCGGATTGGAGAATATACCGGAGGAAGGCCCCTGCGTCATAGTGAGCAACCACCCGCACGGCATGTCTGATGGCCTGATGATTGGCGATATCGTCATGAAGCGTCGCAGCGATGTACGCATCGTGGTCAACGAGTTCCTGAACTGTGTGCGCGGCATGCGTCCCTACCAGATAACGGTGGATGTGTATGGCGGCGAAGCGGCCAAGCGGGCCAATATGGCCGGCATCCGGGAGATGATGCGCTGGCTGCGCGAAGGTCATTGCCTCATCCTTTTCCCCAGTGGTTCTGCGGCCTCGTGGTCTGCCGAGCATGGGCGCGTTGTAGAAGACCCCTGGCAGGCCAATATGGCCAGCATCATCCGCAAGAGCGGCGCCCCGGTCATCCCCATGCATTTTTCCGGGCAGAACGGCCCGCTCTTCCAGATGGTCACCAGACTCTGCAAGGAGAAGCGCTCTGCCCTGCTCCCGCGCGAAATCAAGCGTGACCGCAAAACGCTTCACCAGGTACAGGTGGGCAAGCCCATTTCTGCCAACCGCATGGAAATGCTGCCCGATGATGCAGCTCTTTCCGACCACTTGCGCTTGAGCAGCATGGTGCTGCGATACTCCGGCACGGCGGCCAACAGGGTTCATGTCAACACCCGCCCCATGGCCGATATTGCCCCGCCCTCGGCACCGGAGCTCCTGCAGCAGGAGCTTGATTCACTCCCCGCGGAAAAGCATCTGCTCTATACGCACGGCAGCACCGGCTTGCAGATATACACGGCCAAAGGAAAAGAAATTCCCCACATGCTGCATGAAATCGGCGTGCAGCGCGAAATCACCTTCCGCGCCGTGGGCGAAGGCTCCGGGCTGGCATGCGATACTGATGATTATGATTTGTACTACGACCACCTCATCATGTGGGACCCGGCAAAGAAACAGCTTGCCGGAGCCTACCGCATGGGACGCACGGACGACATCGTGACCAGCAGGGGTAGCACTGGTATCTACAATTCCGAATTCTTTACACTGGGGCATCATTTCGTCAACCACGTTAAAAACGGTCTCGAAATGGGGAGAGCCTTCATCACCGCCCCGTATCAGAAGCACCCGGCCTCGCTCGACACCCTGTGGATGGGCATCGGCCGCTTTGTGCTCAAATACCCGCGATATCGCTACCTGTATGGCACGGTGAGCGTTTCATCGGATTACACCGTCCGCTCGCGCACGCTTATCTACGAATATCTCAAGTGCCACTGCCTGAATAAGGAATTAGCCAGACACGTGGTTGCCAAGACGCCTCCGGCAGGCATGGATTTGCTCAGCGAAGACGCGGCTCTGCTGCCCACAGCCCTGGGCGATTTACGCCTGCTTTCGGCCATGGTGAGCGATGCCGAGCCGGATGGCCGCAGCATTCCGGTGCTGCTGCGCCAGTACCTGCGACTGGGCGGCGAAATGATTTCCTTCAATGTAGACAGCGAGTTTGGCGATACTCTGGATTGTCTGGTGATGGTAGACCTGCACCGGGCACCCGAGCGACTCATGACCCGCTATTGTGGCAAGCCATTAAATTCTATACCGGAGCAAGCTGGAGAAGCTTGACAACAGAACAACTTTCATGCATTATATTCGTAGCGCCATGGAGACTTTTCACTCAAAAAGAAACATACGGCAGACCTTGCTTCTGATTGCATTGATGATGGGCAATCTTGCCACCACGAATGCAACGGCTGCAGAACTTGTCCCCCTGCCGGAAGATATCTTTGAAAACAAGGAGAACACCAATCCGGTGCTCGATGTCACCAAACGAGCAGTCAGCGAGCTGAGCGGGATGACTCCCGAGGTTCCCGACACGCTGAAAGTGACCAGCACCGATGGTACCATTTCCTATAACAAAGAAAAAAACGCCTTCCTTTACAACGCATCCAAAGAAAAACCTGTTCGCCTGCGAACAGATGGGGGCTCGGATATTCATACTCCCACCATTGAAGCTCGTCTCGATTCCTCCGACGCCATGCTTTCCGGCCCGCTGACCATTTATCAGGATGAAACCCTGCTCCGCAGCGAGGAAGGCGGTTATTATAACTGGAAAGACAAGCGCACCTCCGTTTCCAAGGCTCGTCTCAAGGTGAATGGCATGCTGGTCAAGGGCTCCCGCATGGAATACAACACCGATATCGATGGCAAGGAATACATCACGGTGTACGATGGTTATGTCTCTGTGGAAGACTCACAGAATCCGTCCATATGGGTGGGCACAGGAACCCTGACTGTATACCCGGGAGACTACGGCCGCGTGACTCGCCTCAGCATCGCTACCGATGAGGCTGAATACGCCGTCCCTGTGCTGGGATGGTTCACCTTCTCCCACTCCCTCAACCCGCGGGAAGGTTACCTGCCCGGAGCTGGCAGCCGCTCGCACTGGGGTGCCTATATTGAAAACAGCTACGGTATTCTCTTTGGCAACCGCCGTGTAGATGGCATCATGCCCACGGCCGACTACCTGGCTACGCTGCATCTGGATTACCGCGTGCGCCGCGGCCTGGCCTATGGTCTGGATTTAGAGGACATCGCCATGTCCAAGAAGCTCGATGATATGACGGGCTTCTCCGCCTATTTCCTTTCTGACGATGATCCAAAAATCAACCCCACAGAAGGTCCTCGCGAGAAAATTGACAGAAAGCGTTACCGCATCGCTCTGCAGGCGCTGTGGGATGTAACGCCGGATTCTGATACACACGCCGACTGGCAGGTGGTGACGAACATTAACCTTCTGAGCGATAAATACGTTCTGCGTGATTTCTTCGAAGATATCAGCGAAGTGGATGACAAACCGGATAACACCGTGCGCCTGCTGCGCCGCACGGCCACTACCCAGAGCATGCTTTTCACCCGCTTTGCCCCCAACGATTTCTACGAAACGAACGAACGCGTCGAGGCATCGTTCTACCGCGTGCGTTCTGCAATCGGCAATACTGGCATCAACTACGAAACGAATAATTCGGCCAGCATCATGCGGCAGTATCTTCCTCACGAATCACGCCTGGCGTATCAGGCCATGATTGATAACCTGCGCGATGGTTCGTTGAAAGATTATTACTCCCGCCTCATGAACACGGAAAGCTTCTTCCGTGTCAACACGACGCACGAGCTGACCACCAACCTGACCGCCTTCAACTTCCTGAACATCACTCCCAAAGTAGGCGGTGCCTATACGGGATACTATGATGTAGGCGGCATTGGCAATGATAACCGCTTCCTCGGCTACGTGGGGTGTGATTTCAACATGAAATTCCACAAGCACTACCCGGATTTCAAGTGGAAATCTTTTGGTCTTGAAGGGCTGAACCACCTCATTCAACCCTATGCCACCTATTCCCAGGGTGCCATTACCTCTTCCAACGAACTGGTTCCCCAGATTGACTCCTGGTCGAGCATGTGGAGTGGTAACACCTCCCCCATGCCGCTGGATCTGTCCGGGTTTGACGCCATTGACAGCTGGGGCAACTGGCATGTATGGCGTCTTGGTATGAAGAATGTTCTCACATCCCGCGTAGAAGATGACCGCATTCGCGTTCTCCTGTGGGATACGTTCGTGGATTACAACGTGGATAATCCCAACTCTGATAAGAACTTCTCCAACTTGTACAACGTAGTCAAGTTCTATCCGTCCCGCCGGCTGGAATTCTCCCTGTATTCCCAGACCCCGACCATCAGCAACGGCGAAGGGTATCGTGAATATGGTTCATCCCTGCGTATTATGCCCTGCGAATGGATGGAAACCTACATCACCTACCAGAGCATCGCCAATCACCCCATCCAGGAAGACCAGGAACAGATTTCTCTGCGCACCAATATCCGCATCAACGAGAAGTATACATTCGCAGCTCAGCTGTACTTCGACGTGGAGGACAAGACGTTCCCTCGCCAGCAGTTCTCCCTGTTCCGCCACTCCGGCATCTGGTACTACGGTGCTACCATTTACCTGCGCGATAACGGCGGCAAGAGCGAATACGGCATTGGCTTCTCTCTGACGCTCGGCGAAACGGGTACAGCAATTCCCATCAACCTGCTCTAACCCCTCATTACAGATATAATTCCAGGAGGCCTGCGTTGTTACAACGCAGCCCTCCTTCATTAAAAAGCCCCGCAGACCTTATCGGACTGCGGGGCTTCATGGTTGAAGTTTTCAAAATCAGGAATTAATAGGTACCATCGGGTTCGAAGCGGGAATTATTGGTACCGTGATAATACAGGCCATGAGCACCCACGGGGATGTAACCGACCTGATCCGAGACAGGCTGCACCACAGAGTAGAGCTGATTGGTGCCATCGATTCTGACCGTGATGGACTGCCCCTGCGTATTGCCCGCAGCATCGGTGATATAACGACCAGCCAGAGCACCCAGCACACCGAAGCCAGCGGCGGAAACGATACGGCCGGAACCACCGCCAAGCAGCTGACCAGCGCCAGCACCCACAACAGCGCCTACACCGGTACCGATGTTCTTAGCCGTGCTGGAAGTCTCGATAATCACGTTGCGAGCAGCCACTACAGTAGCGGGGAAAGCCTGAGCTCCGTATCCAACCTTGTTGGCCGACACGTAGTCTCTGTTGGCCATCGTAGAGCAGGACGTGGTAAGCAGGGCGCAACCAACGACCATCGACATGAGAATGTATTTCTTGTTCATATGTTCTGGATTGTTATGGAGTTTGTGAATACTGAGTCCGCTTTCATAGTAACTCAGGAGGAAATGAGCGTCAAGTGAAATCAACCAGCGAGACGCACCGTCTTCACCCTAGCAAGCGCACCAGCTGCACCATTTTGTGTAATGATAATAAAGAAAAGTAAAAAAAACTGAAATTTGGCTTGCAATTCAGCCTGTTCTGCTGTATAAGAAGCGACCACATTTCCGCAGTGATGCGGTGTTAACCTTTACCAAACACACAAATATGTCTAAGCACTCCACACTCAAGGCTACTGGTACCGTTGGCGGCAAGCGTTCTGTTCTCAAGCGTTTCGAGCGCGTGAAGCTCATGAAGGAACGCGGTCAGTGGAAGGAAGGTCAGAGCCCCATCGGCCTGCCCAAGACCAAGTTCGAGGCCTGATTTCGCCCCTCACGAGAGGGTATTCACATTTTCTGGAGCCCCCGGTTGTGGCAACCGCGGGGCTTCTTTTTATCACACTTGAAATAATTTTCCGACAATGACTGAAGAAAACGGCTATCCCGCAGCCCCGGAGGGCAGCGTACGCCTGAATAAGTTTCTGGCCATGTGCGGTTACGAAAGCCGCCGCGCAGCTGATCGTCTCATTGCAGAGGGACGAGTGGAAGTAAACGGCAAGGCGGTGGATACCCCTGGCCTGCGAGTCATGCCTACCGACTTTGTGAAAGTGGATGGCCGCCGTGCCGTCCCGCAGGAGGAAGTGGTCATTCTGCTGAACAAGCCGCGCGGATACGTGTGCAGCCGCGATGCGCAGGGCGCCATTGGCACCGTATACGACCTGCTGCCGGCAAAATACCGCCACGCCAACTATGTGGGGCGGCTTGACGCCGACAGCGAAGGTCTGCTCATCTTTACCAACAATGGCAGCATGTCCCAGAATCTGGCTCACCCCAGCGGTGGAGTAGAAAAAGAATACTGGGTCACCCTGGACCAGGCTTTCGACAGCAGTGTCCTCATCCAGCTGCTCAAGGGGGTGCGCATTCCCGAGGGGCAGGCCAAAGCCAAGTATGTTTCCCGTCTCTCCGCCCGCCGCGCCTGTGTGGTGCTGGAGCAAGGGCTGAAGCGCCAGGTTCGCCAGATGTTCGCATGCCTGGGACTTCGCGTAAAGAAACTGGTTCGTGTGCGAATCGGCTCCCTGTGGGGTGGCGACCTCGAACCCGGTCACTGCCAGCTCATGGATGCCGAGCAGATTGCCCAGGCCAGCACCAATCCCCGCCGCCGCAAGGGGCTCATGGGCGCCAAGCAGGTATTCAAACCGCGTCCTACCCCGGCTGCCAACAAGCAGGAGGAAGAGGATGATGACGATAACTACGTCTTCAACCCGGCCGACTTTGAAACAGAGGAGGAGGCTCTTGGACTTGCAACCAAGTTCACGGAGGGCGAATCCTTTGAACCCGAGCGCGAAGACAGCCGCCGCCCCTTCGGCCGTGCCCCGCGCAACCGCCGCGAGGATACCCGCGCCTTCGGCGACCGCGACCGCAAGTCCTTTGGCGAGCGCCGCTCCTTCGGCGACCGCGAGCGCAAGCCCTTCGGTGAGCGCCGCTCCTTCGGCGACCGCGACCGCAAGCCCTTTGGTGAGCGCCGCTCCTTCGGCGACCGCGACCGCAAGCCCTTCGGTGAGCGCCGCTCCTTCGGCGACCGCGACCGCAAGCCCTTTGGTGAGCGCCGCTCCTTCGGCGACCGCGACCACAAGCCCTTTGGTGAGCGCCGCGCCTTCGGCGACCGCGACCACAAGCCCTTTGGCGAGCGCCGTTCCTTCGGCGACCGCGATCGCAAGCCCTTTGGCGAGCGCCGTTCCTTCGGCGACCGCAAACCGTTCGGACGCAACGGAGGCGAGCGCCGTTCCGGTGGATTCCGCCGCGGAGAATAAATAACACTTTTACAAGCCGGTGCTGATTTGATACCCTATCAGCACCGGCTTTTTCTTTCAACACGCAGCCCCCGGCTGTATTCATATACACCATGAAACAAACGCTTCTACTAATAGCAGCCCTTGCCCTGCCCCTGCTGGCAGAAGATACCACGAACAGCCTCAGCTGCAATGATGCAGCGTTCGAAGCCAACGTAGCTAGCCTTAAAGATGAGGCGGATAAGGGAGACGCCTATTCCCAGCGCCAGCTTTACCTCCGCTATGCATTGAAAGGGCACCAGGTGCAGGCAGCCGCCTGGGCTGATAAACTGATTGCCAATCTCGCGCAAAAAGCCAACGACGGTGACCAGAAAGCCATGTGGATGCTGGCGCGGCTCTTTATGACTGGGGATGAGGTGGTTCCGGCTGATACAGAGCGCAGCATTGAGTGGTTCAACCGCCTTTCCGCCACAGGCGAACCCTCCGCTGCTTTCATTCTGGGCGATTTATACACAAAGCAGAACAGCCCCGAGGCCGCAAAATCGGCCTATGCGAAAGCCTACGGCATCTTTTCAACCCAGGCAGCAGCCGGCAACAATGAGGCGCTTTACTGGCAAGGGTATATGGAGCTAAACGCCCTGGGGGTCATGCAGGATGCGGTCAAGGGTATAGCGAATCTGGAAAAAGCAGCCGCCGCCGGCATACGCCCCGCAGCTTACCAGCTTTTTAAAATTTACACCAAGGGGTTGGGCACCGCAGCCGATGAGAGCAAGGCACTCGCCTACGCCACCCAGCTGGCTGACCAGGACAACGATGCCCAGATGGCTTATGTAGTGGCAGATGCCTACCTGAAAGGAAAAGGCGTAGTTGCAGATGAAGCCAAGGGCATGCAATATCTTGAAAAAGCCGTTGCGGCGCAGGTTCCGGCAGCAATGTATCACAAAGCCTGGTTGCTCCAGGAACAGGGTAAGAATGAGGAGGCGCTGACGGCTTACCGCGCCGCAGCACTTCAGGGGCATGCCGATGCCGCAGTTAAGGCCGGGTCCATGCTACTCTTCGGCGACAGAGTGGAGGCCGATTCTGCCGAGGGGCTCAAGATACTCCAATACGCAGATAATGTACTCAGCAGTCCCTTTGCCCCGTATGAACTGGGACGCTACTACGATAGCGTAGGCGAAAGCGACCTGGCAGATGAATACTACCTCACAGCCAGCAACCGGGGATTCCCTGCCGCCATGGCCCGCCGCGGGCTCATGCATCTGAACCCGGCCTCCCCCGTTACCTGGAATCCCACCGCCACCTACCACTGGTGGAAAATAGGGGCCGATGCGGGAGATGAGACCTGCACGCTCTATCTTCGCCTTTACATCTTCGTGTTCATTCCCCTGCTCCTCGTGCTGTTATTCGGGCTCCCGCTCTATCTCGTACACCAGCTCGTCAAGCGCCGCAACCAGGCATAAAGCAAAAGCTCCTGTTAAAAAACTGATTTTATGCTTGACCCAACTCTAGCTTTTCGCTATGCTTCTGCATAGAGTACACTCTAGATTTTTCTAGAGTATCAACACACACCAATAGAACAACGACACATGAAACAATTCCTACTGACTGCTTTTGTCGGGCTGGCAACACTTGCTACCCAGGCGCTCGGCAACGTAACCGGCTACTGGACCACCATTGATGATGAGACCAAGGAAGCCAAGAGCGTAGTGCAGATTTACGAACACAAAGGCAAGATTTATGGTCGCGTGGTTGAGCTGCTGCAAAACCCGGGTGCCAAGGCCAAGATTAAGGGTAGCCCTGCCATCAAGGGCATGACCATTATCTGGAATCTGGAGAAGGACGGCGACACCTACAGCGGAGGCGAGATTCTCGACCCGCAGAAGGGCAAGGTATACGGCTGCGAAATCTGGCGCGAGGGCAAGAATCTCATCGTTCGCGGTAAGATTGCTTTCCTTGGTCGCAACCAGACCTGGCTGCCCAACACCACCTACAAGGGCACCGATGAAGTTCCCACCCCGAAAATCCCCAAGATTTAAATCTGACCACCAGCGGTCAATACCAGGAGCGCATCCCATTCCGGATGCGCTTTTTTTATTCAGAGGACATATTCAAACATGTGAAAGACATGCCAGCCAACTTCCTTGTAGTACAAATTGACCTCGGCGCGTTTCACAAAACCAAGCTTCAAATACGCGCGCTGCACCGGCAGGTTATAATCGATCAGATCAAGCCGCACCGCCTTATCCCCACGGTTGCGGGCATACTCCATCACACATCGCATGATGGCAGAACCAAGTCCCTGCCCCTGGTGCCGCATATCCACGCCAAAGGCATGAATGATTGCCGCCTCGGCTGGTCCGGCCTGCACCCGCCAGGGTACTCCACGATACCCCTCATTGGCAGCATGGTTCACAATCAATCCCGCCACAATACCATCGTGCGCATGCTCGGCAATCCAGAGCTCTCCGGCAGCCAGCGCCTCTCGCAGATATGAATCCGAGGGATGCCCGTTCTTATCCCAAAGCGGGTGATAGGGCTGCTGAAGCAAGGCATCGATGAGGCGATTGTAGAATGCCCGGATTGCCGGGAAATCCCCCTCCGTTGCGACTCTCAGCGAGTAATCTGCGGGCAGTCCGCTCACGTCATCCAAAGGTTATTTCGGCAGCAGAGACATGGCAAACACCATGCCCCCCAGAAAGGCACAGCCCAGCAGCATCAGCAGCAGCGGGCGCACATACAGCAGGCCGGAGCTGAGTTCCTGCGCAGCATCGGGGCGTTCATCGGCGTAGACGGGCGGGCGGTGAGCCTGCAAGGCCTCCTCCTCCGTAGCGTAAGGAGTCTCTCCCATGATGTCAAAAAGCTGGCCATTGGCCCCGGTATAGGAAAAAACCGGGTAATAAAGCGGCTTCCCCTCCATGGTATGGTGGCACACCACGCAACTGGCATGCAAACCGGCATGCTGCATCTGGTAGCGCTTGCTCAGCATGCGCAGTCCACGCAGCAGGCTGATAAGAAACAACCCGAAACACAAATACGTGAAAAGGAGAGGCAGAAATTGAATAATCTTGGTCTGTATTGTAGCCGCCAGAAACATGGTGCGTTCATTATATCAGCTAACTGCGTCAGGTCAAGCTTACAGGGCGATTTTATGCCGCAATTGATGCGAGGGAGCATTCCCTGATGCGCAGGTCTGCACGCAGACCTATGAAAAAGCGCCTGCAATCCTCATTTCCGCCAAGGGAGGAAAACACGAGGTTGTATTCACACGGAGCACACCAAAGCCGGCAGGGACTACGCCTGGGGGTGACTTCCACGGCGGGAAATCGCCCATACCCCCGCCGCTATCAGCACAACGGCCACCACCTTCTGCCAGCTCAGCTCATCCACCCCCAGCAGAATACCCACCGTTGCTGCAATGACAGGCTGAATATAATTATATGCCGTTACCGTGGGCGGCTCCAGGTACCGCTGGCCCACAATCATGAGCAGGTAGCTCACAAACGAGCCGAAAATAACGACATAAGCCGTCCCCAGCAGCTCGGGCATGCCCAGCTGGCACCATGGGAGGGTGGCCACCTCATGCAGCCAGAACGGCATGGTAAGCACGGCCGATATCAGGAACAGCCAGCGCATCAGTACCAGCGGGTGGTACTTCTGAATCACCCCGCTGAAAAAAACAAAGTAAAACGACACGGAAAACTGCGAAAACAGGCAGATTGCGTCCCCGATGGGATTCCCGCTGCGCCCGCCCTGCACCTGCGAGCCCAGAATCAGAATTAACGCGCCCCCCGCCGCGAGCAGCAAACCGCTGACACGCCGCAGCGTCACCGCTGCATGCAGAAATACGGCAGAAAGAACAAAGGTGAACACCGGGGTGCTTGTCGTAATCACACAAGCATTGGTAGGCGAGGTATACTGCACCCCCAGCACATAGCAGAACTGGTTAATCCCCATGCCGCAGAGCGACATGATGATAAGCGGCAGCCAATCGCCACGCTCAATCCGCTGCCGGGGCACCGCCAGAGACGCCAGCCAGAATAACAGAGCCGCCCCGCAAAGTCGGAAACAGGCCATGCTCACCCCGGATATGAGCCCACTCTCCATGGCCCACTTGCACAGCGGGCTCATAAGCCCGAAGCACACAAACGCCCCCAAGGTTATCAGGTGTGCCCTTCCCTGCGATATTCGTTTTCCCATATTGAATGCCTGGCTTGCGGATCATCTGGCAAGCGCGTCCTCCGGGGGCGCATTCTACCCCCGCGGGAGACATTCGTCAACAGTAAAGAATAGAGAATCCTTACTGGCGGCGCAAATCAAAAGTGCCCTTCTGCACCTGCTTGCCCAGCAGCGCGGCTGAGGGGGTGGGCTCCACACGGTATGTGCCCTTGTAGACGCCATCCTTCATCTTACCCGTCCAGGTGATGTTCACAAAAGTCTGCGTATCCCCCTCGGAGCGGATGGTGACATCCTTCCCGTTAATATACCCGACAAAGTGCCCGCTGCCATACAGCTCATCCTGCAGCACCAGCACACCCTCCACCTTATCGCCGTCCTGCCTCATGCTCATCTTGATGCCGGATTTGCTGCCGCCAATCGTATCATTGCAGCATTCCCCCACCCACACACCTTCCGCCGAATCGGAACAAGCTGAAAACAGGCAGGCCACTCCCACCACACATGCTGATTTGATTAGAGATTTCATAGCTAGTACGTTCCTCATTCTACACGCTTTGCCGGCAATAGCAAGAAAAAGTTATTCACAAGTTATTCACCATGACGATACGCCACCCCAAAAAGAAACCGGGAGGTTCCAGAGAACCACCCGGCTTCCATAAATATGGTTTTGCGAAACCTGAGCTATTAGATGCTGTCGCCCAGCTTCTTCATAGCCTCGGCGGCGCGGTTGGAGTAACCCCATTCGTTGTCGTACCAGCCGCAAACCTTCACCATGTTGCCGCCCACCACATAGGTGAAGCCGGCGTCGAAGATGCAGGAGTGGGGGTTGGAAACGATGTCCTGGAGAACAAGGTCCTCTTCGGAGTACTCGAGGATGCCCTTAAGCGGACCCTCGGCAGCTTCCTTCATGGCAGCGTTCACTTCCTCCACGGTCACGTCGCTCTTCAGCACGGCCACGAAGTCGGTCAGAGAACCGGTCGGGGTGGGAACGCGGAAGGAAGCACCGTTGAGCAGGCCCTTGAGCTGGGGAATCACCTCACCGATAGCCTTGGCAGCGCCAGTGGTGGTGGGGATGATGTTGATAGCAGCGGCGCGCATGCGGCGGGGGTCGCTGTGCGGCAGGTCAAGGATGCGCTGGTCGTTGGTGTAGGAGTGGATGGTGCTCATCATGCCCTTCTCGATGCCCCACTTGTCATTGAGAACCTTCACCATGGGGGAAAGGCAGTTGGTGGTGCAGGAAGCGTTGGACACGATGTTGTGCTTGGCAGCATCGTACTCGTCATCGTTGATGCCGATGCAGAAAGTCAGGTCGGGGTTCTTGGCGGGAGCGGAGATAAGAACCTTCTTGGCGCCAGCCTTGATGTGGCCCTCAGCCTTCTCGCGAGCGGTGAAGAGACCGGTGGACTCAAGAACTACGTCAACACCGAGCTCAGCCCAGGGGAGCTGATCCGGACCCAGCATACCGCCAACAATCTTGATGGGGTGGCCGTTCACGATGAGGTTGTCACCGTCAACCTCGATGGTGCCGTTGAACTTGCCCTGCGTGGAGTCATACTTAAGCAGGTGAGCGGTGGTAGCGATGGGGGTAAGGTCGTGGATGGCAACAACCTTCTCGAGCTCGGTCTGGGACATGGCGCGAAGCACGTTGCGGCCGATGCGTCCGAAACCGTTAATAGCGTATTTAGCCATAGTAGTGTGTTATATGGTTTTTTAAGTTGAGACCCGCCGGCCACCAGGCCTGGCAAGGCAAGCGTAAGTATAACGATTCACGGCTCCGGAGTCAACACAAATTTCCTTTA
>JAZOTC010000007.1:0-43703 GCA_045657445.1 Akkermansia sp. | reverse complement strand
GATAATGAATGCGTTATGAGCCTGACCCATAAAAAGACTATACTTTTGCCCCTTTTCCAGCCCGAAAATCGGCAAGCTTTTTAATGATTCGCACCTCTCTGCCTCCCGGCAGACCAAGGGCTCCACTTCGAGCGAATCCTCCCCCTGCAGCCCTATTTTCCCGCCATCGGCAACAAAATTGCAGGAAACGCGCAACAAAATGCCATCCACGCTTGAACAGAGAGGCGGGAATTGCTATAATGCGCCGTAACAGATACCCACCAGCATGACCGATGCACCACAGAGCACTGATAACAACGCATTGAGAGACACATGGCTCCGCAGGCTGGACTGGATCTGCCCACTGCTGCTCGTCACCGTGCCGATGGTGGCAGGCCTCATCTTCATACTCCTGCATTCCAGCAGCCACGCATTCTTTTCAGCGTTTGAGCCCGAAGGCGTCGGCCGCCCCCTGCTCAACAGCCTGTGCTACTACATCGGCGCAGCGGGCATGTTCTACATGGTGCATCCCGGAAGATGCGAACAGTGGGTACGCATCCTCATCTGGGGAGTCATCCAGCTGGGCAGCGCCTGGTTCGTTTCCGTTCCGGCAGCTTCGTTCTGTCGCTCTCTCGGAGCCGACAGCTGGGGCATGGCAATAGCCTGGTTCGGCCCGCTGTTCACCCTCCCTTCCTTCCTCCTTGCGGTATTATTCTCCTTTATCATCAGCTGGAAATCCAATCTGAACCGGGTCCTCGGCTGCCGCATCATCTCGGCTCTCATCCTCACCGGCATCATTGCCACTGTCCTCTGCCGCTGCACGAGTGCCACAATCGAGGCATGTCAATTCAGGAATGACACCGCATACCGCACCGCCCTCCCCGAAAGGCATTAACTCACCAGCGAGTTGATGTCTCTGCTCGACAAATCGGCAATTGGCGGGGTACATATCTGTCGGAGCACGGGACTTTAGTCCCGAAAATATGAGCATTGGGGGACTGAAGTCCCCCGCTCCGAATAAAACCTTCTGCATTCGGCAATCTGGGATTTATCGCTGCTGTTTAATTATGCCAATGCGTAATAGAGAAAAATATCGACAAAAAGCCTCCTTGCAGCCTAGGATTCCTCCTAGGCTGTTCGCTTGTCTGGCCGGGGCTCCATCCTCCCCTTGCAGCCCTATTTTTGCGCCATCGGCAACAAAATTGCAGGAAACGCGCAACAAAATGCCCGCCGCGCTTGAACAGAGGGGCGGGAATTGATATAATGCCTCGTAACAGGTACTCGCTTAGTTATGAACAAGTTCCAATTCTCCAGAATCCTTGCCACCACAGCCCTGTGCCTTGCGGCGGTGGGGCTGAGCAGCTGCTTATCGCTCAATCTTACCGAACAGCTGGAGCCGGAGGACAAACGTTTCCCCACTGTCTACCACAAGGAGGAGTGTGAATGCTCCATCTGGCTGCACAAAGGCAACTACTACACTTGCATGCCGGTATGCTATGCCGCACGACAATACCCCGTGTGGAGCCACCTAGGGGGAGGCTTTGAGTACGTGTACGACAGCAATGAAACATGGGATTACTATTTCCCGCTGACTGATGACGAGGCAACCTGGGCACTCCTGAGTCGCGATGAGGACACCCCCATACACCAGCCACGCAACGCAAAAGAGCTTGCTCCCTTGCGAGTGAGCGAGCAACCCAAAGTCGGATGGAGCCGCATCAAGGAAACATGGTGGAGCGGCAAGCTCCCGGAATCGGTTGCACGCATTCCCCTACCAGTGCGCGATGGTAAGCGCTCTCTTGCCGGTACCCTGTCTTATCCCCCTGTCTGGGTGGCTGAGGTAGCCGGCAACACTGTGCTCTATGCCGTGCAGGCACCTGTTGTCATTCCCCTTGGCCTCTTTATCTATCTGATAACTCCCGAACATGTGGCACGTGAAATCCTCTTCTGACTAATGCAGGAAACGCGCAACAAAATACCCGCCGCGAGCGTCTATTTATTAGAAAATCTGCACTTTCTGCAATTTTTTGTTGCGGATTCGGTGCCGGGAAGTATTCTTATAGGTAGAAGGAGATAGATGAAACAACAATCTCAAACAATGAAAGGCAAGAACGTAGCAGCTTCTCTGGTCGCGGTGTTTCTTTGTTTTCTGATAATGCTGTTGCTGATGCCGGCGGGCTGCTGCTGCGCCTTTGCTCCGGAGCAGTTGTGTCAGGAGCGTATCTATGCAGCAGATGTGAACACAGTGAACCCGGAGCTGGAGGGTAAACTGGTGAAATTGAAAATCACGGAGATTCAATCGGATGCGGAGGTGGAGGATACGTTATTCGGCATGCGGGGCAGATTCCTCGTACTGAGCCGAGACGTGGTCGATTCTGACCGAGAGGGAGAGGGAACTCAGTTCATTTGTGGTGAGGAGGTGGATGTCCTGCTTTCTGAAGGTATGATGGACGGTATTCGGACCTCTCGCTTTTCCCCGGCGAAAATGCGCTCCGGAGCATTCACTCTCTTACATGCAGGACGATTCCTTGCCCCGGATAGCGAATCGCCACTGCTACCGCTGCCGCCCCGTGAACAGTGGCCAGCGGTGTTACGAGAAACGGGAGAACAGCCTGAGCCCGGCATTATTCTATGGAGAAATTCCGAACACCCCGATGAGCTCTTTGCTCATTTACGATTTCGGAGTCTGCCCCCCGGCGTTCTGTACTACCCTCTGTATGTGGTAGCTAGACAGCGAGGAAATACGCTGGATATGAGTGATGCTCACGCCACTCAACTGTTGGGCGAGTACTTTGATAAAACCCAAGATGTCGGAAATTTGGATGGTTATGACGGTTTGGGGCTCGACCTTTTTTTCATGGCTGCCGTGGTTTGCACCCCAGCGGCGTGGGCTCTGTTGGCCCTGTTCATTCGTCTTTGTCGCTCGCTCTCAAAGCAAGGAGCATGGTCATGGACCTCGCTGTCTGTAGTGGTGCTAGTTTTGCTTCTGCTGAGCCTCCATCAGATGTGGCCGTCTTTCCCGGTATCGCCCATTGTGTTATTTTTGCTTTTGTTACCACTGCTTATATGGTGTCTGAGCCTCTGCCGCCCCAGTTTTTCTTGCCGCATGGCGGCTCTGCTGTATTTGCCGACTATCATTTTCGGGCTGGGTGCTGTGCAGCCCTTCGACTTCCGGTGGGAGTTCCGTCTGCCTCTGGCGGTGTTATCCGTTCTTTCTGCGTTAGTTGCCGTCTATCTTTCCCGTAGGCACTCTCGGGCAGTAAGCCTCCAATGAAGAAATCTCCTCTAAGATGGGACTCGATTCGTTATGACCATGCCCCTCGTCCCCAAAATCCTTGCCACCACAGCCCTGTGCCTTGCGGCGGTGGTTTGCCCGCAGGTGGGAGCTCAGGCTCCAGAGAGCCTGAACAACCACGTCCTTATTCTGCACGGTGGACAATCTACCCATTCCTTGAAGCTGAGGGAAGGGGAGGAGCAGCCTGACATCTGCGAAGAAGAGACACCATACACCACAATAGGTGCGACCCTCGTGTTTGAAACAGAGGAACTGAAACTGCGCGATTACCAGAGGGAAAACTTCGGTTGTGCCAGAATTATCTACCAGCGGCTCGATGAACACAACGCCCTGCTTCATTATCTGAATCCAGATTACAGCGACATGTGGACGCAGCAGACGCTGCTGGTATTCGAATCCCCGACAAAGGGGCATTATTACGAGATTGAACACACCATCGGCACCAATGGAGCCCGCCTTACTACCATTCGCAGGATGGGCGACTTCTGCATCCGGCAGCGTGAGAGTGAACCAGCAGGAGCCTACATGGGAGCAGGTATGGAATCCGCCCCTTGCGAACAGGAGGGTACGTAACAACCCACTACAGCAATGCAGGAAACTCGCAACAAAATGCCCGCCGCGAGCGTCTATTTATTAGAAAAAGCGCACCTTCTGCCATTTTTTGTTGCGGATTCGGCAGCGAAATGTGTTAGTATATGTGTAAGATATAGAAAAAACATGATAATGCGAGCCTTTATCTCCTTGCTGTGTTTGTCTGCGTTTTTAGTACAGGCAGCCCCGGAATGCGAAGTCCCCATTCCGGGGCAAGACCGATTGCAATCCATTTGCCGGAGCATTCCGGAATTGCAGCCTTTGGCAAAGAATCCCGGCAATTACCGTGAGATTGCTCCGGGATTTTATTTGCTCTTTTTTGACGTTGGTTCAGGTATCTATATCCTCAAGCTCGCCCTCGTATGGTATAATCACGTCGATGATACCTGGAAGCTGATAGATACAGGAACTGTAGCATCATCAAACTTAATCAAGTTCCGACACGAAGTAAAGGATAATCGATATCAGGTGGAGTTTCTGCGTTTGCGGCAGGACGCGGACTGGGTAAGAGTATTCTCCGGCACTCTCCCGACACCAGAGTAGGCATCCCATGAATAATACTTGCAAGACAGTAGCAGACGTGTGATGAAGACAATTTTCCCCAGAATCCTTGCCACCTCAGCCCTGTGCCTTGCGGCGGTGGGGGTGAGTTCGTGTACCATCGTAGACACCGGCGGAGCTGTCAACAATGTAGGGCGTTACATCCCGGTGGATGAAAATTTGACCAAACCCTGCTGCAAGCACAGCAATACAAGCTACACTGTCCACACCTATCAAGACACGGCATACCTTGAGATTCCCGTGCGGTACTTACCGGCGCGCAACAAATGGTTTCATTGCTGGATGATTGGTGGTGGCTATGTTGAGGAGAACCGCAGATTCGAGAGTTTTTCCCGTCCGGATAAACATCGGCTGGACGGCATTTATTACGCCTCGATTCCGGCGGACAGACTGCAGAGCCGAGATGTTCTCCGTCATGTTACGCACCTGATACCGGGTTGCAGCGCTGAGCCATTCCCGGCAGGCACAACAATCGGCACGATACAACTGCCGAATAGTGCCCAACGTGCGCTGAGCAAACTGGAGGATGATTGCACTTGGTCTAACTACGCCGTACAACCTCTGCGTTACGTGGCTGAGCTGGCGGATATTCCGCTCTCCGTCATGGCGACACCCGTAAATTGGTGCCTTATGCTTTTCGGTGTTGAACTCTGGAGATATTGAGCCCTTGACTACCGCTCATTCTGAATAAGAACGGATGACCACGCTCCTGTTCCTCAGAATCTTTGCCACCTCATCCCTCTGCCTAGCGGCGGGGAGATAAGGCAAAACACCACCTTGCGGCCTAGGATTCCTCCTAGGCTGTTCGCTTGTCAGACCCGGCATCCGTCAATCGCTTGCAAGGGGCTTTTTATCCCCTTGCAAGCGATGTTCCATTTTAGGTTGTCACTCGGTGAAAAATGGCACTTAAACTGCTGATTCTGTGTAGCTTCTCAGTTCGAAACATCTTTACTTGTCACAGAGTCACCATTCACTCAAGGAATATTCATCTTCAAGGAAACGTGCTGATGTATGCACGAGAAATCGAGAACGGAGACGCATCAGCCTCCAAGTGTAGCCAAAAGAGGGGTGACATATCTCTAGCCGCAGAGTCATGTATCGCTTGCAGCAAACGCAATATCCCTGCATCGTATCAACGAACAGCGTGATATTCTTCTCTGCAATGGGTAAATCGCGAACGCAAATCTCTCTTACAGAATGAGTTTTAATTATTGAATGACACTTCTTTGTAGATTGCAGATTACATGGCTTTAAATTTCTCGGCCAGTACCTCCGCTCGAGGGAATGCCATGTAAAACAACCGCTCAGGGGTGCGGATGTGCTCCGTCCACACATTTCCCTGCATCCCTAACACATGTGGCAAAGCCGGTAGCTGGAACTCTCGCACGGTGTCCACAGTTATCACGTGCTCATAGGGCTCTGCCTCCTCATGCCGCTGGGGATAATCGAAATACAGGTGAGAGTTCGGGCACAGAATAACAGGCTGCTCCATAGCGAGCACATGCTCCATCATCTCCGCACGCCACAGCATCACCCACTGCCCTCGCACACCGTTGCAGGCGGCTTCATCCCAAGTAATCGCAGGGTAGCCGCGCTCGGTCACATAATCCACCATTTCCTGCATAAACACGCGTTGCTGCTCACGCGTCAGCAAGCAGGTATCTACCTCATCGCCGCCTAAGTGAATAGGCGTTCCCTTGGGGAAAAGTTCCATCACCTCATCGAGCACCTTGCGGGCAAATTGTCGCACCTCCGGCTTCTCCACAGCCAGCACATCGCGCCCCAGCTTACAGCCGGGCGGCGGCACCAAGGCCAACTCAGGGTACGCCACCAGGCTGGCATAGGCATGGCCGGGCATGTCAATCTCAGGTATGAGCATCACCCCACGCTCTGCCCCATAGGCTATCAGGTTACGCATCTGCGCCTGCGTATAATAGCCACCATAGCAATCAGCAAAATGGCTCCCTATCTCATGCAGCTGCCAGTTCCACTTACCGGCGGGCAAGCGCTTACGCCAGGCACCTACTGAGGTCAGGCGCGGGTAGCTCTTAATCTCCAAGCGCCAGCCGGGACCATCCGTCAGGTGCAAGTGCAAGCGGTTATACTTCAACGCAGCCATGCGGTCAATGAGCGTCTCCAGCACATCCACACCAAAGAAATGGCGCGACACGTCCACGTGCAGACCACGCCATTCCATACGAGCATCGGCAGCTTGCGCCATACAGCCCACCACCAGCAACACCCCCAGCGCAATATAAGCTAATGTTTTTTTCATCTTTCCCTTATTGTAAAGCAACTATTTAGGGCGATTCGCCTTCAGCATGCGCAGCAGCTTCTCCGGCTCCTGAAAAAACATATCCAAATACTGTCGTATTTCCTCGGCCTGAGCTTCCGGCAGCAGCGGCACTACTTCTTCAAACATCTTGCGAGTGGTGATGATATCATCCACCGTCTCCGATACCCCCATCGCATAATGGCAGCGCTCCAGCATCACCCCCGGGCGATTGGCGGGCAACGCCTCTCGCAGCTGACGCTCCAGCAACTGCCCCTGCTCAGGGCTACGCAAGCGCACCCCCGCACGCTCTGCGGCAAAGCGCTTGGCTTGCTCTACCACGGCGGCCACCTCATGTATCCCCGTCTCATTCTTTGGGTCATCAGCCAGCACACGCTCGCGCAAGCGCTCTCGCACTGCAGCAAAACCCTTCGTTTCCGGCATCAGCATATACGCCTCATAAAGCGTGCGCGCGCGCTCCACTCCTTTTTGCTCCGCAGCCTTGCGATATAGGAAGTCCACCATGCAGGCGGCATCCAACTGAGCAATGGCGTCCTTTACCGTCTTATCGCCTTCCTGAAAACCACCGACCACCTCCCCCGCTGGGGTCAGCACTAAGATTGTGGGGAACGACGCCACATCATACCGCTTCGCCAGCGCCTCATTCTGTCGGCGCAATTTCGCATCAAAGCTACGCCGCTGCGGTATGTCGGCCTCCATCAACACAAACTTTTCCTCCGCGTAGGCGCGGAAATCAGCATTATCCAACACATTCCGGCGCAGCATCACACACGCAGAGCACCAGTCGGAGCCCGTAAAATCAATCAATACCAGCTTATCCTCAGCCTCGGCTTTCTTTACCGCCGCTGGATAATCCGTCATCCACCCCTCAGCCGCAACGGCTGAAGCCACCATAGCTACCATCGGCACCAGCGCCGCAAGTGTACCGGAAATATGATTGTGCTTCACTACCGCAAGCCTACCAAATATATCCACACATCTCAAGCCTATTCCTGATTGCGGACACGAATAGGGGTCTGTTTCAGATTTGCTGGTAGTAAGAACGGGGTGTTTTGTGTTTTCTCTGGAGTCTCAAGAAATAAACATGGCGCAATTTCAAGAACAGATACCGCACATCAAACAAACCACACGCTTTAGCCTGTATTCGCTTGATTGCAGCATTCGCCGATTCTATTCGTGCCGAGTTTATCCTGTAGCGTATGCCATTTATCACTTTGTTAAATTGCTTGCTAATCTTTCTCGCAAAGCTTCTTAGCTTCTGAACTTTGCTTTTCATACACATCTTTATCCAGAGAATCAGGCGCAGGGTTGATCGATGTCAGAGGGGCTGATTCCATAATCTGACGCTATCTGAGCATGCGCAGCAGTCCGTATTTCGGGGAGAAGATGTAGGCCAGCAGGAAAAGAAGCCCCAGCACAACGATGATAGTAGCGCCAAGATGCCACCCCAGGGGGTAGGAGAGGAAGAAAGCCGCCATGGCTCCCAGCCCGCCGATGAGTCCACCACCCCAGAACAGCCAGGTGGCGCGGTCGGTGAGCAGGTACATGGTGGCAGCCGGGGCCACCAGCAGCCCCAGTGTCAGGAATGCGCCCACTGCCTGGAGCGAGGATACCAGAACCAGGATGATAAGGGCGAAGATGCCGTAGTTGAAGGCCCGGGTGGGAATGCCCATGGTGGCGGCAGCGCGCGTGTCGAAGAGGGTGATGAGAAGCGGGCGTTGGAGGGCAGTGATGCCGAGCACGGCTGTGGCACCGGTGGCATAGGCAATCCATAAATCGGCATCTCCCATGCTCATGATGTTGCCGAAAAGCCAGTCATCCACTTTTTGCTGCAGCCCCAGGCCGATGAGGATGATATACCCCAGGGCAAAGGCTGTGGTATGAAGCACTGAGAGCGCAGTATCGTGGTCCAGCCGCGAGGTGCGCGAGACAAAGAGCGAGCCGAGCCCTACCATGAGCCCTGCCAGAATGGCCCCCAGCAGAATGCTCAGCTGGAATAGCCCGAAAAACAGAATGGCCAGCGCGATGCCTGGCAGCAGGGCGCAGGAAAGGGTGCCAATCTGCAGAGAGGAACGCCGCAGCACAACCAGGGCGCTCACAAAACCATTGGAGAATCCGATGACGCCGCAGGCCCAGAGACTGCGTTGTGCCAGGGGTTCGTTCAGAAATTGCACAAATTCGTTCATGCTCGGTTGAATGCCTGGTTCAGGTTATCCGGGGTCAGTACGGCTGCGGCGGGGCCGTAGGCGATGAGTTGTTTGCGCAACAGCAGCGCGTTATCAAAAATCTGCGGAGCTGTGGCTAAATCGTGGTGCGAGGCGATGACCAGTCTTCCTTCGGCGGCAAGGGCTCGCAGCAGCTGCGACAAAGCCTCGGTCCCCGGTACATCCAGACCGGTAAATGGTTCGTCCAGCAGGAGAATGTGGGCTTCCTGTGCCAGGGCGCGTGCCAGGAAGCATCGTTGCTGCTGGCCACCGCTCAGCGCGCCTATCTGGCGGTGCTGCAAATCCTGCAATCCCAGGGTGCAGAGCGCCTTTTCCACAATATCCTTATCGTGCTGGCGCATGGCCTGCCAAGCCCCCACGGCGGGATACCGCCCCATTTCCACCAGCTGGCGCACGGTGATGGGGAATTGCCAGTTTACCTCGCTGCGCTGGGGCAGGTAGGCGATTTCCTGGCGTTGCTCTGCCAGCGGGGTATTGTTCCAGAGAATCTCACCCTCCCATATGGGGAGGAGTCCTGCCAGAGCATTGAGCAGGGTGGATTTGCCCGCGCCATTCGGGCCGATGAGGGCGAGTGTGCAGCCGCATTCGGCAGAAAAGCTGATGTTCTGCAAGGCGGGCTCTGCTGCATAACCGGCGGTTACGGAGCGCAGCTCCAGGCGGTGGTGGGTGTGGTGGTGGTGGCCGCCACCCCAGCAGATGTGGTCGTGTGGCTTGTTTACCATGAGAATCTGAGTACGCTGTGCAGCTGGTGGCTGCCTTCTTCCTTCCATTCGGTGGCGCTGCGGGACTCGTAACCATCGGGCTCCAGAGTCAGGGTGACAGCCTGGGGCTGTGTATCCTCCCATTCCCCCTGAACTTCAATCTCCATCAGGCCACTCAAGGGCAGTTGCATTTCCGCATCGCAATAGGAACTCTGCGTGTCTACCGCGAGCCATTCTCCCTTGCCGTGGCGCAGTTGAAGCTGCCGTGGCTGGCCGCTGAAGCGGATGCCGACATACACCGTGCGGCGTGCTGCTTCCACAGTGGTGGTCTGGGTGGTGGGTGTTTCCTGTTTCTGCATAAGACCGGGCAGGGGAAGTCCCACCAGGATTACCCCTGCCAGGGTGAGCAGAAATGTGGTGCGCGGTGACATGGTGAATGCTTTGGAGGATAGTGTCTATCTGATTATTTGTCAATGCTGAAGCAAGACATGCAGTTTGTTAGTTGCCGGCCTGGGTGAACTTCCTGATTTCCTGCAGATGCTCCGGGGTGAGTTCATCATCGCTGAAAATGCCGATGCCGTGGACACCGGTGCTGCGCAGGGAATTGAGATGCTGGCGCAGCTCGGCGGGGGCGGTATCCGGCAGGTGAACTCCCGGTGCCAGGGGAATGCGGCTCTGGCTTTCCTCTGCCGCTTTCCGGGTTATCTCTGCAGCCCAGCTGGAGGGCTCGTTGTAGAATGAATGATAGGCCATGGGCAGCACCAGGTCTGCGTGAAACAGGCTCCAGTCCTGGTGAACCATGCGGGCGGCAAGGGTGGGGCTGGGGAATACCGCGCAGGCGGCCAGTAATCCGTGTTTGCGAATCTCTGCGGCAAGAAGATTATAGACCATGGCCACGCTCTGCTCGCGGAATGCCTTCCAGTCTCCGCTTTTATGCGCAGTTTTGCAGGTGTCGCAGTAGCAGTAATCATACTCGGGGAGTACCTGGCTCATATCCAGCCCGTATTTTTCCCAGAGGCCGCGTGGCAGCTCCACATCCGGCAGGCGCATGTAGTCGGCCTGGATGCCTGCCAGCCCGGGAATGGCGGCCAGCTGGCGCACCTGCTGGAGCAGGTGCAGCAGCACCTCCTGGTTGTTGGGGCAGAGGAACTGGTAGTATTCCACAAAGGGGCGGTCTCCGGGGTGGTGGCAGGATTTGCCCTCGGCATTGACCGCGTACCATTCCGGGTGCTGAAGCGCGGTGGTATCGCCCGGCCTGTTCAGCGCCCATAACCAGGCAAACACCCTTAACCCGGCTATCCGGGCCAGGGGGGTAAGCTGCGCAATGCGCTCTGTTGAGCCATCAATGATAACGCTGCCGATGCCTGATTCGGCGTAGCATGTGAACGCCTGCAGCCACTCCATGGGGCTTCGATTGGCATTTCCATGCACCCAGAGGTAGAGTTCCGGGCGGTGATTCGCCGGAGCCTTGCTGGAAAAATGCCCCTCGCTGTCGAGTCGCATGCGTGTGCCTGTCTGTTCGCAGGTGGCGGTGAGTACGAAAAAATCTTCTGTGGGGAAGGTTATGCTGATGCCTGGTTTTTCCATGCTGCGGTTGAAGACTCCGCGGGTGTTCCGGTGCTCCAGCTGGGCGTTGAGAGCCTCGTATAGTTTCAGCCGCGTGGTGTCGGAGGCATCCGGTGCGGCGGCTTCCCATACATGGGCGGGATTCGGGCTGAAGACGACCCGCCCCCAGTGCTCCGGCAGATGAATGTTGACCTTGCCCGTGGGTGCCCACACGTGGTTGCTCTCCGGCGCGGGAAGCTTTTCGTATCCGTCTGGCGTGGGGGTGACCTGCCAGTTGACGCGGGAGAAGTTCATGCGCATGCTGCTGCCGGGCTGCGGTGCTTTGCTGGTGCGCGGCAGATGCGCGTGGCTGGTGATGCTGCTCCAGGGGATGGCCAGCTCTACGCTCCACCCGTCATCGGTGTCGTCCGGTTTGTTCAGCGTGCCGCGCAGGTTTACAGCGTGTTTCAACCCCTTGATTTCCCAGTCGTGCAGGATATTCGGATCGTTGAAGCGGTATGGTCGGGTGATAAATAAATCCCAGGTGGTATTCAGGGCGTTGATTTCCAGTTCGATGTAATTGAGCCCATCGGCATCCGGGTCGATGAATACCTCGAAATCCGGGTCATGGTAGATAATGGAATCATGCTTTGTCTGTGTGGCCCACAGGTGCTTTTCATCCATATCGGCCAGGAGGTAGAGGTAGTCATCATCCCAGAGCATTTTAACCCGGCATTCGTGGGGAATGGCGCTGCCTTCAATATCCTTGAACGGTGAGAGCTCCCGCGCCTGTTGCCATATCGGTTCATCGCCCTTGCCATCGATAACAGGGGGCGTGGTGGCGCGCCCGCAGACATAGGTGGGCGGTGTATCCTGCGCCACAGCGGGCAGCAGGGCGGCTATTGCTAAAATCAGAGAACGCATGGTTTATCGGGGGCTCAGGCCATCAGCGATGTTCTTCACGTTGAAGCGGAATAATTCTGCATAGGTGGGCGAGGCCGGGTAGATGCCATCCAGTGCCAGCGGACGAGTGGTGGCGCCTACCTGGCTGGCAATGGTCTGCAGCACTTTGGGCGCTTCGTTCACCCCATGGAACAGGCAGGGCACCCCCTGGCTGCGCAGTCGGCTGAGCACTCGGGCCAGACTGGCGGTGTCTCCCTCGCTCTCCTGCGAGATGCCATGTATGGCAATGGTGGTAAAGCCGAATTCCTTGCAGAAGTGATTCATGGCGGCGTGTGAGCAGACCAGCACGCGCTTTTCCTGCGGAATGCCGGCAAAGGCGATTCGGGCCTCGCGCACCAGGGCATCCATCTGCGCGGCATAGGCGCGCTGTCCCCGGGCAAAGGTGGCTTTCTGCGCCGGCTCTGCGGCCTCCAGCGCATTGCGGAGGGCTCGCGAGGCGCGTTTCATGGCGCTGGGGCTGTTCCACCAGTGCGGATCTGCCACCTGGGTGCCCGGCAGGTATACCTCCGGCACGCTCTGGCCCAGTTCAATCACCTGGGTACGGGCGGGCAGGGAATCGCGCAGGTCATCCAGATAGGGTTCTACGCCCTTTCCGCAGGCCAGCACCAGCTGTGCTCCGGCGGCGGCGGCCAGGTCTGCCGCTGTGGGCTCAAAGGCGTGCAGCTCTCCGTTCTCCGGGAACAAATCCACGACCTCCACCGCGGCTCCCCCCACGCTGCGCGCCATATCGCTGAGCAGCGGGTGCAGGCTTGCCACCTTCAGACCACCCTGGGCGCCCAGTGCCATCAGCATGAGCATGATTACACCTCGAAAAATGTTCTTCATGCGGCTATTTTAGAATAACTCTATTTTTGTGTCAATGGGGCATCGGGTCAGCAAATAAGTTCCTCTCTTTATGCCACAAAAGGGCGTACATAAGCGTTGACAATGAGAGAAAATGCGTGATAGAATCCGCGGCGCGCTTTCATGCGCAAGTTTTTATCAAATAACAAATTATCATCATGTCTATTGTCAAGTTCTATAAGGAAGAGCACCAGGTGCCGTTGGAAATGCACAAGGTGCGAGTGGTGCAGAAGCTGTTCCTGCCCACGGTAGAGGAGCGTGTGCAGAAGCTCCGTGAAGCCGGTAACAATACGTTCCTGCTGCAAAATAAGGATGTATTCATGGACATGCTGACCGACTCCGGCGTGAACGCCATGAGTGACAACCAGGTGGCTGCCTCCATGCAGGCTGACGACTCCTACGCTGGTTCCGAGACTTTCAACCGTCTTTCCAAGGTGATTGAGCAGGTATTCGGCACCAAGCATTTCCTGCCGGCTCACCAGGGCCGCGCCTGCGAGAACATTCTTGCCGAAACCTTCGTGAAGGAAGGCGATGTGGTGCCCATGAACTTCCACTTCACCACCACCAAGGCACACATTACCCGCAAGGGTGGCCGCGTGGAGGAGCTCATCACCCCGGAGGGGCTTGATCCGAACCTGGACCTGCCGTTCAAGGGCAACTTTGACATTCCCCGCCTGCGCCAGCTGATTCAGGAAGTGGGGCCGGAGCATGTTCCCTTTGTGCGTATCGAAGCCGGTACGAACCTGATTGGCGGTCAGCCTCTTTCCATGCAGAACATGCTGGATGTTGCTGCCGTGTGTAAGGAATTCGGCGTCATGTGCGTGCTGGATGCCTCTCTGCTGCAGGACAACCTGTACTTCATCAAGACCCGCGAGGAAGCCGCCAAGAACATGACCATCGCAGAAATCATCCGCAAGATTGCGGATGAGATGGACCTCATCTACTTCTCCAGCCGCAAGCTGGGCTTCGCCCGCGGTGGTGCCATCATCTCCAACAATGAGAAGCTGATTCTCAAGATGAAGGCCTTTATCCCGCTGTACGAAGGTTTCCTGACCTACGGTGGTATGGAAGTGCGCGCCATGGAGGCCATGGCCGTTGGTCTGCTGGAGACGCTGGATGAAGAAATCATCAACCAGGGCCCCATCTTCATCGAATACCTGGTAAAGGAACTTTCCGAATACGGCGTGCCCATGGTGAAACCCGCCGGTGGTCTGGGTGCTCACATCAACGCTTCCGAATTCCTGCCCAACATTCCGCACGAGCAGTACCCCGCCGGTGCTCTGGCCACGGCTCTCTACATTGCCGGTGGTATCCGCGGCATGGAACGTGGCTCTCTTTCCGAACAGCGCAACCCCGATGGCTCTGAGCACTACGCCGAGCTGGAGCTGGTGCGTCTGGCCTGCCCGCGCCGCGTGTTCACGCTTTCCCAGGTGAAGTACTGCGCCGACCGCGTGAAGTGGTTGTACGACAACCGCGACCTCATCGGTGGTCTGAAGTGGGACGAGGAACCCGAGGTGCTTCGCTTCTTCTTCGGGCGCCTGCAGCCGCTGAGCGACTGGCAGGAGAAGCTTGCCGCCAAGTTCCGCGAGGATTTCGGCGAGAGCCTCTGATTTTATAAGCTTACATAAGGAAGGACCGCTGGTATAACACTACCAGCGGTCTTTTTTTTACTGGACTTGCGGGGAGTGTCATGTATAGTGGAAATCATGAAACGTTTGTGGTGCATCATTGTCGCTTGCATGCTGAACAGCTGTGTGGTGAGCGATATAGGCGGCACTATCCGTTCGCGTGGCGAGCAGCACTTTTCTGTGGATAGAGGGCGCCCCGAGGTGGTATACCTGGATGCCGACTCGCTGAGACGGCGCATGCTGGCGCCGGAGGTGACATACCGGGGTCAGCACCATGGACTGGTGTATGACAATCTGACAAATGCCTCATGGCTGGGAGAGCCGGAGGTGACAGACACAGGTCGCCTGCTGTGGGTGGAGGATATCGGCTGGACTCATTCATCCTATGAGTTGACCACGGCTCCTTCTGGTGAGTGGAAGCGCGTTGAGCGGAAAAAGACCTTCACGCCCCCTCTTCGGGAGCTGAGTCCGCACGAGACAAAACAAGTGGGAAATCGCACGCTGCGTACCATTCTGGCAGCCCCTTTCGATTATCTGATAGATCCGGCGCTGACGCTGACTTATACGGGGCTGTTTTACTGTGGCGAGTTGGTCTGGCTTCCTTTTTTCGCGGTGGGCAATGTGTTTTTCCCTGCGGAGCACAGTGCTGTGGAAGTGGAACCAGTTGAATGGGGGCAGATGTAGCTTTCTACCGCTGGTGGAAGCCACCCGGCGGGCAGGGGAGTACCGGTCTGGAGGCATTCGCGGATGCGCGAGGATGATGCCGGATGCATGCCGGTGCAGATGAAGCTGCTGCGCACCCCGGGGCGAGGCTGCGGGGCTTCCCCGCGGTGGTAGACGATGAAGTGAAGGTGCTGGCAGAGGTAGTCGTAGCGGGCCCAGCGGTGGAGTTGTTCCCACTGGTCGGTGCCCATGAGCCAGTACAGCCCGGCTTCCGGATGGGTGGTGAGGTAGTGCTCCACGAGGCGCCAGCTCCAGCTGGGGGGCGGCAGCTGCAAATCCAGCTCCGAGACATTTGCCCAGGGGAGTTCTGCTGTGGCCAGGTGCAGCATGTGCAGGCGCTGCTCATCTGTAAAGAAGCAGCGGGCATCCTGCTTGAACGGTGAGCATGCTGCCGGCAGAAAGACTACTTCATCCAGCCCGCATTGCTGGTACGCAGCGGTGGCTATGGCAAGGTGCCCGGCGTGCACCGGGTCAAATGAACCACCGAACAGGCACGTTTTCATTTACAGACCGTGGGTATCCTTGTAGGGGATGAAGCCGCCGATGGGAAGCTTGACAAATTTCTTTTCCACGGGCAGGCGGCGGTAGTGTTTGATGAATTCGGAAAGGTTGCCGTAATTCACGTTGTTCTTCTGAACGCCCTGGTGACCGCAGTTCACATCGATATTGAAGTGAAGTTCTGCGTGCAGATGGGCAGTGAACATGCCGTTGTTGGTGCCGATGGTGCCGACCTGGGCGCCGCGCCCCACAATCTGCCCCAGACGTACGGTAATTTTATCGAGGTGGCCGTACAGGGTCTGGCAGCAGAGCACTTTGCCGGATTTCGGCTCGCGGAAAGCGTGGCGCACAATCACCACCTTGCCCCAGCGCCCTTTGGCATCTGCGGCGTAAGTAACCAGCCCCATGCCAATGGAGTATACCGGGTCCCCTACATCGGAGTTGCCGCCGCCGTTGCCGTTCCAGTCCTCGCCCAGGTGGCGGGGAGTAGCAAGGCGCAGCCCGCGGGATTTATAATATCCCTTGCCATCGGGCTTGCCTACGGGAAAATCAAAACCATCTGCCAGGGGAACGTAGGCCCACTGGCCATCGGGCGTTGTCTTTGCCATGACAACGGCCTGAGCCTGCATGCCGGCGACTGCCAGCACCAGGGCTGACACGAGGAACAGGAGTCGGAGTACACGCAACATGCCAGCATGCTACCACAGTTTCCCCCGGGCTGGCAAGCTTCAAAATTGCCATGTTGTGCATTAGTTTTCGCGTGTGGTGGTGTCGCCCTCCCATTCACCGGTCAGGATGCAGCGCGGACGCTCCGGTTCTGCCAGTGCGTCGCACTGCAACTGCCTTTCCTGCATTTCCGGCCACGAGGTGGTGCTTTGCCCGGTGGGAAGGAGGTCATGGCTGAGCAACCAGTTCAGGTAGGCTTCATCGCCACAGCGCAGAATGGCGTGGCAGTCGCTCAGGCTGGTCTGGGTGTGAAGCAGGCGCCGGGCTTCCTCCGGGTTGTGGGATTCATACGCCGCATGCACGGCTTGCAGCAGGGCGGCACTGGGTGGTGTATCCATGCCGCCATGTTGCCTGGCCGGGGAGTGTTAGTCAATGATTATTAGGTTGCCGCACGGTAGATGGCGGCGGCTTCTCCGGCGGTGAGAGGGTGTACACCGGGCAGGGTGGGAATGGCGGCACCTCCGCCGTATACCTTGCACGCAGCCTGCGCCATGGCATCAAAGTCCGCCTCTGCCGGAATGCCGAGTTCCTGCATGGTCTGGGGCAGGCCAAGCTCGCGGTACCAGTTGCGCAGGCGTGCAATGCCTTCGCGAATGACTGCGGCGGTGTCGCGCTGCGGGGTGACGCCCATCACATTGGTGGCCCACTGGGCGTAGATGCCGGGGTTATAGGACCAGACTGCTTCCATGTAAGCCGGCACCACTACGGCGAGCCCGGCACCATGGGGAACATCGTACACGGCGCTCAACTCGTGTTCCAGGGCGTGGCAGGCCCAGCTCTGCTCGCGGCCGAGACCGAGCAGGTCATTGTGTGCCACGGTGCCGCAGAGGGCGAGTTGTCCCCAGGCATCGGTGTTGTTCAAATCCTGATTGAGCAGGCGCGCCTGGGTCATAATGGTGCGCATGGTGGCTTCGCCCAGGGCATCGGTCAGGGTGGTTTCGGTGGTGTTGGTGAAGTAGCGTTCAAAGATATGGCAGAGCATATCGCAGGCGCCATAGGCCATTTGCCGCTGTGGCAGGGTGAGGAAGAGGGTGGGGTCTACGATGCTGAGCACGGGACGAAGCCCCATGTGTTTGAACCCGAGTTTGCGACCGGTTGCCTCATCGGTGATGACGGTGTTGGGGCTGTTTTCGCTGCCGGCGGCAGGCAGGGTGAGCACGGTGGCTACCGGCAGTGGGTGGTGCTCCGGCACGGAACCCTTGTGCGAGTAGAGTTCCCACACATCGCAGGTATTGGGCACGCCGACGGATATGGCCTTGGCTGAGTCAATGACACTGCCGCCGCCTACGGCCAGCACCAGTTTCACCTTTTCTGCCCGGCAGAGCGCTATGCCTTCGCGCACCAGCGTGATGCTCGGGTTGGGCTTCACACCACCCAGCTCAACGAAATCAATACCCGCCTGCTGCAGGCTCTGGCGGGTTCTGGCAAGCAGACCAGTGCGCTCGATGCTGCCGCCGCCATAGTGCAGGAGTACCTTGCCGGTGGCGTATGGTTTGAGCAGGCTGCCCAGGTTCTGGTGTTCGCCGGGGCCGTAGACATAATGGGTGGGGTTGTGATACGCGAAGTTCAGCATGGGGCGATTTTAGCATAGCTGCGGGGCTGTGTCTACGCAAAATGACGCCAAAAGGGGTTGCCTTTTGCGCGCGACCCTTGTACAATGCCGCCACTTGCCATGCGGAATAGAATAGGAACATATTTGATTTACGCGTCCGCCATTCTGGGGATGGTGGCTTGTCAGCAGCAGGACCAGCAGCAGGAAGTGGTGCAGCCTGTAACGCCTGTCGTGAAACCGGTACCAACGCCTGTGCCGACTCCGGCTCCCAAGGCCGTAAAGCCTAAAACACAGTCCCCCAGAAAACAACAGGGCGTGGCTCAGGTGAAGACTGCTACGGCAACAACGCCGGTGCAGGAGGTGGCTAATCCTGTGCGTCTGCGCCCGCTGGGCCGCAAGGTGAGCCGGGTGCCGGTAAAGGGTAAATACGTGGCGCTTACTTTTGATGACGGCCCGCATACTTCGCTGACCCGCAAGGCAATAGCTATTCTTAACCGCCACGGTGCCAAGGGTACATTCTTCATGCTGGGCAGCAATGTGGCCCGCTACAAGTCGATTGTAAAGGAAGTGGCGGATTCCGGGCATGAACTGGGTGTGCATACCTGGAGCCATATCAAGATGAACTCTTCATCTGTGGCTTTGGTAGACCGCGAAATTAACCGCACCCAGAGCCAGATTGGCCGTATTACCGGCACTTATCCGCGAGTGATGCGCCCGCCCTATGGTGCAACGAACAAGGCGCTGATTGACCGCATGTTTGACCGCTACGGCATGGCCACGGTGCTCTGGGATGTTGATACCCGGGACTGGTGCAAACCCGGCGTGAACCAGGTTATCAACACTGCCGTGAACAAGGCTCGCCCTGGTTCCATTATTCTGGTGCATGATATTCATGCCTCCACCATCAGCGCTCTGGAGGGGATTGTGACTGGCTTGCAAGCCAAGGGGTATAAGCTGGTGACGGTTTCTCAGCTGCTCCAGCTGGCTAAGCAGGAGGAGGCGGAGGAAGCTGCCGCGAAGGCTGCCGAGGAAGCTGCTGCCAAGGCTGCTGCGGAAGCTGCTGCCGCTCAGCAGGCTATTCAGGAAATCGAGACTGCGGAGAATGCTGCTGAACAGCCTGTCCCCCAGCCGGAAGTAGCACCGGAGCAGCTTTCTGTTCCGCAGGTTCAGCCGCAGCCTGCGGAGGTGATGCCTGCTCTGAATCTTGAGAACTTCATGCTGAACTGATTATGGCAAAAAAATCTGCTACAGGGAAGGTGTATCTGATTGGGGCTGGCCCGGGCGACCCCGGATTGATGACGCTGAAGGGCCGCGATTTGATTGCACAGGCGGATTGCCTGGTGTATGATGCGCTGGCCTCGCCCGCCATGCTTGCCTGGCTCAAGCCGGGGTGCGAAAAGGTGTATGTGGGCAAACGCGCTGGCAACCACGCCATGCCGCAGGCGGAAATAAACGATTTGCTGGTAAGCTGTGCGGCTAAATATGCCTGCACGGTGCGCCTGAAAGGCGGCGATCCCTACGTATTCGGCCGTGGCGGTGAGGAGGCGATGGCGCTGAATGCCGCCGGTGTATCCTTTGAGGTGGTGCCGGGGGTCAGTTCAGCTATTGCAGGCCCTGCCTGCGCTGGAATCCCTGTGACGCATCGTGATTGCTGCACGCAGTTCACGGTATTTACCGGACACGAGGGCGCACACAAGACTGAATCGACGCTGGATATTGCAGGAATTGCCGCTGCCAAGGGGACAAAAGTGATGCTCATGGGCATGAGCCGTCTGCGCGAGACACTGCAGGCGCTGGTGGATGCCGGGCAGGGCGGCGAGGTGCCGGCAGCTGCTATTCAATGGGCTGCTACCGGGCGCCAGAAGAGTGTTATCGCTACCGTGTCCACGCTGGCTGCGGCTGTGGAGAAAGCAGGCATTGCTTCTCCGGCCGTTGTGGTGATTGGCGAGGTGGTGGCGCTGGCGCCGCAGCTGGATTGGCGGGCAAAGCTGCCGCTGTGCGGAAAGCGCGTGGTGGTTACCCGCACCCGCGAGCAGGCCAGTGAGCTGAGCAGCCAGCTGGAAGCGCTGGGAGCAGATGTCATTGAGCTGCCCACCATTCGTATAGCGGATCCCACTGATAAGCGTGATTTTGCCGAGGCGGTGGTGGATGCCCCGCACTATGACTGGCTGGTGTTCTCCAGTCCGAATGGGGTGCGCCGGTTCTTTACCGCGTTTTTTGCGGTGTATGAGGATATTCGCGAGATTGGCGGAGCCCGCATTGCCGCAGTTGGCCCGGGAACTGCTGCCGAGCTGAAAAAATACGGTCTGATGGTTGATATCATGCCGCAGAAGGCCGTGGCAGAGGAATTGATTGCTGAGTTTGACCGCAAGGGCGACGAATTCGGCGGTGTGGCGAATGTGACGATGCTCTGGGTGCATGGCGAACAGGCTCGCCGCGTGATTTATGATGAGCTGATGAAGCGCCAGGCCATTGTGGATGAATGTCTGGCCTATAATACCGTGCCGGAAACGGAGGATGTGACCGGTGCGCAGGCACGTCTCCGCGAGGAGGGGGCGGATATCATCACGTTTACCAGCAGCAGCACGGTGCGCCATTTTATGGAGCTGAAATTGCCGCTGCCGGAGGGGTGCCGCATTGTCAGCATTGGCCCGGTGACTACGGCCACCCTTGCAGAATACGGGCTCAAGCCCGATGCCGAGGCTGCCGTGCATACGATTCCCAGCCTGGTGGAGGCTGTTGCCCGCCTGTGATAAGAATATGGATGCCGAGCTGCAGATGTGTTGCCTGGGGGTGAATTACCGCAACTGCCCGGTGGCAGTGCGGGAGCATTTTGCCGTGGGAAAATCGCGTCTGGCAGAGGTGAACAAGGCATTGGCTGCTCTGCCCGGTGTGGCAGAGTGTGTGCTGCTCTCCACCTGCAACCGCACGGAAATCTACTATTGGAGCTATGCCGAGGAGGCTGCAGAAACAGCAATTCTGCAATATTTCCTGGGGTATGCGCATGAGCTGGGAGAGCGCCGGCAGTTGTTTGACCGCTGGTGTGGTGAGGAGGCCTTGTTTCACCTGGCTGCGGTGGCTTCCGGTCTGGATTCCATGGTTGTGGGGGAAACGGAGATTTTCGGGCAGTTGAAGGAGGCCTACCGCGTGGCGCTGGAAGCCGGCGTGACGGGCGGTTATTCAAACCGCGCTTTCCAGCAGATTTTTACCGTGGGAAAGAAGGTGCGCAGTTCCTCCCGCATCACCAGCGGCCCTACTTCTGTGGGCGCGGCTGCCGTGCAGATGGCACAGGAAATCCTGGGTAATCTTGCGGGCAGCAATGTGCTGGTCGTGGGGGCAGGGGAAGTGGCTCGAACCACGGCTCAGAGCCTTCGCTCCCGTGGGGCCGAGAGCATTTTCGTGGCCAATCGCTCCTATGACCGCGCGGTGGAGCTGGCAAGCCAGGTGGGGGGGCAGGTGATTCGCTTTGCGGATTGGGTGCCTTACCTGGAAAATATTGATATTGTGATAGTCTCGACTGCTTCTCCTGCCTATGTGGTATCCCCCCCTGTGCTGGAGCAGGTGCAGCAGGTCCGCAAGCGCCCCCTGTTCCTGATTGATCTTTCCGTGCCTCGCAATGTAGACCCGGCCTGTGCGTTGGTGGATGATGTCTGCGTGTATGATATGGATGCCATGGAACAGGCTACGGCTGAAACCCGCCGCCTCCGCCAGGCAGAAATTGCGGATTGTGAGCATATCATCCGCGAATGGATGCTGGAACATGCCGGGAATCTGCTCAGACATCGCTCATTTTCTGCCCAGGTGAGATAATTTGCCATTTTTTCTGAAAAAATAACAATCTGATTGAACACATCACAAAACAGGTTGTCTACACCTTATCTCTCACGAACTGTTATTCTGCGTTATGTCCACGAATCATCGCTCCTCCCTTCCTGAATCTGAAGAACAATTGGTGGCTCTCCTGGCTACCTTGAAGGTTGAGCGTGTGGAGGAGGCTGATTTTGAAGGCCGCTTCCTGGCGGAATTTCATGACCGCGTGGCTCGTGAGGCGGTGTGTTGCCCGGCGCGCCGCCATTTGCTTGCTCATATCATGCAGATGCTGGATAATTTCGGGCGCGGTCGCCTGGCGTTTGGCGCCTCGGCCATGGGGCTTGGCCTCGTAGCTGTGGGCTTTGCGTTGTACCCGGCAGAGCAGGCCGGGGTGGAAACAGCCGCTACCTTGTCCGTGGATAAATACAAGACACCGCTTCATTTGCCTGCGCTTTCCAATGATTTGGCGGATTGCACCACTGTGCGAGTGCAGCATGCCACTCCTGAGAATACAGAAATCATGGTGACTCGCGGGCAGTATGCGACCATTATTCAGATTCCGAATTCGTATGTGCCGGTGCAGCGCCCGGCTGAGGTGTACACCCCGGTGGAGCGCGGGGCTGCTCCCGGCACTCTGCCTGCCAGCTCAGTACGCTATGCGTTCTAATTAAGATTTTGCTGGAATCGGGCCGGCTCTGGCCATTCTTGGCTTGCATTAGCGCCCGCTGTCTGGTATAAAGAAGGGGCAATGGAAGTCGAGTGCAGCAAGTGCCATCGTAAGTTTGTCGCCCTGAAAGAGGGGGTTACCGTTTGTCCTGATTGTCTGAAAGATGAGTTTGCAACATCTGCCCCGAAACTGAATGAGGCAGAGCGTGCGGCTCTGATGGCCGAATACAAGGCCTCCCTGAAGCGCCAGAGCGCCCGCGCTGAAAATATGGGTGGAATGTATGCCTCCGGGAATGCATTTAATGTGGCTGGCACCCTGCGGCTGCTGCTGGGGCTTGTCATCTTTGGCGTATGTGCTTTCCTTTTCCTAATCAGTGATAAGGAAAGTGGATTTACTTTCCTGGCGAACGAGGATATTGATTCCCAGCGTCTATTCTCCATGATATTCTGTGTGGTCAGCGCCGGCTTGGTGGCGACGGCATCGGTCTATTACAAGAAAACAGTTTATGTAATTGCCTTTATCATCATGGTCATGGGCTGGATTATGCCCAACATGTTGCAGTATGCTCTGGCCCAATCAGCCAAGGTTGCCGCAGAAATCAGAGCCAGGGAGCAGAAGGTGGCTGCTGTGGAAGGTGAGGAAGAAGCAACTACGGCAGTGATGACTGATGCTGATCTTCAGGTGTTTACCTCGCTGCGTACTGTATCGGACCGCCTGGTTCACTACGCTGTTTTTATTGATAACCAGGATAGCCGGACGCGCAGCCTGGTGCGCGATGCCTTCACCCGCCTGTTGCAGGCTGAGTACACCCGCGCCTATACCCGGGCCAACGGTGCCTTGTATGTGATAGCCAATGTGAGTGGATCTCGAAAGAATATCTCCTCCTTGCTCAGCCGCCTGGGCACGGTGACACATGCGGCCCCGCTCAAGGGTGTGTATGAGGTCCGTTTTGATGCAGATAAAGCCAACCTGGTAAGCCAGTATTCACCGGATGTCCTTTCATCTCCCATGAATGCATCCTATGTTTCTGCAAATCTGAACGAGTTGCAGTGTCTGGACCCGATGCGAGTGCGCATGTCTGCCCGCTCTCTTGCCGGTTCGGATGTCAAGGTGCTGCGTGGCGAAATCCGGAACACGCTGCTGAAGGTACTGAATGACCCATGGTTATCGGAGCCCGATACATATGCCGCTCTGATTGATGCCTTGGTGGTATACAGCAACAGAGATGATAAAGAGGCCGCAGCGCAGTGCTTTAAGTATTTTGATGCCCGCCGTTCGCTGAAGCGTGAGGTGTCGCCGAACGTGACTCGTTTCCTCATTCTGCAGAGTCCGGATGTGATGGTGAAGCCCGTGGTGGAGATGTGGTGCGAGAATCCCATTGCCTGGGCTGAGATGCTGAACATGCTCGGTTATCGTGTGCAGCCGATGCTTGTTGGCAAATTGAAGAATGCCACCGATATCCGCCTCATCGGTACAATCCTCAAGTATCTGGAACAGCATGGTACCAAGGAGGCTCTTCCGGAAGTGGAGAAGCTGCTGGAGCACCAGGATTCCATTATCCGCCATTCGGCTCGCACCACCCAGGCTGCGTTGCAGAATCGCAATTAATTCAGGTCAATTTTCTCAAACCGCTCGAAAATTATGTCTGCAAGGCTTATACAGCTTCTTACGGCATCCTTTTTATTCTTCTGCATTGGTGTAGCCGTTTTCCCTGTGCTATTCCCCTCGAAAATGCCCAAGCAGGAAAAGCCGGCAGTCGTGGTGGTGGAAAAGGAAACGCCTATCGTGCGTGATACAAAGGTGGAGGACTGGACCCCTGAGGAGGACGATACTCCGGTGGAGGAGCCCGATGATGATGCCTGGGTGGAAGAACCGGAGGATACCACCCCCGACCGTCGCATTGCCAGCCAGGATGACGAGCGCTTCGACGAGGAGGATGTCCCCATTGATCCGAAACAATACGTGGTGCCAGAGGCTCGCGTGGGTGGCGAGTTTACCTCGGCTATGGCCGGTATGCGTCGCCTGACAGCTACTCTCGAAAAACAGGAAAAGGAGAATTTCAAGAGCGATGAGTTCAAGGCTGCAGATTGGGAAGACCCGGAAAAAATGTACTATAGCCTCGCGGATCGCGTACTGAAGCGCCTCGGGAAATTGAGCGATGACACCATCATCAAGTATCTTCACGAACCGCAGAACCGTCTGGATCTGGAACGAATCACCCTCATCCGCAAGGCGGGCTCGCAGGCGATTCGCAATGTGACAACCCGCCCGCATGGCAAGGAACTGCTGGCCGATTTAGGGGGCGATTTGAACTGGCTGACCAATCTGCTGCATTCCGGCCCTACCAAGAATTTTGAGAAGGCGCTGATGTACCTGGAAACGCTGTATGGTAAGGTAGGCGCCGAGGAAATGGCGGTACCTGTTACGCGCCGTATCGCGACAACTGCCGCGCTCGAATTTGCTCGCGAGGGGTGGAGCGAGGAGAATTTGATTTCCCGCTTTGAATACTACAACGACAGCTGGAAGGAAGGGAAGCTGAATGCAGTCTTTGATACGCTTCAGTATTGGGAAACGCGATTTGTGACGGGCTGCAAGCAGCCGAGCGATGGCGCCGGCCAGTGGGGCAGCCGCCGTAATCTGACCTGGCATCGTGATAATGTGCGCCTGCCTATGGAACAGTACCTGGGTGCAGAGTGTCACCTGGCATACCGCCTGCGCAATGTTGCCGGTGATTCCGTGTTCTCCTCCGAGTATCTGGCTCCTATCTGGAAGTATGTGAACTTTACGACGGGCTGGGCATATCGTGAAATCGGCGGCGTCTGTGGTGCTCTTTCTCACTATGCTACGTTCAGTGCCTTGGCGGCAGGGCTGCCGGCCTCCACCATGGGTGAGCCGGGTCACTGTGCCTATGCCATGCGTATTGGCAATACCTGGCATGCAGGGAATACGATTTATTGGCAGAAATCGCTTCATAAGAATTTCTGGGGCGAGCCGGAATGGGGGTATCTTGTTCTGACCCAGAAGCTCTATGAGGACAGGTTCACCACGCTGGCGGCTGACCAGATGGTGGCCATGGCCGATTTCCTGACGGCGCGTCGCAAGATGAAGGCGGCTTTCAACTGCTACGAAATTTCGGCTAAGTACCAGCCTTGCAACTGGCCTGCGCTGAAGCGCTATGCCGCTTACCTGAAATTCAAGGCTCCGGCGGATAAGGAAAAGTGGCAGACGCTGCATGATGCGGTGATGGATGGCATGGGCAAGGAGCATTATCACGCGGCGGCCACGCTGCTGGCTCGCTATGTTTACCCGAATCTGGCTCCGCTGGTGAAGGACCGCATCAAGCTGAACCACATGTATTCCGGGTTGTTCAAGCATTTCAAGAACTGGGGTGCAAACCGTTGGGATGTTTCCGAGGTGCTTGATGCTCAGATTGCCACGTGCAAGACCGATGCCGACCGCAAATCGTATCTCAAAGAAGTGCTGCGCGTGTTGATGCGTAGCCCGGATTATTCCGGTGCCGTGCTGACCTGGGGCCTTGGCTATGTGGCCAGGATGCCGGAGAATGATGGCAAGGCCAAGGATGAGTTCTCGAACCTGCTGGTGCATGCCATGGGCAACACCCGCTCTGGAAAGAAGCAGATGGATGAAACCTGGGGTACACTTGGCGAGGCTATACACGCTGCCGCCAAGAACCGGGAGCGTCGCACGTTCCAGGCCATTGGCAAGCTGGCATACAGCAAGTGCAAGAAAATGTTCCCCAAGAAGGGCCCGCGCGTCAGGGGCTTCCCCGGCCGCGTTGTCTCTGCCACAGGGTGGATTGATACGGCTACAACCATTGGTGACATGAAGAACTGCTGCCTGCACTGGGGCGTGCTTCAGCGCCACGGTGGCCAGATGCCTGGCAAGTTTGAAGGTTCTTCAGGTCTGACGGTAGGCCTGGAAAAGAAGTGCGACCTGAATGGTGTTGTCTGCATTTCCAGCGAGAACAGCCTGAAGAATGACCGTCCCTTCTATCTTGAGGTGTCAGACGATGGACAGAACTGGCAGCGGGTGCGCCCGAATGGTGCCATTTCCGGCAATACCATCCGCTTTGATTTGAAGGGAAGCGGCGCGGCCGGCAAGTTTGTACGCATGCTGCGCGAGGGCGATAAGTACGAGCCGGGTATCGCTGGTTTCTATGTGTATGGTAAGCAGCAACGTTAACCGGAACAACGAGATTTAGACAGATGATTAAAAAGATTTTCATGATGCTGGCTATGGGGGCGTTGGCTTTGATGCCGACCTGGGCCGCCGTTGCCCGCACGTATCCGGATGCTTTGTCCAAGGCGGGAAAAAATCCCATTGTGATTTTTGTCTACGGGGCAAACTATGACAAGGTGAGCCAGAAGGCCTACGAGGCGTTTATCAAGAAGAATAAGATAGCTCCCTATGTGGGCAAGGCTACTTTCCTGGAGATGCCCGTGTACCAGCTGCCCGATGAACGCCAGAAAAAGGATATGGAGAAGCGCCTGGGCAATAAGCGCCTGCCGGGTGGTATCTGGAGTTATCCTTGCCTGGCTGTTGTTGATTCCAGAGAAAATCTGCGCGCTATTGTCCAGACCCCCGATGAAATGAAGGATCCGGATACGGCGCTTGCTGCACTGGGGGTGCATCTGGACAATTTCTACAAGCAGGAGAAGCTGCTGGAACGGGCTCGCAGAGCAAGGGGGGATAGAAAGGCGGAATTGCTGCTTGAGGCCTCCGACTACGATATCCGCATGCCCCGCGATTTGTCGGATGCGCGGAATGCCGGAGATGATGAGGAGCTTCGGAATCGACTGTCTTTTGACCCCACTTCACTCGTGGAGGCCTTGCAGATTAAATCATATGAAGAGGCGAATGCCCATGTGCGCAAAATGATGGCGCAGGGCGGCTTTTCCAAGCTGCAGCGGCAGATGATGATGGCTGCGTATGCGGGGCATCTGCGCCGCGGTGCCGAGGGCGTGGAACCCGCATCGAAGGAGCGCCTGCGTGCCCTGTACACGGAGATGCGCAACATTGACCCGAAATCGACCTACGGCGCTTATGCAGAGGGTGCTCTGGTAATCTGGGTTGAGGGTGGAAAACTGACCGAAGACCCGATTCCGACGGAGATTAACCGCGTGGGTACGACGAATGATGATGGCAATGGCTCTGGTGCGGGGGATGGTACGCCCACTCCGCCGGCACCGCGTCCTGACCGTAAGCCCAGTGGGAAAAAATCGGCTATGGGCAGTACATCCATGTCTGATGCGTGATACTGGAACGCGCGGTCTGAGCAATTTAAAAGGGAGAGTCGGCTGACTCTCCCTTTTTTGTGTGGGTGAATATGTATGAGGTGAACTAGAAGGGAAGATTCTTGTTCTCTACAAAATTGGTCTGGCGGATGAATTCTGCCCAGTCGGAGAATTGCCTGCGTTTGGAGAGCTCGGCTTTTTCCTTGTTCCACCCAGCAATCTGGTCTGCTTTTTCAGCCGCTTCATTGTAGCGCTGGAGGTGGATGAGCTGCAGAACAGAACCAGAGCCCGCACTGTAGAGAATATGCCACTCTGCAGCGCTGGGTTTCGGGCCGCTGGCTGGTCCAAGCGCAAGGACTGCTTCATAATCCTTCAGGGCTTCCTCATACATGCCGAAGCGTTCGCACAGGGTGGCATGGTGCAGGTACGCACGGAATTTCCACGAGCGGCCCAGCGATTTTTCTTCCAGTGCCAGCCCGGCAATGCGAATGGCTTCCTTCCTGCCTTCATCGGTACCGAGCAGTGCTTTATTGTTGGCCAATATGGCATTGGCGACGACGCGGTCCTGGCTGCGCATATCGGGATGAGTGCGCAGCATATGGGTGATGATTTGCTCGGATTTTTCGTGGTTTCCGACTCGCAGCAGCACAGCCGCCTGGCGGGTCAGGGCGCGGATTTTCATTTCCTCGCTCCTGGCGGCGCATTCCTCGTAACAGGCGATGGCGTGATTCAGGGAATCCATGGTGCCGATGAGTTCAGATACTCTGGCCTGCATGAAGAGAGCCCGGGGGGCAAAGTCCGTTTTGGGATACTTGCGCAGCAGCGAGGCAAGTGTCCGCTGGGCTTCGGCATATTCGCCTTCCGTGGTGAGCAGGTGCGCCAGGTGCAGTGTGAGAATGGCTACCACCTGCGGATTGCGTACCTTGCCGGCAGCGTTGCGAATGATGGCGATGGACTCCTGGTTGACATTGAGCGCGGAGCCTGTTTCGGCAATGCCGCGGAGGGCGGCTTCCTGAAGGGCAAAGAAGCGAAGCTGGCGGTCGCTGCTCAGTTCCATGAGGTTGTTATTGATGGCGCTCTTGAGGAGGAGTTCCTGCGCAGCTTCCGGGTTGGTCTGCAGGCGCAGGTAGGCATAATCCATTTCCACATCTGCGCGCAGATTCTGGTTTGGCGCCGCCATGCCAAGGAGCATGTTGATATCGGCCTCGGCTTTCTGGTTGTCCCTGCCCAGCCAGTAGGCGGCGCGGGAGCGGAGCAGGGAGAAGTGCTGCTCTTCGGAAATGTCTTTCAGGTTCAGCACGGCTTCCTGTGTTTCTCTATCCTCGGAGAGCAGGGCGCAGACAAGGGCATTTTCCAGAGCAACCCCGCGCAGGGAATCGGGCGCTTTCCGGGCGCATTCCAGATAGGCTCGGGCTGTGGAGGCCAGGGCGGGGTCATGCAGCTGGGTTTCGTAGAAAAGGCGTGTGGCATCATCGCCGGGTATCATGCCCATGTAGAGCAGGGCTTCGTGAATCTGCCCCCGCTCCAGGAACCAGCGTGTCTGCTCCAGCAGGATGGTGCGGGTGGCAGGTTCTTTGGGGCAGGTGGCGGCAGCTGTGTTCGCAGAGCTGACATCCAGCGGGATTTCCCGGGCGTTTTCATGGTTCTGCAGATGCTGCAGCACGAGCAGGGCATTTGCTGCGCGGCGTGATTTGAGCGGGTCGTTTGCCCATTCCCGCAATTTGCTTTGCGCATACTCACTTTGAGAGAAGGCGGCCCGCTGGTACAGGCGGCGGAAGGCTTCTTCGATGAGGGGCGATTCCGGGTGCGATGAAATGAAATGCAGCAGGGTTTCCTCGCCCTTGCCATCATCGAAGCTGCTGATGTCTGCTTCCTCGTCTTCATCTGCGGGCAGGGCGGATTCTTTTTCCTCGTCTGCCGGCGCCATCGCTTCCTTATCGTAATAGATGGAAGAGAGCGCCAGTCTGGCGCGATGCTGGATGACAAGCGGCTGGCTGGTGTCGCTCTCAATGGCACGGCACTGGGCAATGGCTGCATCATAATCGCCGCGGAGTCGCAGATTTTCAACCTCCAGCAGGCGCAGCACGGACTCGAATCCGGGAGTGGTCTTAGCCAGTTCTCTGAGGCGTTGTAGCGCGGTGTTATCCTGGCTGTTGGGCTTGGTGAGCCAGTACTCGGCAAGGGCTGCTGTGGCGAGGGTGGATATCTCGGCGTTCTTGCTTGTAGCCATGGGGGTGGCTATCACGGCAAAATCCACATCTCTGTTCTTCCACGCGCAATAGAGCAGGGCCTTGGCTGCATAGGGGTACAGCTCGTGAGCATCCGGTATTTTGCGGAGCGATTCGGCGGCTTCCTTGAGTCTTCCCAGCTCAATGAGGGCTCTGCCACGCCAGAAATCAGCCTCTACGGAGTCGTCCACAACCAAGGCATCCAGCGCATCTGCCGGCTTGCCTTCGCGGACGAGTCGTTCTGCCTGGGTCGCATCAGCATATGCCAGTGGGGGGAGCAGCGTAGCCAGGAGGAGCAGGATTTGAGGCTTCATGATTCAGTAAAAGGTGGTATTTGATGTGGCAGGTTGATTCAACTTTCGTTCCACAGAAAAAGGTTGATGTATCGCAAGCCGGACTGCGTGAGTGCTGCGTTCACACTACTGTTCTTGACTCTGTTCACGGTGCAGTTCTGCTGCACGGTGGGCATGGGTTTGCAGGATACGATGCGCGGTTGCTGCACGCTGCGGTCAGAGGGATAGATGCCGATGGGGACACCAGTGGCGGTGAAGGCAATTTCCAGCGATTGGGGACGCTGCTTTGCGGTTTTGTCACCCTTGTATAGGAAGGGGTGGCGGCGCATGATATCCATCGACCCGATGCAGGGAACAGCCACGCGGTAGTGCTCTTCGAGCGTGGCGAAGTAGGCCGATATGGAGAACGGCTGGCCGTTTTCGCAGGCTTTCAGCACATCGGTGGGGTCAAAGCCAGCAAGGTTGATGCCGTTGAAGTTGCCGTGCTTGTTTTCCCCCTGGTAGCAATCGACGAAGCGGCTGTTGATCATGAGCCCGATTTCCAGGTGCAGGTGGGCTCGAGTCTTGTTGAGCCCGACGCCGCTGTACCCCAGGCGTCCCAGCACATTGCCCGTGCCGACTCGCTGCCCTACATGGCATTTTACTGCTGCAAGATGCGCATAGAGAGAATAGATGATGCCTTCCGGCACGCGGTGCGCCACTACCACATAGCGACCGTAGTTGCTGTGCCGTGGGTTACTGCTGGCGTGCACCACCTGCCCAGGGGCAATGGGGCGCACCTCATCCAGGGGTTCCTGGTTGGTATCTCGTTTGATGGGTTTTACATCGATGCCCTCGTGAAAACGGCTGAACATTACCGGGGCTCCCGGCTGCGGTCGGAACGGATTACGCACCATGCCGTAGGTCCCGGCCTGCCACGGCCGCGTTTTCTGCCCTTCAAAGATGCGGTCTACATACACGTAGTAATCATCTCCTCCGGTCGAGAATAGGGCTGTGTTATCCGTTGGCAGGCGGTACACCAGATCCTGTGTCTGCGCCAGAACGGAGGCGCAGAGAGCAGGGAGCAGGGCTGCAAGGCGTGCTATTCTCACGGATTCTTACGTCTGCGGGTAGAGAAGAGTTTGGCGCCGGTGCTCTGCGTGGCTGGCTTGGCGGCAGAGGTGGGTTTGGGGGCTGCCGCTGCGCTTGTGTTGCTGGACGAGGCGTACAGCTCGCGGATGAGACGGCCGTGGGCATCCTTCTTGAGCTGCGGAGCCTCCTGGAGATTGGGCTTGGGACGCGGGTTGTCTTCCTTGTAGCGCTTTTTCTCCATTTCTTCGTCTACCGGGTCGACTGTTTCGCTGATGCGGCGCAGGTCGTAGCCGTTGAGACCGTCCCAGATGATTACCTGGCCATCGGTGATGCCGCAGTCAATCAGCATAGGGGTGAATGCAATGCCATCAAACACCGGCAGCATCAACTTGCCAAGATTCTGCTGGGTTTCGGAGAAAAGACGCAGGCGGTATTTCTTGGAGGTGTACAACACAATGCCGTAGGAGCCATCGTCTGCCATGAAGGATTTGAACTTTTCAAAGTGGTCGAGGCTCATGATGGGCATGCGGTTATACATGCGCCCGTTGTACCGGATGTTGAAGGCGGCACCGCCTTCGGGATTGGTGGCTTCTGTCAGGAAAAATCCCTTGTAGGGCTCGTTCTGGCAGCTGGAAATAATCGCTGCTGTTGTAAGGCAGCAAAGTGAGGTAAGAAGTTTGTTCATTGCAGAAAGGGTGGGAAATATCGGTTTAACCATGCAGCAGGTTGCGGTTCTGGATGCAGTAGTTGGCGCCGCTCCACAGCGTGAGGATGACGCTCAGCCACAGCGTGATTTCGCGGAACCACCAGGCGATTTCGCCCATGCTCAGCGAGCGCAGCGGCTCGAACAGGTTGCCGCCATAGGCAAGATGCGTCATGCAGGCGATGCAGTAGGTCAGCTGGGCGGCGGTCTTCCACTTGCCGTATTTATCTGCCGCTATCACGACGCCCTGAGCCACGGCCAGCTGGCGCAGCCCCGTCACCAGGAACTCGCGGAAGATGATGAGAATGGTAACCCAGAACGGGCACATGCCCACAGCTGTCAGATAAATGAAACCAGCACTTACCAGAATTTTATCGGCCAGCGGGTCAATGAGCTTGCCGAAGCTGGTCACGAGATTGTATTTGCGGGCCAGGTAGCCATCGAAAAAGTCTGTGATGGCCGCCACAACAAAGGCCCAGAGCGCAATACAAGCGGTGATGGAAATGGGTTCGAACCACCCACCGGTGATTTCGTTGGTGTGGGGAGACATGCTGCCATCCCACGTCAGGGCGAGGGTGTAGACAATGACGAGGATGATGCGGGAAAGCGTAAGTGTATTTGGCAGGTTTAACATTGTATCGCTAGAGTTATAGCCCGGCGCGCGCAAACTTGCAAGCAGAAATCAAGCATGTATGCCAAAAACGAGCGGATTTTCTGACAGATTCTTTTCTTGAATACGCAACTGTTTTTGCTATACTTTCCCGCATGAACGCCTTTCGAGTAACAATCCTTGCTCTTCTTGTCCTTACGGTAGGACTCATGTTCTATGCTTTTGTGGTGCTGATTCCGGCTCGCCAGCAGCAGTATGATATGTATCATACTCAGTTGAAGATAAATGAGTATGAAAAGCGCCAGATGGAGCATGAAGCCCGCATGGCCCGGCTGGAGACGGATGTGGATACTCCTGAAATGGCTGCTGCCCGCGCTGCTGCCGAGGCGGAGGATAAGAAAAGCGAGGATGAGGTGACGGCCGCTGAAGAAAACAGCGTCATCGCCTCGGCCAAGCGTCGTCAGGAAATGGAGGAAACCGCTGCTGCCGATGATGGTGATGATTCGCAGGCGGCTGTGCTGGGTTCCGTGACGGCCTACCTGGAGGAACATGCCGTGGTGCTGTTCAAGGCAGCGGGGCATACTCCCGTGAAGGAGGGTCTGCTGATTGCGCTTCGCCGCGAGGATTATATTGTCTGCGAGGCTATGGTGGATGGCGTCGATGAAGAATCCGGCCAGTACACCGCAGCCGTCAAGCAGGTTAAGTTCGGCGGTGTGGAAGACCCCGCGGCAGAGGCTAACCGCAAGCCCCGCCTTGGCGATGAGGTGATTGTTTCCCCCTTCATGAGCGGGCGCGATCTGCGCCTGGAAGCTGGTGATATCCCGGAGATGAACACCCAGCCCACTGCTGCTCCGCAGGAGCTGCCGGAGGTCGATGCTGAGTTTACCCCGGTTCCCTGAACCAACCATAGCAACCCATGACTGCACTTTTTGACCGTACCCCGAGCTTCTCGTTCGAGTTCTTCCCGCCGAAGACCCCGGAGGGTGCCGCTTCTTTGCTGGAAACGGTGGTCAAATTGCAGGATTTTCATCCTAGCTTTGTGAGTGTCACCTATGGGGCAGGTGGCAGTTCTCGCGAGCTGACCCGCTCCCTGGTGCATGATATCCAGAGCCGCGGTATTCCCACGGTGCCGCACCTCACCTGCGTGGGGCACACAGAGGCAGAAATCGAGGAGATTCTGCAGAGCTACATCGGGGCAGGGGCCCGGGCCATCATGGTGCTGCGTGGCGACCCTCCCCGCAACAGAGCCTATGACCCCAGTGGCGATGCCTTCCGCCACGCTGCCGACCTGGTGCGCTTCATCCGCAGCTGGGAGGAGCGCCAGCATCTTCCCTATCGCCTGACTCTGGGTGTGGCCGGTTTCCCGGAAGGGCACCCCGATTCCCGCAACCGCCTCAAGGAAATGGATTTCCTGAAAGCTAAGGTGGATGAGGGCGCCGATTACATCTGCACGCAGCTTTTCTTCGATAACCACGCCTTCTTTGATTTCCGCGACCGCTGCCGCCTCATGGATATCGATGTGCCCATCATCGCGGGTATCATGCCGGTAACCTCCATTTCCAGCATGAACCGCATGGCCGACCTCTCAGCAGGTACGAATTTCCCGGCCCGCCTGCTCAAGGCCATGCTGCGCGCCGGTGGCGATAAGAACTCCATTGAGCGCATCGGCATCAACTACGCCAGCAACCAGTGCAGCGAGCTGCTCGATGCCGAGGTGGACGGCATCCATTTCTACACCCTCAACCGCTCCAAGGCCACGCTGGAAATCTACCACAACCTGGGCTTCAATAACTATTTCGACCTCGAGCGCCTTCGCTCACTCAATAACCTTTACCGTTAAATTCATATGGATACCAACAACAAGAACAACGAGGACATACAGCCGCTTTCCCCGGAGGAAATCAAAGCCATCGGTGAGATTGCCATCGGCCCTTCCAAACACGAACAGTTCCTCAATGCCCACTACAAGAAACTCATGTGGGGTGGTATCACCCTCGGCATTGCAGCCGGTTGCGTGATTGCGTTCTTCTCCCACCGCAACGATCTTCGCAAGGAAGCCGCCGCCCAGGTGGTGCAGGCCATGAAGCTCAGCTCCCCGGTTGAAGGCGTAGCCACCCCGGATGAATATGATGCCGCCGTCCTGCAGGCCCTGCAGCAGCAGTATGCCGGTACTCCCTCCGCCATTACCGCCGAGCTTATGAGCGGCCTTTCTCAGCTCGCCAAGGGCGAGGAAGCCGGCGTGACATCGCTGGAAAATGTAGCGGCCAGTGCGGCTCCGCTGCCGCTGCGTGCCCGCGCCCTTGCTGCCGTGGCCACCTACCAGCTCCAGCAGGGTAAGGATTCCGTGCCCACCTGGACCCGCCTTGCCCAGATGGAAGCCAACCCCTATTCCGCACTGGCCTACCTCATGCTCGGCGACCTGGCCAAGGAAAAGGGAGATAAGGAAGCCGCCCGCAACTGGTATGAGCAGTGCAAGGCCAAGTGCCCCACCAGCACGCTGGTCACCGACCAGACCGTGGAGCTGCGCCTCTCTCTGCTGGATGTAGAAGCCCCCACCCCGGTGGAACCCTTGCCCGCACCCGAGGAGCAAAAGGAAAACCCGCTCGAAAATCCCTTTGGCGAGACCCCCGAAGTGGGCGAAACCAAGTTTAACGTAGGCCTTTGATTTCACCATGGGGCTGTATCAGGACAATTTTACCGGATTATCGGAACTGGAGCGCCTGGCTGCCATGGCGCACGACCCGGTTCGTGTCCACGAAATCGGCGCCGACCAGTGGCCGCTTACCATGATGGCCTGCGGACTCATGGCCAGCAATGATGAAGAGAAACTCGAGGAAAACTTCGAGATATACGACATCTTTGTCACCCGCACCACTGAAGCTGCCCGCAAGAGTTCCCTTATCCAGCTCTCCCGCTTCATCACCGGCCGCAAGGGCGAGGGATGGAAATCCCTGATTCCCTACGCTACCCAGGAAACAGATGAGAGCCTGAGCCGCAAGGCTGCCACCTATGTGGCTACCCTTGCCCAGCCCGGCCCCACCGAGCACCTGGCTGGCGTGCAGGAACTGGTTTCCCGCCTTGTGCAGGATGAATTCACCCCCACCACCCTGCTGGATGCGCTCCTCAGCATGGCCGATATGCGCGTGCTGCCGCTGCTTCAGCCCCTGCTGGAGGTGGAGGAATCCCGCATGGAGGAATTCCTGGATGAGCTCACCACCACACCGAACCGCCTGAGCCTTTCCTTTGTGCTTCGCGCGCTGGAAACATACCCGGCGCTGGCCGAGGAAGCCACCGATGCGCTCTGCCGCATGGCTCCGCTCTCGCCGGTGATTCTGGATCTGGCACTGCCGGTACCCACCTGGGCATTCGAAAAGCCCACCCCCCAGCCGCTCCACGGCTGGACCCCTGCCGAATACTTTGCCCGCATGCTGCCTGAGCTGCAACCCCACCTGGATGACGACCAGCTGCAGCGCGTGCGCGAAGCCTTCAAGGCATAACCTCACAGAAAAATCTCGCAAACAGAGCTGGCCCCGTAGTTCAATGGATAGAACGGCCCTCTCCTAAAGGGCAGATATGGGTTCGATTCCCGTCGGGGCTGTTTTCTTATTTTCTGCTAATAGCGCTAATAGTTTATACTCCGGCTGCGACAAGCCTACGCCGTGATGAGCTGCAGGGCAGGACGAGAGAAGGGGCTCATTCTTGCCCGGCCTCGGAGAAGTCCTGGTCTTGCAAATCCTGGGAAACAATATATCGGGTTAATAGTTCTCGGGCAGCCTTTTCAGTGGGTAATTCAGGAACTTCCGGGCCACATGCCTGCCGCGCGGCAGCAAGCGATGCTACCTGGTTTTCTATGCATTCTCTCATGACCTCTTTTTCAATCCCCATGAGACCACCTGCGTCAAGCAGGGTTTGAAGCAGCTCTGTCTTGCCGTTAGCAACAGCAATGCGGTATGCCCCGCAGATGGGCTGATATTTCACCGCGCCGGAATCGGGCGGAAGAACAGGATTTGCCCCTGCAGCCAACAGTACGCGAGCTGCATTCAGATGCTCATCAGTGTAATAATCCCCGAACCGGTAGCAGAGCAAGGATAATGCGGTCATGTGGCATTTATCTGCCCGACGTTCCCAGCGAATCATGTGGTTGACATCGGCTCCTCCATCGATAAGTGCCTTTACCGCATCTGTATAGCCACGCTCAGCTGCAACCATGAGGGGCGTGATTTTAGCTCGTCCGCTAATCTGCGTGGCATCTGCTCCTGCGGTCATGAGCAGGCGAATGATGTCTGCATGGTTATTGATGGCTGCGAGCCAAAGTGGCGTTTGCCCGTAGGAATCCGCCACAGCATTGGGATTTGCACCGAACTCCAGCAGCAGTCGAACCGCCTCTGTATGACCGGCCTGTGAAGCGAGGTGCAGTGGTGTCAATCCCCCTTCGCCCTCTGCGTTGGCATTTGTCCCCTGTTCCAGCAGGCTTTGAATGTACTGCGTTTGTCCTTGCGAGGCTGCTGCCAGTAGCGCATTTTCGGATTCATTCCGCTGGCATGCGGTGCATAACACCGCCGCAAGGCACAGGACTGTGGTTACCATGATTTGGGGGAAGGTGGGCATGGCCATAACTAAGCGCGTATCTGTTACGGTGTCATACTACCAGAATCCGGGAGGCTCTGCAAGCTGTTAGTGCGGGAAAACGCCAAATACGGCTCTGGCTTGTTCCTGCCACACTCTCCCCAGGTGCAGTTTGGCCAGTGTCTCCTCATTGGCCAGATGGTCGCCCTTGGTCTCGATGATGACTATTTTCCCGGAGTGCGTTTGCGGTGCCCACACCGGACTTTTTGCCCACTTTAATGGAATTACTGCACACTTTTAGCTTGAAAGTGGGCAGTAATGTGCTAAAGTGTGGGCAGAGAAACAGCAAGCAGTCATGAGAACATTCAATTATTTGAATTTACCCGGGCCTTTACTTACGCCGGAAATATGCAATCTGTTGTCGGCTATACACGAATACCGAGGCAAACAGACGCTATTTATCACGGCAAGAAAAGATGTTCTGAAGAGTCTGCTGGAAATAGCCGTGATTCAAAGTACGGATGCCTCTAATAGAATTGAAGGCATCTATACCTCCGATGCGAGATTAAAAGATTTGGTCTTGCAGAAGGTAGAGCCAATCAACCGGAATGAAAAGGAGATTGCCGGGTACCGGGATGTGTTACGAACCATTCATGAAAATTATGAGTATATTCCTGTGAATCCGAATACCATCCTGCAGTTGCACCGGGATTTATACTCTTTCCACCCCTCCGGCATGGGGGGACACTGGAAGAATGCTGATAATCTGATAGCGGAGACGGATGCCGCCGGCAACCGGCAGCATATCCGTTTCACGCCTACTCCGGCATTTGAAACACCTGATGCGGTGCGTTCTTTGTGCGATGCATATAAGCAGGCTGTTGCACAGGGGGGTTGTGATCCGTTGATATTATTGGTGCTTTTTGTCTTTGATTTTCTGTGTATTCACCCGTTCAATGACGGCAATGGGCGAATGAGTCGTCTGCTCACCCTCTTGTTGCTCTATCAGCATAGCTACATTGTCGGCAAATATATCAGTCTGGAGAAGTTGATTGAAGAAAACAAGCAGACCTATTACGAAGTCTTGCAGGAGAGTAGCGCGGGCTGGGATACGGCGAACAATAACTATCTTCCCTTTTTGCAGTATCTGCTGAGCATCATCCTGAAAGCGTATCGCGAGTTTGAGTGCCGGGTGGAGCATGTTACCTGTTCAAAACTCAATAAGATGGAACGTATCAGAATGATGTTTGAACAAAAACCGGGTAAAATCCGCAAGGCTGATATTATAGCAGCTTGCCCGGATATCAGCGCCTCCCTCATTGAACGCACTCTGAAACAGATGCTCGATAACGGTGAAATTCGCAAAATAGGCGCCTCCCGTACCACCGCTTACATAAAAGTTTAACCCCTGTTCTATGTTGCACCGGATGGAAGTTTACCACATGCAGCCGCCCCCGGCTCCTAAGCAGGCTCCACCTGCGGAATGACGGCCAAAGGAAACAAAAAGACACCTTGCAAGGGTAGGGCTCGAGCCGGGGCTCATTCTTGCCCGGCTTTGGAGGTGTCCTAGTCTTGCAGGTGGTGTTTTGTGTTGCTTTTGTCAATCCTCCGCGAATGCTGTATTTCATTTTGCCCGCCCTCTTGCAAGCGATGTGACAGGCTCCAGAATTGCGAAGCCGATTTCATAAAACGCTTCTATCCAATATATTACAATGTGATTCCATGTTTGCTTGGGCTGAACGTAGGGAAAACGAAAAAAGCGAATTCCGGGCTCAGTTTTTCCAAGCAGATGGCGTATTAACTCCACTTAATCCCAGAACCCGAATCAGAAAACAATCTGGTTCGGTTTTTGCTTTTCATTGATTTTCAATAGCTACGCAAGCGTAGACATTGCAGGGGACTTCGCTAAAGCTACGCCCACCCTAGCGCTTGCAAGCCCCGCCACCGCCCCGCCGGGCGCAAAACGGCTCCAAAAGGCCAAAAAGCCGACTTGTCTCGGCGACCTGTGAGGGCGTAGCAAGGGAGTATAGCGACACGCGAAGCCCCAAGCTTTAGCGGAGATACCTGTCGCGGCGTATCGTAGAGAAGACGGAAGCCCGTTTTCCTAAGCGAGAAAGCCTTTTAGGGTCACTAAAGACGTATCGAATCTACAATCTGTTGATTCTGTGAGCTTCCGTCTTCGCACTGCGTGCTACGCCGCGACAGGTAGGCAGTTTTGGGGTAATGATGCTTCTTCGGCAAGCAAAGATGTTTCGAACTGGCAAGTTACACAGAATCTGTAGTTTAAGGCGCATTTTTCAGCGAGTAGCGACCTAAAAAGAAACATCGCTTGCAAGGGGATAAAAAGACACTCCGTCTCCGCCAAGGCTTCGCCGAGACAGGTTGCAAGCGATGGTCGGAGCTGTGATGTGCACCAGAAACCTAGCCGGATGAGGCCCCTAGCTGTTTGCGTCAGTTATGCAGGGGCTCGTATATTGCATCCACCAACCAACCGATAGGGGTAGCAACGATAGTGAGGGGAATATCCGCCACCTCGGCAGCCCAGCTGAGAGGCATGAGGGAGTAGTTGTACCATGTTCTGCGGTCGGGAACCTGCCGTTCAGCATGCCAGAATTCCAAGTGGGGAGAGCGCACATCATTCTTCTTCAGAGATGCCTCCGAGTCCAGCACGAGCTCGGCTCCGCTCAGGTCGATTTCTGATGCCGGATGAACGGGAACCTGATAGAAGGGGCGCTCGTGTTCCTTTGTGATTCGTTTGACCCGGAACGTCAGCCGCCGGTACTGCTGTTCGTTCATGAGTGCATAGTAGTATTCTACCGGAGTTCCGGCAGCCTCGCCCTTGCTACGTCGTGAATCGGGCCAGCGCCACAGGTTAGGGGTGTTTTTCCTCCCTCTGCCATGCACGATGACTGATTCTCGGGCCGGAGCATAGGTGACAGGAATCTGTACGATATAGGTATCGCCTTTCTTCCACACTTTGTTGTGGACAAAGTAGTTCGGCCGAAGCTCTGCGCGATATGTGTAGTGCAGCCCCGGTTCCTCTCGGCCTATGGTAGAGATGGCCCCACCTGTGTCAATAACAGTGTAGCGCCCTGTATAAAGCGATATGCACCCCTCCAGTAAAATGACGGATAAAAGGCATACCACATAGCTCGCGATTTTGAGGTGGCGATTCATTGAGGTTAAGCATGTATCTGTTACGTGTATTATATCAATTCCTGCTCCTCTGTTCAAGCGCGGCAGGCATTTTGTTGCAAGTTTCCTGCATACTTGTTGCCGATGGCGCAAAAAACAGGCTGCAAGGGGAGGATTTGCTCGAAGTGGAGCCCTTGGTCTACCGGGTGCGGGGCATGTGGTTGCGGATGATGTTTTGTGCGTTGTTTACAGTTCGGCCAGAATCTGGAGGAACTCGCTCATGGGGTACGCCCCGGTCATGCTGATATCCTTGTCCTGGAACACGAGGAAATAGCGATACCCCGGCCCGGCTTGTTCCTGCCACGCTCTGCCCAAGTGCAGCTTGGCCAGTGTCTCCTCGTTGGACAGATGGTTGCCCTTGGTCTCGATGATGACAATCTTCCCGGAGCGCGTCCGCACGATAAAATCCGGATAGTGATTGATAAAGCCATTGATAGCGAAACCTGTTCGCGCGATATTGCGATGCCACCACCGGATATTGGGTAAGCCGGTGATTGACTGAATAAGCTCCGTCGCGAACTTGTTGGCGGATTCCTCAGCCTCGTACAGACTCTTGTCGTAGATGTCGATACTGCTGATGGGCGAGATACTGGCCGGGAAGCTGTAGGACGGGCGGCACAAAATGCGCCCGGTGGCCAAGCGGACAGAATAAATAGAAACGCCCCCGGTGACTAAGCGGGAGCGTTCCAAGAGAAATTGTATCAGCGAACTATAATTCTGATGGGTTTATTATAGTCAATCATGACTTTTTGTCAATAGTTTTACGAAACTTTTTATTTTTCAAGAGAGAGAAACACCCGGTCGGGGAGTCAATCCGACCGGGTGGAGCCTATTTACTCATCGTGAGACTTTCATCACAAACAGGATTACCTGCAAGATGAGCACTATCAGCTCAATCATGGTTATAGTTCGCATGACTTCTTTCTCTTCCAGTCAGGTTCAACTGCTGTTCCGTACCTTTGCGGCTACGATACACACAGCGGACAGGACCGGTTTACTCTCCGCTGAGAAGTGCCGTAGACACCTATCAGCCGGAACTGATAACGGAAGAGCAGGATTATTCTACCATATAGCCACATCTTGTTCAAGTCCGGCAGAAGAGAGTTTGTTGTCATGTTGCTACAGCGGAAGAATTTCCTCCAAGTGTTCATGTATAAATGCTCCGGGCAGCTGTACTCTGAACAGAAGGTAAATCCTTAATCTCGAATGCTGTATTTCATTTTGCCCACCCTCTTTTGCGACACGCGATGCCGGAAGCTCGTTTTCCTAAGCTCAAATGCTTTTCAGGGTCACTAAAGATGTCTCGAATCTACAATCTGTTGATTCTGTGAGCTTCCGTCTTCGGGGTTCCCCCTACGCCGTGACAGGTAGGCGATTTTGGAGCGATAGCAACTCTGTGACAAGCAAAGATGTCTCGAACTGGTAAGCTACACAGAATCAGATGTTTAAGCTCCCTTTTTCACCGAGTCGCAACCTAAAATGAAACATCGCTTGCAAGGGGATAAAAAGACGCTTGCGCGCCATGGAAAAGCACTCTGCGCCATGTCTCCGAAAAAAAGAGTGAATGACGAGTTTTGATTTAGTGGACTATGCCCCCATTCAAGAGAATAGAGATGATGACTCCCAAAATAGCAACCGTGGTAGATGCCACCGTAACCGGAATATCTACCACAAAGAGAACCGCCGCCGCAGGATAAGCCAGAATGGCGGATGGCCCGACATGCGCATCCGTTTGTACCAACAAATCCCCATTTTCTTCGCCGCCTATGGGCATGAGAACAGGATATGCCTTGGCTTGCGATGGCAGAGACGCCAACAATTTGGTCTGCGTAATATAGTCCGTCAACTCTCTTTGGCTGCTTCTGTGTCGGGAAGCGGTGCGCAGCTTGCCAGCGAATTCGGGTGATATGGGAAGATAATATTGTTGCTTGTCCTCATGTGAAACATTGTCTATCAGATATGCTATTGTCGGTTCCACTTGTATCACTTTCTTGGTGTAGCAGATGCGCGAAACGGGCAGATACCATTGACCGTCGCATTCATACACATGCAGGCGTTTTGTCAACTTCATGTCGGCGGCGTTGCCATCCTTGGGAACGTTGTTGTTCTCTAACCATGCACCTTCATAGCTGCGGGGGTATTCATAGGCTACCCTGTGCATGCGAGATATGCAAGAGCTCACCCCCACCGCCGCGAGGCACAGGGCTGTGATGGCAAGGATTCTGGGGAAGATGGTGGGCATGGACATAACTAAGAGAGGAAAGGATTTTAGCGTTTTTGCGAGGATTTCAGGTGACGATAATCAATGAGATAGCCGCATGCTAAGATGCTCCATCTACTTATGACCAAATAATACTATCAATACGACAAAATCCTTTGATATTGCCGGAATATGGAAATAAACGAAATGTTGCCTTCTGTACCTTCTTTTAATGTTAAGAAGGTGACCATAGGTGCATCAATTTCGTCGATTTTAACATTTTCCAGAGTAATATGCTGATTACCGAAAGAAACGAGAGAAGACGATGTATCGATGTTTAATGCTCTGGGAGAATTTGTAATACCCAGCTCTGTTGCTCGACCTCCCACACATATCGAACAACATATCAATTGATTATCCAAGTGGATTGCTTCTACAGTAAGAGTATGCGGGAGCACATGATACATTCGCCATTCCAGATTACCGGCGGTCACCGAAGACAATATTCCGTGATAGACAACCAAGAAGCCCCATATAAAAGTAAATAAACTTATGAAAAATGTTTTCTTTCTTGAGCGTTTCATTCTCTATCTCCTTTACATAAGATAATACTTCCCGGCACCGATTCCGCAACAAAAAATTGCAGAAAGTGCAGATTTTCTAATAAATAGACGCTCGCGGCGGGCATTTTGTTGCGCGTTTCCTGCATTTTTGTTATGCTGTCTCATCTGGTACTCTTTTACTCGATTCTCAGGAAAACAAAATTTCGTCGTTACCTTCACACGGTGGCTGTAGGCATTCTCTCCAAACAGAGCTGCGCATGAGGTATCGGAACAAGGGAGCGATGGCGTCATCTTTGGGCAGGAGCATGGCAGGGTGAATACGCAGTTCAACATTGCAACTGAGGGCATCGAGAGAGCGGATTTCATCCTCAGCTGACATATACCAAATGACCATGCTGCCTTCCGAAAAATAATCTATC
>JAZOTC010000006.1:0-9709 GCA_045657445.1 Akkermansia sp. | reverse complement strand
TTAAATGAAATACTGTTTTCGGAAACATTACAAATCCGCGCACTGGAATAATTGGTAATACTGATTTTTTTATTGCCATAATGTTTTATCCTTTATTTGATGGTTTTAATATATGTCTGGAATTCTTCGGTGGTTGTTATTGTTACACTCTCTTCTATAACCGTAATTTTTTTCATTACTGTTTCATTGGCTTTTTTTAACTTGTTTTTGCCGGAAATCAGCCCTTGAGAGCAGAGGAAGCCTTGAAGCTTACCACGCTGCTGGCCGGAATGGTCATGGTTTCACCAGTGCGGGGGTTGCGACCAGTGCGAGCCGGGCGGGTCTTGGTTTCGAAGGTGCCGAAGCCGACAAGCTGCACCTTCTCCGTGGCAACAGCCTTGGTGATGGCGGCGAGAGTGGCGTTCAGAGCATCGGCGGCGCACTTCTTGGTGGCGTCCGGACCGAGTTCCTTCTGGATGGCGTCGATAAGCTGAGTCTTGTTCATAGTTGTATAAGAGGTTGCGGTAACGCGCAGAATATAACATTCTAAGATGCTCAACGCAAGCTATAAATACGTTTCTTTCCAAAAAAATCGTCAGTTTTGAAAATTGTGTTCCATCTCAGCGATTTTTTTGTAGTCAATCAGCCGTGCATCGCGCATATCAACCACATACGGCGTTGCGTGCCTGAACCAGGCTCCCGTGTTCAGAATTCGCCTGGTTCCGAAGCGCCAGTTGCCGAAACGGTGCAGGTGCCCGAAGATGACAACCCTGGCTTCCGGGAAGAACCGGCGGGTGAATTGCTCGCACCGGCGGGCGCAGGTGAGCCAGCTCCACACAATGCCGATGGGGCGCTGCGGCGGCCAGAAGCAGTGGAGAAAACCTCGCAGAAGCGGGTTGCGGATTCCCTCCCGGCGCAGAATGGGGGGCGTGAGCTGGCACATGGCGCGCGAGAGTTCCAGCCGGCTTTCGAGATGGGTATCGGCCTCCGGGTAGGCGGCAATCAGCTGGCGGCAGGCCTGCTTGTTGCGCAGGTATTCCCAGCTCCAGGGCGCCACCTCCTTATGAAGCGCATGGCCATGCATGGCGACTACCTGGCCGCCCCAGAAACGCGCCAGCAGAGCAGGGGTGTCCGGGTCGTGGTTGCCAGAGATTTCGACCAGCTGCACCCCATGGGTGCGGCAGAGCTCGCGGAGTTCTTCCCGGGCTGCCATGCCGCGGGCTTGCCAGTCGCATGGGCGGGTTTCGGCTAAATCTCCCACCACCACCAGAATGCCCACCCCGCGCAGCAGCGGCGCCAGGTCTGCTACGGCCGGTGCCTCGCAGCGTTCGTGTCCCAGGTGCAGGTCTGAGATAAAGCGCACCAGGGTGCCGGGTGGCGGTTCGATGTCGATGATGCAGCCCATGCGCAGGATGCTTGCGGGGGGGTGTTACAGATTGCGCTGGCGCACGGCTTCGTACAGGCACACGCCGGTGGCCACTGATACATTCAGGCAAGGAACCTTGCCCGCCATGGGAATGCGCACCAGGAAATCGCAGTTTTCCTCGGTGAGGCGTCGCATGCCATCGCCCTCGGCCCCCATGACCAGCGCAATGCCGCCCTTGAAGTCAATATCGTATACCGAGCGGTCGCCGTGGTCGGAGGTACCCACGAACCAGATGCCGGCATCCTTCATCTGCTTCATGGTGCGGGCCAGATTGGTCACCTGCACAAAGGGTACATTTTCTGCGGCTCCCACCGAAACGCGCAGCACGGTTTCAGTGATGCCCACCGATTTGTCTTTCGGCGCAATGACTGCCGCAACCCCGGCGCCATCCGCCGTGCGCAGAATAGCTCCCAGGTTGTGCGGGTCCTGTACGCAGTCGAGCACCAGGTAAAGCCCCTGCGGCTGTTCTTCCAGAATATCCTGCAATTCACCCTCGGGCCGAGGTTTCACCACAATGGTGGCGGCTGGCTTTTTTTCGAATCGGGCTTCGGCTTTGGCAGTGTGTTTATTGGCTCGTGCGGTGCGGTCGTTGAATTTCATGTGTGTTCTCGTGTTAAGATGTTCAGGGCTTCCCCGGCCATCATGAAGCCGAAGGTGCCGGTGATGTGGGTGGCCGAGCCGAATCCACTGGCGCAGCCGATGCCTCCCTTCTGGTGGGACTCCCGCTCGCAGCTGACGGTGCCATCGCACTTCGGGAAGCGTGGGCGCTCGGGCGAGTACACGCAGCGGATGCCGATTTCCGGGCACTTGTCCTGCAGCGGCAGGCCGTATTCCTTGCGCAGGGTCTTGCGGAGCTGGGAGAGCATGTTGTCCCCGCCGCTTCGCGCCAGATCGGCCACGGAGATACAGCCGGCATCGATACGCCCGCCGGCGCCTCCGCAGGTCACCAGCGGGACGCTGCGCTTGTAGCATTCGGCTATGAGGTGGGCTTTCGGGCGCATGCTGTCAATGGCGTCCACCACCACATCCGGCTGGGTATCAAAGAGTCGCTCCGGTCTGGACACGGTATAGAAGGCCATGACTTCCTCCACCTGGACCGCGGGATTGATGGCGCGCAGGCGTTCGCCCATGGCCTCTACCTTGGCGCGGCCGTAGTTGCCGTCCAGCGCATGTATCTGGCGGTTGGTGTTGGTGATGCAGAGATCGTCCATATCCAGCAGGATAATGGTGCCCACACCGCTGCGCGCCAGGGCTTCTGCGGCCCAGGAACCCACGCCGCCAATGCCGACCACTGCCACGCGTGCCTGTGCCAGCCGTTCGGCCGGCTTCACGCCATACAGGCGGGCAATGCCGCCAAATCGTTCCACATCCATCATTTTTCGTCGTATACGCGGGTGATTCGTTCTATGCGGGTGGCCTTGCCGGTGCTGGTGTCTACTTCTACCACCACGCCATTCACCATGGCCGGGAAGCCTGCAATCGGGAAGCGGTTCGGCAGGTTGGTGATAAGCCCTTGCAGCACGCATTCGGCATCGCGCCCGATAACGCCATCGCGGCTGCCGCACATGCCGGCATCGGTCAGGTAGGCTGTGCCGCCGGGCAAGATGCGCTCGTCTCCCGTCTGCACGTGCGTGTGCGTGCCGATGACGGCGCTCGCCACGCCATCCATCCGGTAGCCCATGGCTATTTTCTCGCTTGTGGTTTCACCGTGAAAATCCACCAGGAGCGCCTGGGCTCCGGCTTCGCGCAGCCGCAGGGCTTCGTCGTACCCCTGCGTGTAGGGGTTCTCTGCCCCCGGGCGCATGAAGGTGCGCCCCTGCAGGCAGAGCACGCCGAGCCGCCCTGCCGGGGTGTCGATGATGCAGCTGCCGAACCCGGGTGTGCCGGGTTGCAGATTGAAGGGACGCAGCACATTCGGGGCCTCGGGCAACCAGGGAATCAGGTCAGATTGATCCCACACGTGGTCACCCAGGGTGATGACATGCACCCCGTTTTCCATGAATTCGCGCGCCAGCCGGGGGATGATACCCTTGCCCCCGGCAGCGTTTTCGCCGTTTACAACCACGGCGTCTACTGCGTATTCGGCCTGCAGTTCGGGCAGGACGCGGTATAATGCACAGCGCCCGGGCTCCCCCACCACATCTCCCAGAAAGAGAATGATCATCAGTGGTTTGCTTTAGGCCCACAGGGAACCACCGTCACGGGGATACGTGCGGCGCGCACCAGCTTTTCTGCGGTGTTGCCCAGCAGGATGGAGGTGAGCAGGGAATGGTGGCGGTTGCCGATGACCAGCTGGGTGATGTTGTGGCGGCTGCAGAACTGGTGTACGCAGTCCACAATATCATCGCTTTCCTCTGCCTTGGCATAAATCGGGATACCCCATTTCTTGCTGATTTGCTCGCCCAGCTGCTTGGCGCGGGCATCGGCTATGGCAAGCACGGCCTGGCAGGCGTCCATGCGCTGGTAATCCACATTCGGCAGGTTGCCGGGAATATCTCCCGCGCCCATGCTGCCGCCGGAAAGACTGCCAGCGGCATCGATGATGCAGGGCTCTACCGCGTGCAGCAGGTACATTTTACCACCTGTTTTGCACACCATTTCTGCGGCAAAGTCGAGCACGGCCTGCCCTTCTTCTGTAAAATCGGTTGCTGCTAATATTCTGACCATGACCCCATATTACCATGCTTTGCCATAATAGCCAAGAATAAACTGCTGTGCAGGGGGCTCCGGGCCCGAAAAATCTTGACTTCGGGGGCGGTTTATACTATAGCCATAAGGCATGAGAATGCGTTTTATTCTTTCAGCTTTGATGACGATGGCGTTTTTTCCGGCACCGGCTTCTGAAACGCCCGGTTTCGCTTTGGATATGTTTCGCCAGGTAGTGCAGGAACAAAAGGGTAATGTGGTGTTTTCGCCCGCCAGTCTGGAGGGGGTGCTGCGCCTCCTCAAGCAGGGGGCCCGCGGCGAGACGCTCCGGGAGCTCGATTCGCTCAGCATGCCGGAGCGTATCTCGCCCTCGGCTATGTCCCCTGCCGAGGCAAATGCTCTTTTTGTGGATAAGAGCCTGGAGCTCAAACCCGGTATCAAGGTGGATGAGGTGATTCCTGCCCCGCTTATGACCAATGCGGTCAAGAGTGCAGATATGGTGAATGCCTGGGCCGATGAGAAAACCCGCGGTATGATTCCGAGCATTATCAAACCTGCTGATTTGCAGGGCGGTCAATGCGCAATGATTGCTGCCAATGCCATTGCGCTGGAGGAGAAGTGGCGCATTCCCTTTGCTCCGGAAATGACTCGCCCGACTCCGTTCCGCTGCGCCGATGGTTCGGAGCGTGAGGTGCCGATGATGTTCAAGACCGACCGCTACACCTACGCCGCCGGGGATGACTGGCAGGCGCTGGCTCTTTTCTTCCGCTCGAATAAGGAGGAGGGCGTTCCCGGTTGCTTCCTGTCCATTCTGCCCGTATGCAAGGATGCCCGCGCATTTGCGGAGACGCTCACCCCGCAGAAGTTCGATTCTATCTGCAAGGCGCTCGCTGCGGCTGAACGCTGCCAGGTGCGCGTGGGTATGCCCCGCTTTGAGCAGCGCACGGATACATTCTCCCTCACGAATGCTCTGAAGTCCTGCGGCGTGAAGCGTATTTTCACCATGCAGGCGGATTTGTCCGGCTTTGCGGAGGGCCCGCTCTACCTCAGCGAGGTGTTGCAGCGTTGCTATGTGAAGGCGGACGAGCAGGGCGCCAAGGCTGCGGCGGTGACTGTGGGCATGGTTCGCTTCTTCTCTGCCCGTCCTCCTAGCCACCCTGTGCCTTTTATCATGGACCGTCCCTTCATCTGGGCCATCACGGATCTGGAAAATAGCACGGCTCCCTTGTTCATGGGCTTGTTTGAAGCTCCCTGATGCATGGATATTCTGCGGCAAAATGCCGCAGGTGACAGTGCGGCAAAATGTTCATGCGCGGCAAAATGCCGCGCATGTTGCGTTTCCGGTACAGGAGGCAAAATGATTATGACGATATGCTAAGCGCTTAAATATAAACGTTTGCACGCCTGGTGCGTGCCTGTATCCGAAATCTGGCACGGAATTTGCAACAGAAGGAGGTAAAGGGCGATTGCAAACACGCAGCCCGAAGCATTTCAAACAATACAACATAGAAAGAAAACAAACCATGAGCAAAATACTCGGTATTGACCTTGGTACGACGAACTCCTGCATGGCTGTCATGGAAGGCGGCCAGGCCACTGTGCTGGAAAACAGCGAGGGTGCACGTACTACTCCGTCCATTGTCGCTTTCACCAAGAACGGCGAGCGTATCGTAGGCCAGGCTGCCAAGCGCCAGGCTGTGACCAATCCCCGCAACACGGTGTTCTCCGCCAAGCGTCTCATCGGCCGCAAGTATGCAGAGCTGACCGCCGACGATAAGAAGGTTCCCTACACCATCGTGGAGGCCGCCAATGGCGATGCCCACATTCAGGTGGAAGTGGGCGGCGAGACCAAGGTGTACTCCCCGCAGGAAATCAGCGCCATGATTCTTGGCAAGCTCAAGGCCGATGCCGAGGCCAAGCTGGGCGAAACCATCACGGAGGCTGTGATTACCGTGCCTGCCTACTTCAACGATGCCCAGCGCAACGCCACCAAGGCAGCTGGTGAAATCGCCGGTCTGAAGGTGCGCCGCATCATCAACGAACCCACCGCTGCAGCTCTGGCCTATGGCCTGGATAAGAACAGCAACGAGCAGATTGCCGTGTACGACCTTGGTGGTGGTACCTTCGATATCTCCGTGCTGGAAATCGGCGACGGCGTGTTCGAGGTGAAGGCTTCCGATGGTGATACCCACCTGGGTGGTGATGACTGGGATAACGCTGTCATCAACTGGATTCTGGCTGAATTCAAGAGCCGCGAGGGTATGGATATCTCCAAGCAGACCGATGCTCTGCAGCGCATCAAGGAAGAGGCGGAAAAGGCCAAGATTGCCCTTTCCTCCACCCAGAGCTACGATATCTCCCTGCCGTTCATCACCATGGACGCCACCGGCCCGAAGCACATTCAGCTGACTCTCACCCGCAGCAAGCTGGAGCAGCTCACTGAAACCCTGCTGGAGCGCACCACCCGCCCCGTGCGTGAGTGTATCGCCGCGGCAGGTCTGAGCACCAGCGATATCAACGAGCTCGTGCTCGTGGGTGGTATGACCCGCATGCCCGCCGTGCAGGATATGGCCAAGCGCCTGGCTGGCAAGGAACCCCACAAGGGTGTGAACCCGGACGAAGTGGTGGCCGTGGGTGCCGCCATTCAGGGCGGCGTGCTCACCGGCGCTGTGAACGATGTGCTCCTGCTCGACGTGACCCCGCTCACGCTTTCCATCGAGACCATGGGCGGCATCGCCACCCCCATGATTGACCGCAACACCACCATCCCCGTGCGCAAGAGCCAGGTGTTCTCCACCGCTGCTGATAACCAGCCGGCCGTAGACATCCGCATCTGCCAGGGTGAGCGCAAGATGTTCAACGATAACAAGCTGCTGGGCAACTTCAAGCTCGACGGCATCCAGCCCGCTCCCCGCGGCGTACCCCAGATTGAAGTGACCTTCGACATGGACGCCAACGGTATCCTCAAGGTGACCGCCAAGGATAAGAACACCGGCAAGGAGCAGAACATCTCCATCCAGGGTTCCTCCGGCCTCTCCAAGGAAGAAATTGAGCGCGCCAAGAAGGAAGCCGAGGCCCACGCCGAGGAAGACCGCCGCAAGGCCGAGGATATCGAAATTATCAACAAGGCCGATTCCCTGGCTCACAACGTGGAGCGCCAGATCAAGGACATGGGCGATAAAGCTCCTGCCGAAGTCGTGAAGCCCATCCAGGAGAAGGTGGACGCCCTCAAGAAGGCCGCCGAGGCTAAGGACGTGGCCAAGGCCAAGCAGCTGACCGAGGAACTCGAAAAGACCCTCTCTGAGCTGAACGACGCCGCCCAGGCCGCTGCTGCCCAGCAGGGTGGTTGCTCCGGCGCTGGTTGCGATGCCGGCTGCGCCCCCGAGGACAACGGCCCCCGCAAGGCCAAGAGCAAGGTCGTGGACGCCGAAGTCGTAGACGAGTAAAGCATAAAAATCCCGGGGCAGGGGAGCAAAAGCTTCCCGCCCCGGAAAATGAATATTTTCAACAAATAAATTCAAAACACAACAATACCATGATTAAACCATTAGGAAACCGTGTGCTCGTAGAGCGTGTAGAAGCCGAAACCAAAACCGCAGGTGGTCTGTTCCTGCCCGACACCGCCAAGGAAAAGCCGCAGGAAGCCATCGTGCGTGCCATCGGCACCGGCGGCCGCGACAAGGACGGCAACCTCATCCCCTTCAACGTAGCCGTTAATGACAAGGTACTCATCACCAAGTACGGCGGCACCGAGGTTACCCTCAACGGTACCACCTACACCATCCTCAGCGAGTCCGATATCCTCGCCATCATCGACTAATACCCAACTAACCACAATTAACCATTCACTCTATTTATGGCAAAACAACTTTCATTCGACGAGACCGCACGCCAGAGCCTGCTCAACGGTGTGACCAAAATCGCCAAGGCTGTCAAGAGCACCCTGGGCCCGGCCGGCCGCAATGTTGTTATCGACAAGAAGTTCGGTTCCCCCAACATCACCAAGGACGGTGTGACCGTGGCTAAGGAAATCGAGCTCGAGGACGCTTACGAGAACATGGGCGCCCAGCTCGTGCGCGAAGTCTCCAGCAAGACCAACGACATCGCCGGCGACGGCACCACCACCGCCACCGTGCTGGCCGAAGCCATCTACCGCGAAGGCCTGCGCAACGTGACCGCCGGCGCCAACCCCATCTCCCTGCAGCGCGGTATCAACAAGGCCGCTGCCGCCATTGTCGAGGAGCTCAAGAACATCTCCAAGCCCGTGGATTCCACCAAGGAAATCGCCCAGGTGGCCACCGTTTCCGCCAACTGGGACTCCGAAATCGGTGACATCATCGCCGAGGCCATGGACAAGGTAGGCAAGGACGGCACCATCACCGTGGAAGAAGCCAAGGGCATCGACACCTCCCTGGACGTGGTGGAAGGTATGCAGTTCGACAAGGGCTACCTCTCCCCCTACTTCGTGACCAACGCCGACACCATGGAGGCTGTGCTCGAAAACCCTTATATCCTCATCTTCGAGAAGAAGATCGGCAACCTCAAGGACTTCCTCCCCCTGCTGGAGAAGGTAGCCAAGAGCGGCAAGCCCTTCCTCATCATCGCTGAGGACGTGGAGGGCGAGGCCCTCGCCGCCCTCGTGGTGAACCGCCTGCGCGGCACCCTCAACGTGGCCGCCGTGAAGGCCCCCGGCTTCGGCGACCGCCGCAAGGCCATGCTCCAGGATATCGCCATCCTCACCGGTGGTCAGTGCATCTCCGAAGACCTCGGCCTCAAGCTCGAAAACGTGGATGTCGATATGCTTGGTCTTGCCAAGCGCGTGGTCATCACCAAGGACACCACTGTCATCATCGAAGGCGCCGGCAAGTCCGCCGATATTTCCGCCCGCGTGTCCCAGATCCGCCACCAGATTCAGGAAACCACTTCTGACTACGACCGCGAGAAGCTCCAGGAGCGCCTGGCCAAGCTCGCCGGCGGTGTAGCCGTCATTAAGGTTGGTGCTGCCACCGAAACCGAAATGAAGGAAAAGAAGGACCGCGTGGACGACGCCCTGCATGCCACCCGCGCTGCCGTGGAAGAAGGTATCGTGCCCGGCGGTGGCGTGGCCCTCATCCGCGCCCAGAAGGCCGTGTGCGCCCTCAACCTCAGCGGCGACGAAGCCACCGGTGCTGCCATCGTCTACCGCGCCGTGGAAGCCCCGCTGCGCCAGCTCGTAGCCAACGCCGGTCGCGAAGCCGCCCTCATCGTGGAGAAGGTCAAGAACCTCGAAACCGCCACCATGGGCTACAATGTCGTCTCTGATGAGTACGAGGACCTCCTCGTCTCCGGTGTGGTCGACCCCACCAAGGTGACCCGTTCCGCCCTGCAGAACGCCGCCTCCATCGCCGGCCTCATGCTCACCACCGAATGCCTCATCACCGACCTCCCCGAACCCAAGTCCTGCTCCTGCGGCTCCCACGGCGGCGCCGATATGGGCGGCATGGGAGGCATGGGCGGCATGATGTAAGCTGCCGAGTCTCATCATAAAATCCCAACTCACCCCAAGTCAGAGTAAAGTCTACTCATAACAACGCCCAACAACCCAGCGGCGGGGTCCCCCCCCCGAACCCCCCCCCTTTTTAGCTCGCCTCTCCTCCATTTCGGCTCGGCTTTCTAACC
>JAZOTC010000005.1:0-17936 GCA_045657445.1 Akkermansia sp. | reverse complement strand
GATGTCCTCGTGGTCAGCGCCGATGGCGATCATCACATCGGGAGCGCCACCCATGTTGCGGATACCCTGCAGGTTGCGCTGCAGCTTCTCGCGCTCACGGGCCAGAGCGGCGAGCTCCTTCTTGGACATGCTCTTGTACTCGGGCTGCTTGTCGAGGTTCTCGAGGTAGTCGAGACGGGCAATGCTCTTCTTGATGGTGGCCATGTTGGTGAGCATACCGCCAAGCCAGCGGAAGTTCACATAGTACTGGCCGGTAGCCTCAGCGGCTTCCTTCACGGCTTCCTGAGCCTGGCGCTTGCAGCCCACGAAGAGAATCTTCTTGTTCTTGGCGGCAAGTTCACCCACGAAAGCGCTGGCCTTGTCGAGGCACTTCTCAGTCTCTTCCAGGTTGATGATGTGGATGCCATTCTTCTGGGTGAGAATGTACTTCTTCATATTCGGGTGCCACTTGCGGGTCTGGTGACCAAAGTGAACACCGGCTTCCACCATCTTCGTAACGAGTTCGTTAATCATTGTATTTTGTATATGTTGTGTGCAACCTTGCGGCAGGATGCACGGGGTTTTGGAAGGTGCTGCGCTTAGCCCCCAGCCCTCCGTTGTTGGTATTGCAGCATCAGCGGGGACGCAGAGAATACTCCCAAATCCCCTTGTTGTCAATGCAAATTTAAAATTTTAACGCTGAATTCTCAATGCGTAAAGACAGCTTCGCCGCGCTCACCCGGGGTGGCGCGGCGAAGGGGAAAAAGCCGTGGTATCACGCGGCACTCACATCCACCAGAACGTAGGGCTGACTGGCGAGCTTGCGGCGTGCGCGCCATTGTTTCCAGAGCGAGCATGCAAACCACAGAAAGCCAAGGCCCATGAGCCCCGGAGTCGTGAGGATGGAATCGTCCTTAATGGAGGCATTTTCAGGTGCAGCGGCATCGTAGAGCAGGGGAATCTGCGTGCCGGGTTCGTGGGCCGGTGCCTTATCGTAGCCGTGGCGGCTTACGGCCAGGGCGGCTTCCCCTTTGCTGGTGGTGAAATGCACCACCGGGTAGAACACCGTCACCTCGCGGCGGCCCCGGCGCCCGCGCTTTTCAGTGCCTTCCTCATAGCCCACAATGGTGGCTGTGGTTTCCTGCCCTGCCAGGTACAGGTAAATATCATCGAAACACAGGAACAGGCCCGCTGCAAACAGCAGCAGCGCAAACACCTTGCCCCACATTTCGCCCTTGCGCAGCGCCTCCGGGCGCTCGTAGGTGGTGGGTTTGCGTTTTTCACCCTTGGCGGGCAGGGTGATACCCAGCTGCTCCAGGAAGCGGGCGGGGTCCTGCTCCGGCGCCAGGTTGATGAACCCGCGGCGGTGGGTGGCCTTGCGCTGCTTTTCCTCGCCCAGGTAGTAATCTATGTGCCCATTGCCCCGGCGCAGATACTTGTATATCATCTGCGGATGCACCGCAAAGGAGAACACCACGGTCTGTGCTCCGGCCTTGGCTGGGCGCTCAATGATGAAGGCTCGGCGGTTGCTCAGCGCATAGGCCACGCGGCGGTCGCTGGCCCGCTCCTGCAGGGCGGTCAGCACCAGGATGATGCACAGAATGAGCAGGAGCCCGGCTATATACATCAGCCCTTCAGCTCTGCCGCTGATATCCATGGACGCGCAGACACCAGCCAGAGCCAGCATCAGCCCCACAGCCCCCCACGCCAGCCCTTGCCTGGTGCTTACATGCGGTTTCTTATCAACACTCCAGAGGAGTTCTTCGCCCGCCTTCAGCTCAAAAGGCAGAGAATTATCGGGTGCATTCATGGCAGAGTGCGGTGGATTTACTTTTTGCCGGCCATGCGGGCGGCCAGCACCAGGTAGGTCACCAGCTTGGGCGTGGCGGCCAGCAGTTCCTGAATTTCGGCTGGGAAGGGCAGGGTGGTTACTGCCTCGGCCTGGATTTTGCCGCCGCCTTTCATGGCATCGGTCACAAATTTCTGGATGACGGCCACCGCCTCCTTGTTGCCCAGCAGGGTTTCAAGCTCGGCTTTGATGCCCTCCGGGCAGTTGGCGCGCAGGTTGGCCATGACCTTGTTGCGGATAGCGACAGCGGCAAGATTCTGAAGAAGTCCCATGGTATGTGTGTGCTTTCTATGTGTTGGTCTGCCTCACTATACCGCCGGGCGGACGCAATGTCAAGAATGGAGCGACAAAATGCTTGACGCCGCGGCAGTTAGCTGGCATACTCACACCTGCCGCCGGGAGCACCCTCGGAGGTATAGCTGGAAAACCCCGCCAGGACCGAGAGGTAGCAACGGTATTCAGACTATGCTTGTCGGGGTGTTGTTCCCGGCGGTTTTCTTTATTGCTTACGTATGCTGCAGCTTGCGAATTAATTACCGCTGGCGATGGGTGCTTTGGTAAACAAAACGAAACCCGCCCCCGGGTGGGGGCGGACGAAATCTGCCTTGCAGACGATATCCTGCCGTGCCGGCAGGACGATATCCACGCTGCGCGTGGACTTAGAACGGGATATCGTCATCCTCCTCAGCGGGCATGGGGGCAGGAGCCTGCTGCTGGGGGCGCTGCTGCTGGTAGCCACCGTTGGAATAGCCGCCATGGCCGCCGCCCTGCTGGTAACCGCCGCCATAGTTGCCACCGCCGTTGGAGTAGCCACCCTGCTGGTAGCCACCGCCATTGTTGTTGTAGTTGTTGGAGCGCTGCTGGTAGCCACCGCCCTGTGTCTGGCCGCCATCGCGGCCGCCGAGCAGCTGCATATTTTCGGCCACGATGCGGATTTTGCTGCGCTTCTGGCCGGTCTGCTTGTCCTCCCAGGTATCCTGCTGCAGGCGGCCTTCAATGAAGACCGGGCGGCCCTTGGCCAGGTACTGGCCGGCGATTTCTGCCGTGCGTCCCCAGCAGGTCACGTCCAGATAAGTGGTTTCCTCGCGGCGCTCGCCATCGTTGGGGCCGCTGCTCACGCGGTTGACTGCCAGTCGAAGCTCAGCCACGGTGTTACCGCGGGGGGTGGTACGCACTTCGGGGTCGGCGGTCAGGTTGCCGATAATCATTACCTTGTTTAAATTAGCCATTTTTACTCGTGTGTGGTGTTTTGTTGGGTAAAATGCCGTGGCTGGTGCCCGGCGCTATCTACATGGTGTTATCCTACCCGCTGGGCTGGGGCTTGACAAGCAAAAATGTGGTAATGAAAGGCTTTTATTGCATTGCTGACGTGAATATAGGCTTGCAATAGCGGGCGCAACGTTGTACAATGCCGAACCCGCACCCCCGCGGGGTATCACCATTTTACATCCCCATGAAAGTTGAACTTATCGAAAAGGCTGCTCAGATTGTAGGCGATAACCAGCTGCTGGTCAACATCGTTTCCAAGCGTGTGCAGCAGCTCAACCACGGCTCTGACCCCTTTATCGTGACCACCCCGGAGATGCAGTGCGGCGATATCGCCCTCACGGAAATCATCGAGGGTAAAATCACCTGGCATGAGATGACCCCCGAGGAGCTTGCCGCCAGCAAGGGCGAATCCGTGGAGGCTGATCCCTTTGCCTCCCTGGCTGAGTCTGCCGCCCCTGCCGAGGCTGATACGCTCACCATCACTCCGGATCTGTAAAGATTCACCACGCGAAAATCTTTTCTGCGCGACCCGGCAAGCTCACCAATCGGCAGCGCCGGGTCGCCTTGTCTCAACCCCACCCCACCCGCACCTATGGCCAGGAAACCCGCACCGCAAAGCAACCTCATCGCCAGCAACAAGAAAGCAGGCCGTGATTACGAAATCATGGGCAAGTACGAATGCGGCATCGAGCTGCGCGGTACCGAGGTGAAATCCATCCGCGCTGGCAAGGTGAACGTGGCAGATGCCTTCGCCCGGGTGGAAAAGGGGCAGGTGTTTCTCTACGGTTGCGATGTGCAGCCCTGGGAAACCGCCGGCAAGTGGTTCCAGCATGAAGCCAAGCGCCCCCGCCGCCTGCTCATGCACAAGCGCGAGATTCTGAAACTGGAAATCCAGCAGGCTCAGAAGGGCTTTGCGCTCCCCCTGCTGCGCCTTTACTGGAAAGACGGCAAGGTGAAAGCCGAAATCGGCATCGGCCGCGGCAAGACCCACCGCGACCAGCGCTATGACCTCAAAGCCCGCGCCGAAATGCGCGAAGTACAGCGCGAAGTAGCGCGCTTTAATAAAGCCCGCTGGTAATTCCCCGACTGTTCCGCCGCCACCGGCGGAACTATTTCACTGGCGCGCACGCGCACATTTCACTGCCCGCAGGGTAATTTCATGCGTCGACATCCGTATTTCACTGACGCTACGCGGCGGCAATGAATCACTTTTCTTTCTTTCGAATGATTTTTTCCACATCCGGAAGCATGGCGGGAACATCCTTGCAGTACTTACCCCAGAGACGGTCCATGAGCGAGGGGGTGCCGCCGGCCGTTTCCTCGGTATCGGCCCCCAGCTCCACCAGCCTGCGCAGAGCCTGCAGCAGAGGCTCGCGGTGGGGCGGGCTGCTGGCGCAGCGCGAGGTCATGCAGGCCACGTAGAAAAGCACACTGTTGCCTCGGGCATCGCGGGCGCTGATATCCAGCCCGGCAGGAACCAGAACCTCTGCTGCGCGCATCACGGTCTCAATCCCCTTCTGGTCCAGCCAGGGTGCGCTATCCACCATGGATAGCAGCAGAGTCCTGCCACCTTCCAGACGCATGTTCGCATCAGCACCAAGCTCAATCAGCAGCTTGAGCATTTCCGGCTTCCTCAGCGCATGCTGAATGGGGTAAACCGGGTGGCCCGAACGACTGCGGCAGGCCTTGTTGATTTTTGCACCATGCTGAACAAACAAGCGCACAAGCTCCTCATTCCCGGAACCAATGCAGAAATAGAGCAGCGGAGTACCATCGGATGCACAGGTATTGACGCTGGCGCCATGCTCCAGCAGCACTTTGACCATCTCATTCCGCCGGCTGAGCAAAGCGGTGTGCAGCAGGTTGCCAGGGCTGTAATGAGAGCGCGATTTCACCAGTTCAGGGCGGTTTTTGAGTATCTGAGCCAGTTCCTCGACCTTGCCGCGGCGAATCACCTGCTCCGCTTTCTTGTAATCCGGGTCCTGCAGGAGATTGGGCGTGAACATAAAGGGCTGCACCGCCGGTAATTCATGCCGGTTGGGCGAAATGGTGACCCGGAAGCCCGACACCAGCGCGCGGTCCTCGGGAGCAGCATCGGGGGCATCCATGGCCTCCGGGCAGGCAGCGCGCAGCAGGTTCATGACTTCGCGACCGGGTTCTTCCCAGTTGCCATCGGCATCCTGGTAGCAGACCAGCAGAGCGCTGTTCTGATTCCAGCTTCCGCTCTTATTCTCGATCATTTTCCGGAAGTTCTGCTCCTCCACACCCCCGCGGCGCCCCAGCATGAAAATCTCGATGGGCACCTTGCGGAACTCGGCCGCAGCCTGAGCCGCAGGCAATGTGGTGTGCAGCACCATGCTGCGCTCTTCCACCTGCGGGCAGTTCTCAGCCTGTTCCCGGTTCTCGCCATCCAGGAGGTTGACATAGCACTTGGCGTAGCTGCCATCGGTGCGGGTGAACTCGGCTATACGACCGTCGGACACATCGCGGCCATTGATTTTATGAGTCCCGGAGAATTTTTCGACTACTATCTTATCCAGTCTGCCATCGAAGAGTTCCACAGGGATTCCCCGGTGGACCGTCCAGGTGCAGATGCTGTTGGTTTCCTTCCAGTCGATGATGTTGGCGATATCATCTGCCGCCATTTCTTCCAGCTTCACGCGCAGTTTTCGCCCCTTTTCAGTCAGCAGCTCCACCCAGGGGCTCTGCCCGGCCTTTTCATAGCCGGCGGACAAGATGCGGGCACTGATGGTGGCACTGCTGCTCGTGCGTTCATCTGTTTCCTCCACATCATCCGGCACCTGGTCTGTTTTCTGCAGGTGCCAGGTATAAAGCGGTGAGGAGAACGGCTTGTGCACCGAAGAATCAGCCGCCAGAGATTCCAGAATCTTCTGCTCAGCACTTTCATCCACCGTGGGCAGGTCCTTGAGCTCCACCGCCTGAATCAGGGCATGCGCCGTGGGATTCCCGGCTGCACCGGCCAGCAGACGCTCACGATAGCTCCGGCGGGTTTCCTGCGGGATATCTGCGCATTGGAGCAAAGCATGCGCCAGGCTGGCAGCAGCTATGGGCATGCGCTCCAGCTGCTTCATGGCCGGGGTAAGCAGAGCCTCTGCCTGGGCATTCTCCCCCTGCTGCAGAAGCGAAAGCGCATGGTACACATCCGCCTGCAGGCGCCACTTCACCAGGTCGTGCTGCGAGCCTTTGCCGGCCACATGAGTCGCGTAGCTGGCGTAGTAAGCCAGATTGTATTCCGCCCAGAAAGCCGCACCGCGGAAACGCCTCTGCTCCGCCATGATGCGCTGGAGCTCCGGGCGGATATAGGAGAGGTTGCGCTTGGGCTGCAGCAGCATCAACCGCTCAGATTCCCGGGAGAGTCCATGCTCCAGCAGCAGCTGGTGGGCATCGTTCCAGTAATATGAGTAGTACGAATTGAGCAGCATGGCCGCCTGGGTGACACCCAGCCGCTCCTGTTCCCGGGCTGTGGCTTCATCCCCCTTGGCCCGGGCTACCAGCGCCATGGCCATGCGCGTCGAGGGGTACTTGTAATTGCGGGGCGCACTGGTCATGCGCTCCAGAATCTTTTCGGCGGTGGGCAGGTCGCCCTTGCGCAGGGCATGCATGACCATATAGTAACCACGGCGGCTGTTGGCACCGGTGATAAACTTGGCCTCCAGGTCCGGCTGGTAGAGCGCATCGCTCATGCGCCCCACGCGCAGCAGAGCTTCTGCACAGCCCTTGCCCGGCAGTTTCGCCTCCAGGTCCATATAGGTGCGCTGCATAGCCTTCCACTCCTCATCAGAGGCGAGCATGCATCTGTTATTAATCTGGTGGGCGAGCAGAATACTGGCCACCAACTCAGGCTCCGGGTCAGGGTCGCCATCCTCATCCTTGCGAGTTGTGACTCGTTTGGCCCAGAAGAGATTGGGGGCTTCCGAGCCCCCGCTGAACAGGGAGTCCATGCTCTCGATAATACTGAGGTCGGCACGGCAGTGGTGCATGAGACGAGCCTGGCAGCGGGGCGTAATCTGGTGGCTGATGTGCAGGTTGAGAAGCAGCGGCCAGAGATGCTCGCGGTTCAGCAGGTCAGCCAGCGCAGCGGCGCCCTTGTCCAGCGCTTCGGTCTTGCCATCGCGCTCCAGCATGGCCAGCTGCAGGACGCAGCGCAGCAGGGCGGCATTCAGCTGCAGGTAGCGGGCGCGCAGGGCATCATCATGGCGGGCAAAGCGGGTGCCGTGCTCATCAATCAGCACATCCACACCATTTTCCGACGCCATCACATCGAAATTGGAGAAGAGGCGGAAATGCCCCTGGCGGGGAATCGACACATTGAAATTACTGTCGCGCCGCACACGCGAGCCCTCAGCCAGGGAATACAGCACCAGAGATGAGAGCATATCCTGCGCTTTTTCCTTCTGCACCACCTTATCAAACAAGGCTACGTCCTCCTCCACCGTGTTGCCACCGGCACCCAGCAGTTCATTGCTCCACTGCGCTGTGTATACAGCCGAGCAGTCCGGCATCTCTCCCAGCCCGGCAGTGGGGTCATCCAGTTTCTTCCAGGGCATGCAGGTGGGGTCTGCCGCCAGCATGCTGCGCACGGTAAAGCTCTTCATCTCGTGGCTCAGCCCGGCAGCGGCATCGCGAATCTTCTGCAAATCGGCCTCGGCGGGCAGCTTGCCGGTGGCGCGGCCCTGCATGAGCTGCATGCCCAGCACCAGGGGCTCGGGCAAATCCTTGCCCCAGGTGTAGTTCCAGCAGGTCAGACCGGAAATCTGGGCTTTATCATATAACACACTGGTATCGTGCAGCATGCAGCGAAGTGTCAATCGGGCAAAATCCGAACCGCGCTGCATGATATAGGGCGCATGCAGCACCGGGTCGGTCCACAGGCGGTTCACCTCCGAAGCGCATTGCTCCTTACCATCGCTGAGCGTGAAACGGCGCTGGGTCAACATGGGCGGAATACCACGCTGCCCTTCCGTGATACCTAGCAGGTAGTCCCACTCGCGGTCGTCGCGGAAGGCGAGCATACCCAGCCACTTCTGCTGGTGCTCCAGCTCGCGGGGCTCCTTCTCCTCGTACGGCTTGAGCATGTGTTCCTCCAGCGCCAGGGAGTCGTACTTGCACGAGTGGTCCATCCACACCGAATCCGCCCGCACCAGCATGTAGGTATTCATGTCGGTGGTCGTGTGTTTGCGGGTAATATCGTTGAGCAGGTAGTGCTGGCGGCCGTTGCGCTTGTAGTATGACTTCATGTTCCAGCTGCTGCGCAGCATCTTATAGGTCGATTCCTGCACCGGCCCGGGCGGAGTACCCAGCGCCTGAACAGCCTGCTGGAAGCTCCATTCCTCGAACTCCTTCTCCGAAATCGTCGTAAAGGAGTTCTCATAGGTGTGTCCCATCTCCTCTGCGGCATTCACGATGAGGCTGCTGAGGATGAAGAAAGGAAGAAAACGAAGGTAACGCATGATCGTAAGTGATTTTGTTTATTGGGCTCCGTGTTGGATGAGGAGTTTCTCCACCTCCGGGTTCAGGGGTGGAGCCCAGCCATACTGGCCGCGGAGACGACTGAGCAGCGAGGGGGTGCCGGTACTGGTTTCCTGCACATCCGCCCCCAGCTCGATGAGGAGCTTCATGGCATCCAGGGTTGTCTTGAACTCCTGCGGATTGCCCTTCACATCGTTCCGTCCGGCATGCAGAGCCAGCTTCCAGAGCAGGCTCTCGCCCATGTTGGTGCGGGTGTTCACATCCAGCCCGAGGGGCACCAGCCGGCGCGCATGCTGAGCCAGCAGCGCAATATCCGCCTTCGGGCTCTGCTTGAGCAGTTCAAACAAGGCATTTTCTCCATTCGGCATCAGCACATTCGGATTCGCCCCGGCCTCCAGCAGAGGCTCCAGGAACTTCGGCTGGCGCATAGCGCTGATGACCGGGTACAGAGCATCTTTCATATTGATGTCTATCGAAGGAAGATTCGGGTCGGCACCGAGCTTGAGGAGCTGGCGGAAGTGTTTTTCATCCTTGCTGTTTATGCAGCTCTGCAGCAGAGTGTCGCCGCGCCAGTCGCGGGTGTTCAGACTGGCTCCCCGTTTGACAAGTAATTCCACCATGCTGTCGGAGCTGTTGAACTTGATGGCTGTCTGCAGCGGGCAGCAGGCGTACTCGTTTGTGCGCACATGCAGCAGGTCGGGGTTTGCATCCAGCAGTCGGTTTACTTCAGCCTCGTTATTGCTGCGTATGGCGGCAGTGAGGGCTTTGTATTCCGGAGAGTTCTGCAGCGGGCTGCGGAAGGAATGGAACACAAAGGTGGGCACATGGTTCAGTGTAACCTGGAATCCGCCGTCGAGCACACGCTCATTTTCCGATGTGCCGGCGGGTTCGAGGATGGCTGCGGTTTCACCAATGATATTGAGCACCTGGCGGCCGGGTGTTTCCCAGTTACCTTCGTCATCCTTGTAGCAGACCAGCAGCACATAGTTGGTGGGCAGATCCTTGCTGCTGCCGGCCAGTTGCTCGTGCAGCATGTTTTCCTCCGGGCCGCTGCGCTGCCCCAGCATGAAGGCAATGATGGGTTGCTGCCGCTGGGCTGCTTCGATTTCGGCTGCGGCCAGAGTGGTATGCAGACGGACAGTTGGTTTTTCTGCGCGGGCGTTCTGCTGGATGTATCGGCGGGCTTCATCATCCAACTGGTTGAAGTACCACGTTACAGCCGTACCGTGGGTGGTGGTGAACTCGGCGGTGAGTCCGTTGCTCACATCCACACCGTCGCGAACATGCAAGCACTGGGTGGGCGGGTTCTGCACCAGCCTTTCAAATCGCGCTTCAAAAGGTTTTGTTACCAGGGTCTTTTCTTTGGTAAAGGCCCAGGTGCGGATGTTATTCTTCTCCTTCCAGTCGATAAGGTTCTGCACGTCATCCGGTGCGAGTTCATCGAGTTTGATGTAGCGCTTGCGTCCGGAATCGGTCTGGAGCAGTACCCAGGGAGCCTGGTGCGGGTTGTCATAGCAGGCGTTTACAATGCGGGCCTGAATCGTGCTGCGGGTGGCTGTGCGTTCATCGTTCCCGGTGTCAGCTGTTTCATCGGCATCTGCCTTCTGCAGGTGCCAGGTGTAGAGCTCGGAGCGGAAGGGTGCCGGGGCTGTAATGGGGGCAGCCTGATTCAGGGCGGCTATATCTGCACTTTCATCCTCTGTGGCCAGATTCTTCAGCTGCACAGATTGCAGTTTTGCCAGGGCAATGGCATTTCCGGTGCTTCCGGCCAGCAGACGGCGCTGATAATCCTGGCGTGTGGCAGCGGGTATATCTGCACAGGTCAGGATAAAGGGTGCCAGCTCGGCTGCCAGAGCGGGCATGCGTTCCAACTGCTTCATGGTATGCTCCAGCAGTGTTCCTGCGGGTTCGGAGGCCTGGTTCTGTTGCAGGAGAGCCAGAGCATGGTAGGCATCGGCCTTAATTCGCCAGCTGGCCAGTTCTGCCTGTGTGCCCAGACCGTGGGCCGGGGTGGCCTTGCTGCAGAAATCGGCCACGGCAAGTTCCTGCCAGAAGGCGGCACTGCGGAATCGCCGTTGCTCTGCCAGGCGTTGAATCAATGCGCGGCGCAGGAAAGGCATGCCGTGGTTTGGCAGGATGGTAAGCAGTTTTTCCACCTCGCGGGTCATGCCGTGCTCCAGCAGCAGGCGCACGGCGTCCTCCCAATAATAGAAGTAGGAGGAATTGAGGGATATGGCAGCCAGTGTCACAGCCAGCCGTTCCTGTTCACGGGCATTTGCCTCATCTCCTTTAGCACGGGCTACCAGCGCCATGGCCAGGCGGGTACCGGGGTAACTGTACATCTGCGGACTGTGGCACATGGAAGCCAGAAGCCTTTCAGCCGTGGGGGTGTCGCCCTGTTGCAGGGCGTGGCGTACAAGATGGTAACCCCGTATACTGTGCTTGCCGGAGATGCGCTCCGGAGCCAGGTCGGTGCGGTACATGCCGGCATTCATGCGCCCGACCTTCAGAAGCCGCACGGCGGTTATCTTGTCCGGGGCCATGTCGTCCAGCTGCAGCCAGCGGCGTTGTACATCTGCCAGTTGTTCCGGTGAGTGGGGCAGCACGTCTGTGTTGATAAAATGGTCCCTGAGAATCGGGGCAAGTAGTTCCTGTTCCGGGTCGGGTTTGCCGTCCTCATCGGTGCGTTTGGTGAGAATCCCCGCAACATCATGAATGATGGAGATAGACGACTTGGTGAACAGTCGCCCCAGGTGGTAGAGGATATTGCTGTCTGCCCGGCAGGCATCCAGAAGCTGCACGCAGGTTTCCGGCCCCAGGTGACGCATGCTGTATTCACTCATCAGCAGCGGCCAGAGTCGATATTGATTCAGCACCGCAGCCAGGGCGGTGGCGGCTTCCTTGTGCTCATCGAGCTTGCCGTCGCGCTCCAGTAGTGCCAGCTGCAGGGCGCAGCGGTGCAGGGCCACATTCAGGCTGCGGCAGCGGGCCCGCAGAGCGGCATCATCTTTTTCGAAGACCGGGCCGTTCTCATTGATGAGGATATCGACTCCGTCTTCTGAAATTTCGATATCATAATCAGCATAATAGTTGAAATGTCCCTGGAGGGGTATACCATCGCGGAAGATGCTGTCTTCGCGGGCGCGGGCATCCTGTGCCAGGGTGAAGAGCACCAGCGAGGAGAGTGCTTTTGCGCTTTGTTCCTGCTTCACCAGTTTTTCCAGCGCAGCAATATCCTGCTCAGCCGTGGTGGCAGGCCCCAGGAGGGCGGCGTTCCACTGCGGCAGGTTCACGGCGGTGCAGTCCGGCATTTCGGAGAGGTCTGCCGTGGGGTCGTTGAGCTTTTTCCAGGGGGAGTAATCAGGTGCAGCTGCCAGCAGATTGCGCACGATGAAGCCCTTCATTTCCGGCGGCAGCATGGTTGATGACGCCTGAATCTGCTGCAGCGCGGCCACGGGGGGCAGTTGCCCCTGGCTGCGGCCTTTCATCAGCTGCAGCCCCAGTGCCAGCGGCATGGGCAGGTCTTTGCCCCAGGGGTAGTGCCAGTTGGTAAGTCCACGGCGGGCGGCATAGTCGTAGTGCACTGAATGGTCGTGCAGCAGGTATCGCAGGCGACTCTTGTTGAAAGAATTGGCATGAGTTCGCAGGTAGGGTGCGTTTTCGTGCGGCGATGTCCACAGACGGTTGCTTTCGGCCGCGCGTTTCTGATACATGTTGTGAAGCTGGTATTTCTGCTCGGTGAGCATGGCTGGCTCACCGCGCAGGGCGCCCAGTATGCCCAGCATGTGTTCCGCGTAAAAATCACCCACAAAGCAGAGCGACCCCAGCCAGTTGAGCTGGTGTTGCTGCTCCTGGGGCTTTTCCTGCTCGTAGGTCTTGAGCATGTGGTTTACATACAGGTCGCGGTCCTGTTGGCTCAGGTAGCGCAGCAGCAGACGGTTCGACAGAATGAGCATGTACGTGTTCATGTCTGTGGTCTTGCCGTCCTTGATAAGCTGTTTCATCTGTTTGTGCTGGAAATCGACCCGCTTGCTGCCGCCAGAGGGTTGTTTCCAGGTTGCTTTCAGCATGTCGAAGGTGGCCTGCGAGGGGGTGCCGGGCAGGTTGCCCAGGGCTTTGATGGCTTGCTCCGGGGTGTAGTTCCGGAGCTCGCGGGAGGGGATGTTGCGGATGTAGGGGATGAGACTTTGCTCCATTTCCTCTGCTGCCGGGGCCAGCAGGCTCCCCAACAGAAAACAACTCAGAAATTGTCTTATATTCATCAGGGTACCAGGTAAATGAGTTAAATCATATCGCTTACAACATCGGGAAGTGTTTTCACAGGTGCTGCCGGGTCATCGCGCCATACCTTGATTTTGCGCATTGTGCATTCTTCCTGCTCCTCCGCATCATCTTCTTGTTGTGGTTTTGCCGGTTTTTTGACCGTTGTTGCAGCTTTGCGATTTCCCAGGAGCTTCTGCATCAGTTCAGCCCGGCGGGCTTCTTCGGCTTTTGTGCGCTGTTGCTTGAATTCGGTTACTTTATCTTCCGCTTCTGCAGGCACCCAGAAAGTCCAGCTGCGAGCTTGGGGAATCTTATCTTCCTGCAGCCGAATGGCTTCCGGCAGGTCATTCCACTCCATGCGGCGGGTGGTGCGGGTGTAGAACGCAACGCCGGTTTCGGTGGTGCCGCGGTTCAGGCTGCGGAGGGTGTCTGTGCCGGGTTCCACTTCCATCTGCACCCCGAAATCCAGCTGTACCACACTGTTGCGCTCTGCATTGCCCCGAAGGATTTCCTTTTCCTTGGCGTGCTCTCGAGCGCGGAGCACCGGGCGGTAATCCTTATATACCTGGTCGGTCAGTTTTTCGTATTCTTCATATGCTTTTTTTTCCTCTTCCTCACTGGCCGGGGCGGGCGTGGCCAGGTGCTTTTGCGTGCGTTTCAGCACCTCTGCGGCATCATAATCCTGTGGGTCAAACTGCTTAAGGATGCCGTTGGCCATGAGGGTGGCGGCAGGGCAGTCTGTTTTCTCCTCATTCTCAACAGGCGTGCCGCCAAGCAGAGTCTGGCGGAATTGCTCATGGTAAATATCAGGGGAGAAGGCTTTTCCCAAGGAATCGCTGATAGCGCGCTGTCTGTTTGCTGCGCGTATGGAAATGAGCTCGCTTATATTGTTGCGCAGCTCAGTGCTGATTTCCTGCGCCTGCAGGGGAAGCTGGCTGAGTGCCAGTATTGAAAACAAAATCCTTTTCATCATTTTTCAGTGATTTGTATGGAGAAATAGGCGGCAAAGTCCGGCAGGGTTTCCATCTGGCGGCGTATGCGTTTGCGGAGATGCTCCGGAAGCTGCCTTACGGCTCCACGGCCGCTTAAACGGTAGAGTTCAGTAGGGCGCTCTTTATCAGTGAATCGTTCCGCTGCTACGAGCGAATCCTCGTTGCCGTAGATATGTAGCAGGCTGTTCTTCCCCCAGAAAAGCAGGTAACAGCACTGCCTCTTTTCCTCAGGGCTGCATATACGGCGGATTTCTGCAAAGGCTGAGCTGATTCTGCGCCAATCCGGAGCTTCGGCGGCCAGTTGGGCTGCGATGATGTATTGCTGGTGCTCCACAGCGGCCCATTTTTCTTTGTCCAGATGCTTGTCCGAGGGTTCAAAGACGGCCTGGGGTTCCAGTTTGTTAGCAATGGTGATGCTGCGCGCGATGGTGAGGTGGCGGCGTTTCAGGCTAAGCTTTACCTGCTGCCCGGGACTGGCCGCTGCCAGGTAGGCGAATAGTTCGTCTTTGGTGTTCACTTCCTTCCCGTCTACGCTGAGCACGGTATCGCCCGCATTGACCCCACCCCGGTCTGCCGGGCCGAAATGCGCCACTGCCGATATCATTACTCCACCGCCCTCGCGGTTGGCGGCGGACAGGCCTGAGTACGGCACTCCTTCTGCCAGTGTAACGCCGGTCAGACTCAATAGGGTAAGAAGATATTTCATGGCGCAGGGTATTCGTCCGGTATACACGGTAAGTTTACCATTATCCGGGAGTGGATATCAAGGAAAAAAACGGGAAATACCTGCGGCAATACGCGCGCACGATGACCTCAAGGCTTGTTTCACTATCAGAGTGATAATTTCACGCGGCATACGGACAGAGTCCGTGTGAAATAGAACTTGTCAGTCAGTGAAATCAGTCTTCGCCTGGTGAAATTGTCCCGCCGGGGCGGGACAGTCTTCTGGCTTGACTTAGCCGCCCATTGTGATACCATGCGGCGAATGAATCTCCGCGGCTTAGTTCTTGATTACCTGCATACCCTGCAAGCCAGGGGAGTGCAGAAGCTGGCGGTGGATGATGAAGCGCGTGGTATTCTGCGCAGTTGGATGCTGGCGGCAAAGCGGGGGTACCAGCCCGCGCCTGTGCAGGCTATGCCGCAGCAGCCCGTGGCAGAGCAGGCCGCAAGCGAGCCTCAGAACGAATCCGCCCCGAAGCTGGATGTGGATTTGAGCGAGCCGGTGCCCGCTGAGCCACAGGTGCAGGAGGAGGATATTCCCTTTTTCCGCCCCGGCGGCAGCAATGCCGAGGAAGCCTGGGCCAATATGCGCCGCCTGCTGCCCACCTGGGCACCGCTGCGCCAGCTGGGTACGCTGCGCGAAAAGGCGGTTCTGCCGCAGGGCAATACCGCGGCCGATATTGTTTTTGTGGGTGATGCTCCCGGGTATCACGATGAAAAGGCGGGGCTTCCCTTCCAGGGAGATGCCGGCGGCAAGCTGGATGGCATGCTTAAGGCCATGGGCCTCACGCGCGAGCAGGTGTATATCACCCACCTGGTCAAGTTCCGCCCGGCGCAGCCGCGCCAGACCCTCAACACCCGCCCGCCCAGTGATAAGGAGCTTATTTTCAGCCGTCCCGTGGTAGATTTTGAAATGCGGCTGGTGCAGCCCCGCGTGATTGTGGCGCTGGGGGTTATCGCCGCCCGTGGTCTGCTGCAGCAGGGGAACCTGCCCCTGGCCGCCTATCAGGAGCGCGTCTGGGATTACAATGGTATTCCCGTGGTGGTGACCCACCATCCCAGTTACCTGCTGCGCACCAGCGACCTCGGCGAGCGCCGCCGCCTCTGGGAGGAGATGCTGCACGTCATGGAAATCGCCGGCCTGCCCATCAACGACAAGCAGCGCGGCTATTTCCTGCCCAAGGCCTGAGGGGCATCAGCCAACCCGTATGGTAGTTTTATCGGCTAATGACGGCTAATTATCGGCTAAATTAGCCGATAAATGGGTGAAGATTGCGGTAATTGATTGGGCAAATGGCAGCATCAGAGCGGACTGCCGCTTTGCAGGCCGCGGTTGCGGCGGGCGATTTTTATCGGCTAAGGAACCGCTTTTTCAACCCTCGGTTGAGGGTGTATCATCCACCTGCGGCTTGCGGGGCTTGTAGCTGGTCAGCCTGGTTTTCTTCTTCTTTTTCGGGGCAAAATATTCCGGGTGGGCGGCGGCCCAGGCTTCGTACAGATCGGGGCGGTTAGCCTTGGTGCGCTCGATGGATTTTTCCAGCTTCCATTCCTCGATGGCCTTGTGGTTGCCGGAGAGGAAGACCGGGGGCACTTCCATGCCGCGGAATACATTGGGCTTGGTGTAGGCCGGGGCTTCCAGCAGGCCGTTGGAGAAGGATTCCTCCACGCTGCTGCGGTCATCGCCCAAGGCGCCGGGCAGCAGGCGCGCAATGGCATCGATGACCACCACGGCGGCAATCGCGCCGTTGGTGAGGATATAGTCGCCGATGGAGATTTCCATGTCCACCAGCGTGTCAATCACGCGCTGGTCCACGCCCTCGTAATGCCCGCAGAGGAAGATGTAGTGGGCATCGCCACCCTCCATGCAGGGGGCGGCCAGTTCCTCGGCCACGGGCTGGCCGAACACGCGCCCCTGCGGGGTCATGAGGATGACCTTCGTGTTCTCCTGCCGCAGTTCCTCGATGGCTTCGAAGATGGGTTCGCACTTCATCAGCATGCCCTGGCCACCGCCGCAGAGGTAGTCATCCGTGCGGCGGTATTTATCGTGCGTCCAGTCGCGCAGCTGGTGGGCGCGTACTTCGATGAGCCCGGCCTCCGCGGCACGCCCCATGATGCTCTGGGACAGCGGCACGGAGATAAGCTCAGGAAAGAGCGTGAGAACGTCTATTTTTAACATGGTTAAAAGTACGAATTACGAAGTACGAATTACGAAGTATGAAGTGCCGCTCGCTGTCGCTCGCATGGGTTTACTTCGTACTTCGCACTTCGTACCTTGTACTTATGCATTGGCATTGTGGCGCAGCATGGCTTCCACGTAGCCGTCGATGTTGCCGTCCATCACATCCTGGATGTTGCCGCATTCGAAACCGGTGCGCAGGTCCTTCACCATCTGGTAAGGCTGGAACACGTAGGAACGAATCTGGTTGCCCCAGGCAATATCACCCTTTTCGGAGTACTGGCGGTCGGCTTCAGCGCGTTTGCGGTCTTCCTCCAGCTGGATGAGGCGGGCCTTGAGCATGCGCATGGCTTCCTCGCGGTTGCGGAGCTGGGAGCGCTGGGTCTGGCAGGCCACGATGATGCCGGTGGGCAGGTGGGTGAGGCGCACGGCGGTTTCCACCTTGTTCACGTTCTGACCACCCTTACCGCCGGAGCGGTAGGTATCCATCTTCACATCGGCTTCCTTCACCTCGATTTCGATATCGTCGGAGATATCCGGGGTGGCATCCAGCGAGCAGAAAGAGGTGTGGCGCTTGCCGGCGGAGTCGAAGGGGCTCATGCGCACCAGGCGGTGAATGCCGCGCTCGTTCTTCAGGTAACCGTAGGCGTATTCGCCGTCAATCTTGATGGTCACGGAGCGGATACCGGCTTCATCGCCATCCGTGCTTTCCATGATTTCGGTATTGAAGCCATGGCGTTCGCAATAGCGCAGGTACATGCGCAGCAGCATGCTGGCCCAGTCGCAGGCCTCGGTGCCACCGGCACCGGCGTGAATGGTCACATAGCAGCCGGCGTTATCGTGCGGACCATTCAGGAGGGTCAGCAGCTCAAATTCTTCCAGACGTTTGAACCAGGCATCGTACTCATTCTTGGCCTCCGGTGCCATATCGGCATCCTCCGCAGCCATCTCCACGGCCACTTCCACATCTTCCAACCCGCTTTCCAGCGAGCGGAACTGCTCCAGGCGGCGCTTGAGCGGATTCACCTCGTTCATGAGGGCGCGGGCGGCCTCAGGATTATCCCAGAAATCCGGGGCGCTCATGCGCTCATCCAGTTCTGCTACTTTAGATTCAAGGCTTCCGAGGTCAAAGATAGCTCCCGAGCTCGGAAAGACGGGAGCGCATGGCTTCCGTGTCGAGCGCCGAGAGATCGATATT
>JAZOTC010000004.1:0-6507 GCA_045657445.1 Akkermansia sp. | reverse complement strand
ATTTCGATACCCCTGTGTCAGGGGTAATTTCGACTGCCGCTTGCGGCAGATTTCGATACAGCTCCTTTAGAGCTGTAATGTGAATGTAAATAAATCCGGCAGCCATAGGCTGCGGAAATTCAATCACGACTACATTGCCCGCTTAAAGGCGGGCAGTGAAATTTTCCTTCGGCAATCGAAATTACTCCTACGGAGTATCGAAATCCGCCTGCGGCGGTCGAAATTGAACCCAGCGTTGCTGGGTTCAGCAAGGAAAATAACAATTTATCGCGTTATGCTGCAAATGGGTATCGGCAAATCCGGGACAGCCCCAAACCCGGCTGCCAGCGAGATGAGGCTTGCGCGTGGGAGGCTGTTAGGGTATACTGGCGGGCATGTCGATATCCGAGGAACTTTTTGAGCGTGCATGCCGGGTCATTCCGGGTGGGGTCAACTCTCCAGTGCGAGCCTTCCGCCGCCTGGAACGGGCGCCGTTTTTTGTGGCAAAGGCGGCTGGCGCGCACCTGACCGATGAGGACGGCCGCCAGTATATCGACTACGTGGGCACCTGGGGTCCCGCCATTCTGGGGCATGCCCCGGAGTGCGTGATTTCCGCCGTGCAGGCCGCCGTTCCGCAGGGTCTGGGCTATGGCATACCCACCCGCATCGAGGTGGACATGGCCGAAACCGTCTGCCGCTGGGTACCCAGCATGGAAAAAGTGCGCATGACCAACAGCGGCACCGAGGCTACCATGAGCGCCATCCGCCTGGCTCGTGGCTACACCGGGCGTAAATACATCATCAAGTTTGCAGGGTGTTATCACGGCCATGTGGACAGCCTGCTGGTGGCAGCCGGCAGCGGCGCCCTCACCCATGGCGAACCGGACAGCGCCGGCGTACCTGCCGAGTTCGCCAATCTGACCATTGTGCTGCCCTACAACGACCGCGCTGCGGTGGAGCAGGCCTTTGCCGCCCACCCAGGCGAGATTGCGGGTATCATCGTGGAACCCTTCCCCGGAAATGCCGGTTTCTACCTGCCGCGGCCGGGCTATCTGGAGTTCCTGCGCGAGATTACTGCCCGAAATGGCGCCCTATTGATTTTTGACGAAGTAATGACCGGATTCCGCATTTCCGCCGCAGGCGTGCAGGGGAAACTGGGCATCACCCCCGATATCACCACCCTGGGCAAAATCATTGGCGGCGGTCTGCCGGTGGGCGCTTTTGGGGGGCGGCGCGATATCATGGATTGCGTTTCCCCGCTCGGCCCGGTCTACCAGGCTGGCACACTGAGCGGCAACCCGGTGGCCATGGCCGCAGGCCTGGCACAGCTGAACTACCTGGAGCAGCACGATTCCTACACCCGCCTGGAGCAGCTCGGTGCCCGCCTGGAGGAAGGCGTGCGCCGCATCCTGCGCGATGAGAACCTGCCGCTCACCTTCATCCGCAACGGCTCCATGTTCTGCCTCCACTTCACCACGCAGGAGGTGTATGACCTGGATTCCGCCATGAGCGGCAACTTCGATATGTTCCGCCGCTACTTCCACGCCATGCTGGAGCAGGGAGTCTACGTAGCCCCCTCGCCCTACGAGACCGGCTTTATCTCCACCGCCCACACCGAGGCCGATATTGACGCCACCGTAGCCGCCATGCAACGCACCCTGCACGCCGCTAAATAACCGCACTCACATTTCTTCCAGGATGATGGAGGCCTCGGGAAGGCCCTGGGCGGCGGCCTTGGTGAACCAGGTGCGGGCAGTCTCGGCGTTCTGCTCCACGCCTTCGCCATTGGCATAGAGGAGCCCCAGGAAAAACTGCGCCTGGGCATGATTCTTTTCGGCTGCGGCGGTGTAGTATTTTGCCGCCTCGGCCGGGTTCTTTTCCACACCGAGGCCATTGGCATACAGGATGCCGAGGCTGAAACTGGCCTCCACATGCCCCTGCGCAGCAGCAGCGGCATACCACTTGTGCGCCGATTTCATGCAGACCGGCACACCGCGCCCCTCAGCGAAGCGCAACCCAAGCGCATACTGGGCAGCCGCGCCGCCATTTTCGGCAGCAGCGTGAAAACACTTCTCGGCCTCGGCGGCATTCTTTTCAACACCATCGCCCGCCGCCAGATGAGTCCCCAGCGGGAGATAGGCTTCCTCGCAGCCCGCCTCCACCGCAGCGCGGTAGTATTTCACAGCCTCGGCAGCGTTCTGCTCCACCCCCTCGCCCCGGTCATATAACTGAGCCAGGTGGAAGCAGGCTTCGCCATCGGCCTTGCTGGCGGCGCCAGCATACCACCGGGACGCCTCGGTCATATTCTTCTCCACCCCTTCGCCCCGGGCATAGGCATGAGCCACTGCCAGCAGGAAGACAGATTCGCACTGTTCCATGTGAGGAGCCAGCCATCGCGCAGCCTCGGCCGGGTTCTGCCCGATGCCCTCTGCCCCGATGGACAGCAGGCTCCCGAGGCTCAGCTGCGCCCCGGCGTGCCCCTGCTCCGCCGCAGCGGTATACCAGCGCACGACTTCGGGCATATCGGTATCCTCTGCCGAGGCGCAATAAAAAGCCGTCTGGTACTGGGCCTCGGCATTTCCCTGCTCTGCCGCCGCACGATACCACCGCGCCGCAGCCGCAGCATCCTGAGCGTCGGCATAGTAAGCCGCCAGCGCGCATTGGGCTGGCACATATCCCTGCTCTGCGGCGAGCAGATAATATCTTGCTGCCTCCCCGGCCTGTGGCTCTGTTCCATTGCCGTCTTGCAGATGCACCGCCAGCTCGTGCTGGGCCTCCGCCACGCCCTGGTCAGCAGCAATCCTGTACCACCGCACGGCATCTGCCGCACTCTGCGGCATGCCGGTTCCGGCATCGCAGCACCTGGCCAGGGCCGTAGCCGCCAGGGCATGATTCTGGCCGGCAGCTGCCTGGTACCAGCGCAGAGCCTCCTCCATCTTCTGCGCAGCCACGCAGGCAAGCGCCTGTTTATACTGAGCTTCAGCCACGCCCTGCTCTGCAGCCGCCTGGTACCACCGCGCCGCCTCGGCAGCATCGGCCTCTGTGCCCAGGCCCTTCTCATAACAGGCAGCCAGCGCCGCCTGAGCTTCGGCATAGCCCAGCTCCGCAGCCATCCGGAAATGCGCCAGCGCAGCATGAGCATCTGCCTCCACCCCCTTTCCACTCTCCAGCCACCGCCCCAGCTGGTAATGAGCCGGGGCATAGCCCTGCCCAGCCGCCTGCGTCAAAAGCTCCACCGCCCGCACCGGCTCCCCCATGGCAGCCAGCTCCTGCGCCTTTTCGCATTTCTCCTGCGGGCTCTGCCAGATGATACCAGCGCAATATAATCCGGCCAATACGCCCCCGGCCAGCGCACCACACGCTACCAGATAGCGTGGCAGCCTGCGTTTTCCTGATTCCTGCGTGGGCGTTGCAGCGGGAGCATCACTCATACTCTCTGACTATACCCACTTAACGCGCACGCGTCAAGATTTTCGTTAGAGTGTACGAACGTTTGCCCGCATGTCAGCACCGCCCGCCCTGGCACGCCCGGCAATTTTTCTATTTCACCCCCGGCGCACCAGTCGCCGGGGCGGCGTATATTACAGGAAACGGAGCCAGAGGTAGATGGACGAGATACCAATGCTCATGAGCATGAGCGGGAAACCTACGCAGAAATACTGCATGAAGGAAACACGCAGCTTGTGCTGGCGGGCAAGCCCCAGAGCCACCACATTGGCGCTGGCGCCGATGACGGTACCGTTGCCGCCGAGGCAGGCGCCCAGAGAAAGAGCCCACCAGAGCGGCTCCAGATTGGCATAGCCCATGGCCCCCATATCCTTGACCATCGGAATCATGGTGGCCACAAAGGGGATATTGTCCACAAATGCACTCATAATGGCGCTGAGCCAGAGAATGCTCATGGTGGTGGCGGTGGGCTCACCACCGGTGAGCTGCATCGTCTGCGAGGCAAGCCAGTTGATGATACCGTTCACCTCAAGCCCGCCCACAAGTACGAAAAGTCCCACAAAGAAGAAGATGGTGGACCATTCAATCTTGGAGAAGATGTACTCAAGCGCTTTTTCACGATCGGGCATGGTGAGCAGCAGAAGCAGGGAAGCACCCGTGACCGCGATAGTGCCGCTCTCCAGCCCCCACTGGGGAATGAGACCGTGGCTGCAGAAGAGCGCTATGGTGAACACCAGGGTAATGAGGCAGCGCACCAGCAGCCCATAGCTGCGGATGAGGCCACCCAGTTTGATGTTCATGATGCGGTTGTGATTCTTGCTCACCTTGGCAAACTCCTTGCGGTACAGGAAAAGCAGGATTCCCACGGTCAGCACAAAGGAGATAACACAAGGAAGCGTGAGATTTACCAAAAAGGCATTAAAATCAAGCCCCTTCACCTGGCTGGCAATCATGATATTGGGCGGGTCACCAATCATGGTGCAGGTACCGCCGATATTAGAAGCCATAATCTGCGCCAGCACAAAGGGCAGCGGAGATATTTTCAAATCCTTGGTCAGGGTGAATGTAATCGGCACGGTGAGCAGCACCGTGGTCACGTTGTCCAGAAACGCGGAGCACACCGCAACCATGATGGAAAGCGCTACAAGCAGCGCCACCGGGTTGCCATTGGTCTTCTGCGCCGCCCACACAGAAAGGAAGCGGAACAAACCTGTCTTGCTGAGCACCAGCACCTGAATCATCATGCCGATGAGCAGGGCCAGCGTGTTGAAATCAATATGCGCAATAGCCTGCTCCTGGCTGATGACACCGGCCAGCACCATGAGCATGGCACCGAAAAGCGCTATCACCGTGCGCTGCACCTTTTCTGATATAATTAACGCATAGGTAATCAGGAAAATGACAAGTGCAGCTGTAACGTGATAACTCATGGAGAAAAAAATTAAAATAGCCCCCGCGTATCATGCGCGGGTGCGGTACAGTACACCCAGACGCCCGATTTTGCAAGCTTTTTCCACTTTGGACCCCAAAATTCTGTACTCCTACGAATTAAGTTGGGAAAAATTCTAGATTTTACTTCACATTTGGATATGAATCCGCTAAGATACAGGTACGAGTTATGGCTACACGCATGCAAAAAACCCTTGCCAAGTGCACCTCCACGCTGGAGGGCACATCGCTGCACACCGGTCAGACGGTGAAGCTCATCATCAAACCTGCAGAACCGAACACGGGTCTGAAGTTCCGCCGAGTTGACCTGCCGGACAAGCCATTCCTGGAAGCATCGGCCTCGAAGGTGCAGGCAGTGGAACGCGCCACGACGATTGCCGACGGCGCCGTCAAGGTACACACCGTGGAGCACATTCTCTCTGCCCTTACCGGCATGGGCGTGGACAACGCCATCATCGAAATGGATGCCAACGAGCCCCCCATCGGCGATGGTTCCGCCCTGCCCTATGTGGAGATGATCAAGCAGGCCGGCGTGGTGGAGCAGGATGCCCCGCTGCAGGTGTGGGAAATCCGCGAGCCTATCAAGGTAGAAAATGCGAATGGTTCCTGCATCGTCATCATGCCCAGCCGTGATTTCCGCATCTCGCTGACCGCCGTGGGGCCGAATGGCCGCGTGACGCAGTTCTTCGACAGCGTGATTACGCCGGAGACCTACGAGAAAGAGCTTTCCAACTCCCGCACCTTCTGCTTCTACGAAGATATCCAGCCGCTGCTGGAAAAGGGGCTCATCCAGGGTGGCACGCTGGATAACGCCATCGTCATCAAGGGCGAGGAATACCTCTGCGCCGGCGGCCTGCGCTTCCACAATGAATGCGCCCGCCACAAGGCCATGGACCTCATCGGCGACTTCATCCTCTGCGGCCGTCGCATCATGGGCCACGTGATTGCCATCATGCCCGGCCACGGCATCAACACCCAGATGGCCGCCAAGCTGCAGCAGAAGTACGAAAGCATGGAAGCCAAGCGCCCGAAGCCCATCACCATTCCCGCCGGCGATGCCGTGCTCGACACGATGGAAGTCATGAAGCTTCTGCCGCACCGCTACCCCTTCCTCATGGTCGACCGCATCATCGCCTTCGAGGGCGACCGCAAGTGCGTAGGCCAGAAGAACGTGACCATGAACGAACAATTCTTCCAGGGCCACTTCCCCGGCCACCCGGTCATGCCCGGCGTGCTGCAGGTGGAAGCCATGGCCCAGGTAGCCTCCATTCTCATGCTCCGCATGCCTGAAAACTCCGGCAAGCTCGGCTATTTCATGAGCTGCGATAAAGTGAAGTGGCGTCGCCCCGTGGTACCGGGCGATGTACTTATCATCGAAACCGAACTCACCAAGATGCGCGGTTCCATCGGCATGGCCACGGGACGCTGCACCGTAAACGGCGAGGTAACCTGCGAGGCAGAGCTGAAATTCATGCTCTCCGACCTGTAAAATTCGCTGCGATAGCGAAAAAAATGAAGAACGGTGCTTGACATACGCCGATTTTCGGGTATCATATCGCACCCGGCCGTTTCATGCGGCCTCACAGAAACCACTTCAAAACCAGATAAAGAATTATGAGCAAGAGAACATAC
>JAZOTC010000003.1:0-15653 GCA_045657445.1 Akkermansia sp. | reverse complement strand
ATGGGGGGCGGTTCCTTCAATCACGATTACATTGCCCGCTTAAAGGCGGGCAGTGAAATTTGCCTTCGGCAATCGAAATTACTCCTGCGGAGTATCGAAATCCGCCTGCGGCGGTCGAAATTGAACCCAGCGTTGCTGGGTTCAGCAAGGAAAATAACAATTTATTGCGTGGTGATGCAAATTGGTACCAGCAAATCCGGGACAGCCCCGCGGGACGGGGGCGGGTGCGATATCTATTGACAGGGATTTGTTAATGTGGTATTTTTTCCGCGTAACTTACGTATAACGGAATACTATGAAGAGATTGTTGGCTTTTTTGATTGCTGCTGTTGGTGTGTTGGCGGTTTCGTGTTATGCTACGGAGCCGGGGGCGGCAGAGGCTGCTGCGGCGGTAGTTGAGCAGAAGTCGTCTTTCTGTGGTACGTTCTGGGCGCTGTCGCCGGCGTTGTTTGCTATTGTGCTGGCGTTGCTTTCCAAGGAGGTGTATTCTTCGCTTTTCGCTGGTGTGGTGCTGGGGGCGTGTTTCGTGTGCAATTTCTCGGCGCTGGATACGGTGGATTTTGTGGTGAATCAGGGGCTTATCACGGCGCTGAAGGATACGAGCGGCGTGTTCATTTTCCTGGTGATTCTGGGCGCGTTTGTGTGCATGATTAACAAGACTGGCGCGGCTCTGGCTTTCGGTGAGTGGGCGCAGAAGAATATCAAGTCCCGCATTGGCAGCCAGCTGGCTACTTTTGTGCTGGGTATCCTGATTTTCATTGATGATTATTTCAATTGCCTGGCGGTGGGCAGTGTGATGCGCCCGGTGACGGATGCCAAGCGGGTTTCCCGCGCTAAGCTGGCGTACATTATCGATTCCACGGCGGCGCCGGTGTGCATGATTGCGCCTATTTCGAGCTGGGCGGCGGCGGTTTCCCAGTATTCGGAGGGTACGGGGTATAATGGGCTGGAGTTGTTTATTCAGGCGATCCCGTACAATTTCTATTCGCTGCTGGCGCTTTGCTTTGTGGTGATGATTATTCTTTCGCGTTTTGATTTCGGCCCCATGGCGCGTTATGAGCGCAATGCGATTGAGCATGGGGATCTGCACACGGTGTGCGCGGAGATTGAGGCCCGCGAGACGATTGACAAGCCGGCGCGTCGCGGCAAGCTGGCGGATCTGGTGCTGCCGGTTCTGTTCCTTATTTCGATTGAGACCTTTGCGCTGGTGTATGTGGGTGGTATTCTGGAGGGCAAATCCTTTGCCGAGGCTATCAGCGCCACGGATGCTACGGTGGCTTTGCCCTGGGGTGCTATCATATCGCTGGCTCTGGTGATTGTGTTCTACATGCTGCGCGGCACGCTTAGTTTCCGCGCGGCGATGCGCTGCATCCCGGAGGGCTTCTGCGCTATGGTGCCGGCTATCCTGATTCTGACGCTGGCCACGGCGCTGAAGAATGTGACCACGGCGCTGGAGGCGCGCGAGTTCATTGCCCTGCTGGTGCAGAATTCGGCTTCCGGGCTGTTGAACTTCCTGCCGGCGGTTATTTTCGTGGTGGCGGCTGTGCTGGCGTTCTCCACGGGTACTTCCTGGGCTACTTTCGGTATTCTCATTCCCATTGTGGTGAGCACGTTTGACCCCACCAGCCCGCTCATGTACATCGGTATGTCTGCGTGTCTGGCTGGTGCCGTGGCGGGCGACCATTGCTCCCCGATTTCCGATACGACCATCATGTCCAGCGCGGGGGCGCAGTGCGACCACCTGAGCCATGTTTCCACCCAGCTGCCGTATGTGGTGACGGTGTCGGTGGTATCGTTTGTGGCGTTCCTGGTGGCGGGTTTTGTGCAGAACTGGTTTGTGGTGTTCCCGCTGGCGCTGGTGTCCCTGACGGTGGTGCTCTACATCATGAAGAAGCGCCAGAAGGAGGCCTGAGCATAGCGGCGCCCCGCAGTGGCTGTGGGGCGCAGGTGTTTTCCGGGGAATGCTCTGTATAACACAGGCTGCTTCTGGAAAAAGAAGACCCCGGCATGGCGCGCGCGCATGCCGGGATGGTGCAGGTGGCTGGAAGTGGTGCTTGTTTCTGTCAGTGCATCATGATTGCCAGGGTGCAGGCAATGGCGAATGCTACCACGAGAAGGAGGCCGATGAAGAGCAGCGCGGCGTAGATGGCGCGCTTGCGCTCAATCTTGAGGATGGAGCGGCCGAAGTGGTAGATGAGCATGACGGCGGCTATGAGGTCGCAGCCGGCGGGAATGTACAGGATCAAATAGTCGCTGAGCACGGCGACGATGCCCACGACGAGGGTGACGGCCAGGGTGGCTTTCAGGATGTTCGCCTGGGTGCTGAGTTTGCGCGCAATCAGGTTGTACGCAATGTAGAGAACGAGGAATTCGACGACGATGCAGCCGATGTTCAGGTATACGGGAGGAATGACGTTCATAATCAGAGGTAGAGTTCAGGTTGTCTGGGAGAGGTGGCAATGGCGGCAAGCTTGGCATCGAAGGCGGCTTGCGCGGGTGGAGGCATGATGCGGGCCTTGCGCGGGCAGATGGCTACGCAGCGCATGCAGAGGATGCACCTGGCGGCTTCTGTGCTGCGCGGGTTCTGCAGGGGAATGGCTCCTGTGGGGCATTTGCGGGCGCACATGCCACAGCCGCCACAGGCATCCGTCACCATGGGGGTGACGGGCATCTGGGGCAGGGGGCGGTATTCGGCATTGCCGGGCACGTCTACGGTGGTGAGGCTGCCGCTGGCCAGTTTGGCTTCCACCTCTGCGCCGAATTGCACACACCGGGCGAGGTCGCTGGCATCTGGTCTGCCGGTGGCAATGCTGCGGGAGATGCTGTGCTCGGCAATGAAGGCTGCCGCGGCGATGACCTGGTGACCGGCTTCGGTGAGGAGGTTCTTGAGCTCCAGCAGGGCATCATCGTAGGCGCGGTTGCCGTAGACCACCACGGCAATGGCGGGGTTTCCACTGCCTTGCAGGGCTAGCAGTCGCTGGGCTGCTATGGCGGGAATGCGGCCACCGTAGACTGGTACTACAGCCAGCAGGGGGGCTCCAGCGGGGAGTTCCTGCGGTTCTACGGGGGTGCAGAGGTCGATGCGTGTACCCATGCGGGCGCCGGCAATGGCGGCGGCGATTTTGGAAGTGCCCCCGGTGGGGCTGAATACGGCGGTAATCCAGTTGTTCATACCGAGGGGTATTCTATCACTCTCTCTGTGGCAAATCAATGCGAAAAGTTTGAAAAATCCGGCAGCCAGATTTCCACCCAGAAGGGGGCGGTGGCATCATAGGGCATGCTCCAGATGGTTTGCTGCACATAGAGCAGGTAGGCGAGGAACAGGACGGCCCCTGCTGCGCAGATGAGGACGGAAAGAATCCAGAGCCCGGTGCGCTTCCGGCTGTAGAACAGCGTGGGGATGAGGGAGAGCAGGGGACAGGTGAAGAATGCCACGAACAAGGCGTGCATGGGCAGCGGGTTGGTGATGGCTGCCAGCAGGTAGGGTGTCAGTAGCAGCAGGCTCAGCAGCACCACGATGTTGCCCGCTGTTCTGCGTTTCGCTTTCTGCTGCCGGCGCAGGCTCCAGGCAGAGCAGAGGCATATGATGAGTCCGATGATGTAGTATAGCATGGTTTTCGGGAGGGGGGAGAGCTGGAAGATTAATCCTGAGCTATTTGCTGCATCAGCGTGCAGAATGTCTCGTTGCTGACCATGAGATAGACCACAATAGCAATCAGGGAGAGCATGACGCCGATGTAGATGCCGCAGGATGCCCAGGCTTGTCTGCCGGTCTGCTGGAGCATGAGGCATCCCATCTGGTAAAGCATCACAGCTGTGATGGGAAATGCCACGCTGCTTGAGCCGAGGAAGAAATTGCTGACGATTCCTGCCAGCAGGCTGCCACCGGCGACTACGAGTGCGGTCTTGTGTATCTGCTTTTGTGGGGCGTTTTTGCGGGAAACGAGGTAGTAGGAAAGATAGATGGGCAGATATTGAACGACAATCAGGATGACGAGCGCTGCCAGGATGCTGAGGATTTCCATGGTGATGTGTCTGGGCTGGGAAATGAAAGCGCCCGTTCTTCCGGGGAAAAACGGGCGCTGGTAGAAATGGATTCTGTGAAGATTACTTGAGAATCATCTTGAAGTCCACCACCACGGCGCGGTCGGCGGTGACGAGCACCGGGTTGCCGTCGATTGCGGTGATTTCGGGAATCTCAAGCACGAGCTTCTGCACCTTGGCCAGGGTGTCGGCCAGCGGGCCTACGGCCTTGGGAGCCTCGCCGCGCACACCGTTGAGGATGGTGCCGACCTTGGTCTCCTTGATCATGTCGGTGAAGTCATCAGCCGGCAGGATGCGCATGGTGGTATCGCGCATCACTTCGGTGTAGATACCACCGGTGCCGAATACCATGACGCGGCCGAAGTTCTTGTCGCTGTTCACGCCGATGATGGTTTCGGTGGCCTTGGTAATCATCTCCTGGATGAGCACGGAAGCACCCTTGAGGTTGAACTTGGTGATGGAACCCCACAGACCTTCCCAGGCCTCAGTGAAGGAAGCCTCGTCATTGATGTTGAGGTAGATACCCTTCATTTCGGTCTTGTGCAGAGCATCGGGTGCGGAGAGCTTGAGCACCACAGCGTTCGGGAAGATGGTCTTGCAGAAAGCAAGGGCTTCTTCCTTATCGGTGAAGTTGCCGCACTTCGGGTAGTCGATGCCGTAGTGGTCCATGAGCATGTTCACGGTGTCCTGGGGCAGGGAGGCCAGGCCGGCTTCCTTGGCGGCGGTCACAGCAGCCTTGATTTCGGCGGGTACTTCGCCGGTCTCGCAGGTGGCGAGCTTCTTGCCGCGGAATGCCATCTGGGCCTTCAGCAGACCAAGCAGACGCACGATGTCGGCCGGGTATTCGTAGTTGAGAATCTTGGCCTGGTCGAGCAGCACGCGGCCTTCGTCCACGCGGGCGCCACCCACAAAGGAGCAGTAGATGTTCACGTTCGGGTACTGCGGAGCCAGCTTGATGACGGCTTCGGCGGTGCCGGGGCAGTCGGTCACGCGCTGCGGGGTGAGCAGAACGAGGATGTTCTTGTATTCACCGCTTTCGCAGAGTACCTTGAGGGCGGCCTCGTAGCGGTCGGCCTTGGCGTCGCCCACCACGTCGATGGGGTTGCCCAGGGAGGCCTCGGGGGTCAGCACGGCGCGCAGGGCTTCGATGGTCTTTTCGCTGGGGCGAGCCAGGTCAAGACCGGCTTCTTCGCAGAGGTCGGAGGTGAGCACGCCCACGCCACCGGCGTTGGTGAGCACGGCTACCTGGCCGTCGAACTCATTGTGGTTGCAGTACTGCAGCACTTCAAGCAGACCGAAGAGTTCGCGGTCGTTGTAGGCCTGAATAGCGCCGGCACCCTGCAGGGCCATTTCCAGCACGCGGTAGTTCGGAGCCAGAGAACCGGTGTGGGAAAGGGAGGCGGCCTGAGCCTTGGCGCTCTTGCCGGGTTCCATAATCACGCAGGGCTTGGTGTCGGAAACTTCCTTGATGACCTTGAGGAATTCCTTGCCGTTCTTCAGGGATTCCAGGTAGAACACGAAGGCGTTGGTGTTGGGGTCGTCCTTGAGGGCGGCGAGCAGGGCGTCCTCACCCATTACGGCCTTGTTACCGATGGAGATGAAGTGGGAGAAGCCGATTCCCTTGCCGGCGGCCCAGTCCATGATGGCGGAGCAGTAGGCGCCGGACTGGGAAACGAAGGCCACGTTGCCGCGTGCGGGGAAACCGTCGGCGAAGGAGGCGTTCACGTTGTCGAAGGTGGAGATGTGGCCGAGGCAGTTCGGGCCAAGCAGGTTGATGCCGTTGTCCATGCACTTCTGGGCGATGCGCTTCTCGAGTTCCTTCTCGCCCACTTCGGCGAAGCCGGCGGTGATGATGGAGATGTTCTTGGTGCCGTTCACGATGCAGGCGTCAATCACGGCCTCGGTGAAACGGGCGGGAACGAGGATAACAACCAGGTCCATGGGTTCAGGCAGGGTGTCAACGCTGGCGTAGCAGGGCTTGCCGCAGAGTTCCTGGCCGGCCATCTTGGGGTTCACGCCGTAGAGCTTGCCCTTGTAATCAGCGGAGATGATGTTGTTGAATACAACGGCGCCCAGCTTGGTGGGGTCGGCAGACACGCCGACTACTGCGATGCTCTTCGGATTGAAGAATGATTCGAGTGACATGGTGGTTTTTTGTGTGTTTAGTTGAAAAAGTAGAAGCTTATACGCTCTGCGAATGATTGTATCACTCCCCCTGCCTGTTTGCAAGCCAGTTCAGATATTTTTTGGTAATGTTTGATGAAAATTAGCTCCTTGTGAGTGCATTTTGGGTGGCAGGAGGCAGAAATGGGCTTTTCTGGCGCTTGTATGGGGGGCAGAGGGGAGAAGCTGGAGTGTACTCTATGCCCGCAGGGAAAATCAATCAGAATTCCGGCAGAGGGGGAGCCTGGGCGTCCAGCCAGTTGTTGAGAATTTCCACGGCGGCGGCCTGGTCGATGATGGGGCGGAAGTTTTTCGCTTTTTTACCGGCCTGGTGCAGTTTTTCCTGTGCCACGGTGGTGGTCAGGTACTCATCCACATAGATGAGCGGGAGCTGGGGCAGGCGGGCATGCAGTTTTTCGCCGAAGGCGCGCACCTTGGCGCAGGCGGTGCCTTCGGTTCCATCCATGCGGAGCGGCAGTCCCAGCACCAGGGTGCGGATGCCGCGCTCAGCCACCAGCGCAGAGATGCGGTCCAACGGCTCGGTGCGTTGCAGGTGAATGCTTTCCACCGGATGCGCCAGGATGCCGCAGGCGTCTGTGGCCGCGATGCCGATGCGGGCTTCGCCGTAGTCTATGCCGAGGGCGGGGTGCATCTCAGACGAGGTTTTCCGGCAGACCGGAAACGATGTTCTTAATCTTATCGGCCTCGGAGCGGCGGGCAACGAGCAGGGCATCGCCGGTGTCGACCACGATGAGGTCATCCACGCCCACGAGTGCCACTCGCTTGCCGGAATCGGTGAACACGATGTTGTTCCCCGCCTGCACCTGGCTCAGCGGGCTGTTGCTCACGTTGCCTTCCTCCTGCTGAGGCAGGTATTTGCCCACGGAAATCCAGGAACCCACATCGTCCCAGTCGAAAGTGGCTTCAAAATTGAGCACGCGGTCAGCTTTTTCCAGCAACGCGAAGTCGATGGAAATGGGCGTGAGCTGCGGGAACTCACTGGCGATGAATCCGGGCAGGTCGTTTGTCGCTGCGGTCAGGCGGTCGATGAAGCCGGCCAGTTCCGGGCTGTGGGTTGCCAGCTGGCTGCGTACATGCGCCACATTCCAGATGAACATACCCGCATTCCACGAGAAATTGCCGCTGGCGAGGTATCCGGCTGCGGTGGCGGCATCCGGTTTTTCGCGGAAGCGCACTACTTCATAGCAATTGTGGGTGAGGGCGGCATCGTTGAGCTTCCCGGCGCGTTCAATATAGCCATAGCTGGGGCAGGCCCAGGTGGGTTTGATGCCGATGGTGATGAGCGCGGCCTCGCGTCCGGCCAGGGAGAGGGCATCCTCTGCCAGCGCGCGGAAGGCATTATCATCCAGAATGAGCGAGTCGCTGGGGATGATAATCATGTTGGCCTGCGGATCGCGGGCGGCGATGAGCCCCACGCCCAGTGCCACAGCCGGTGCGGTGTCGCGGCGGGCGGGTTCGGCTACAATGTTTTCGGCGGGAAGTTCTGCTGCCTGGCGGCGCACTTCTGCTTCTTGCAGGTGGTTGGTCAGAATAAAGATATTCTCTGCCGGTACAAGCCCCTTCACGCGGTCGATAGCCTGGCGCAGCATGGTGCCGCTGCCGAATAAATCGAGAAGCTGTTTGGGCTTGGCATTGCGAGAGAGCGGCCAGAAACGCGTGCCGCTGCCACCTGCGAGAATCAGCGCATAATTGCTCATGCCGTGGAGTATACCGCGCTGTCCCCGCGGGGTCAAGCCCGGAAAAGGTGCGGCTTTATTCTGCCTGCAGCTTGCGAACCCATTCGCGCATTTTCTGCTCAGCTTTTTTATCGTTCCAGATGCTGATTTTGTCGATGTTGTTAATGCGAAGCCCCTGTTGAATCAGGTATTTGACGGATTCAAACTTACCGCCGTCGGCTGCATGGTGGAGGGCGGAGCGCCCCTGGTGGTTGGTGATGGTAATGTCTCCGCCTTTCTGGTGGAAAAGTTTGAGGGTATCTACACCGCAGCTATAGGCAATGTGGTGAACCGGATGCATGCCTAGCCGCTGTAAATCTTCATTGAGATTGCATCCCTGTTCAATCAAATAGCGTACGACGTGTTCCTGGCCTCTGACAGCGGCCCAGGTGAGGGTGGAATGACCGATGCCATCGGCAAGCCGGGGCTGTACTTTCAAGCTGATGAGGTGCTTGACCAGTTCAAGATTGCCACTTTCGGCAGCGCAGAAAAGCAGATTTCTGCCACCTAGGAATGTTTCGTGCGGGTTGATGCCGGTACTGAGGAGAAAAAGAGTACATTTCATGCTGCCGTGAGAAGCCGCATGGCGAATGACATTATTGTTCTGGCATGTGGCGTTGTATGATAACCCTAATGAGTCAAGGTATTTCAGGTTATCGAGCTGGTCTCCCCTCGCGGCATAGAATTGGGCAGTGTATCCCGTGCCCGGTGCGGTCTTGGTGGGTTGCTTATCCGTGATGTTGATATCGGCCCCGTGCTTGACCATGAGTTTAAGAAGTTCCACATCACCATACTGGGACGCCAGCAGGAATGGCTTTTTCTCGTCCCCGCTCCGGTTGATGCGGGCTCCCGCAATCACCAGGGCTGCCGCCATCCGGATGTCGCTGGCTTCCAGGCTCCTAATCAGCTCATCATCATATTGCTCCTCCTCAATGTCGCGAAGTTCCAGATAGTGGATGGCATCCTTCTTATTGGCAAATCTATTCTCGTATGATTTGAGCTTCTTGTCCCGGCCTGTCTTTTTCTTCTTCTTATCGGCCTGGTGAGACGCTTGTTTGCTGCCTTTCAGACTGATTCTGCTTTGCTGCCTGACAGCGGCCTGCGCCGAAACCGGCATATTCAAGACAGCAAGAATGAGAAATGCGGGGAACAGGTGCTTGAGCATGAGCGGAAGAGAGGAAGTTCAGGAAATAGTATACCCGGCAGGTGAGACCAGGTCAAGAGGAGAAAATAAAATGGGGGCACTTTCGGGCCTGTTCCGGATTTTCTGATGCCCATTTAGCGCTTTTATTCTAATGGTATCAATGCTCAATCTTTGTTCTTTAAGCACGTTAGTATGTTTTGACGAATATATCTGCCTGCAAATCTGAATTAGAGCCTTTACAAATCGGGGGAAGATGCTTATTCTGTTGGTATGGTGAATCTGGACGAGGAGCTGGTGGCTGAAATACTGGAACGTAACCGCGTGTTGAATGAGCGGTTGTGCCTGATAGGTGGTGTTCCGGATTTGCCCGAAACCAGAGAGAAGCTGGTGGAGTCCTTGCAGCAGAGCGAGGCAATGGTGCAGGGGTATTGGCAAAGTCTGGATGCTGCTGACCGCCAGTTGTTCGATGCGTATGAAATCCGCGATGTGGAGGGGATGCGTGCGGCCTTGCTGGCTGGGGCTGCCCCGGATTTGCGCTTGCTGTGGGACGGCGAGCGGCTTGTGGTGGATGCTGTGGAGGGCGCCTGGCCCGCGGGTGTGTCTGTTCTGCTGGAGGCTGGGGCCAATCCGCTGCTGGATGATGGCATGCTCCTGACCCAGCTTTGCTGCTACGGCCCGGCTGAGTTGTTGGCGCAGGTGTTGCAATTGCCGGGAGTGTCGCCGGATTTTTCAGATGGTTTTGATACTCTGGCCGTGCTGGCGGCAGAGTGGGGGCGGCTGGATTGCCTGTGTGTGCTGCGCGCTGCCGGGGCTGATTTGCTGGCGGATGATGGCAAGGTTCTCTGCCGGGCTTGCGCGATGAATCAGCCGGAGGTGGTTCGTTACCTGCTGGAGGAGTGCGGTGCTCCGCTGGAGCAGGATTGGGACGACTGGACGCCGCTGGCCCATGCTGCGCTGCATGATTCCATGGAGTGCGCCCGTATTCTGCTGGAAGCAGGGGCTGATCCGGAACACCCTGGTATTACCGGGCGCACGCCGCTGGACAGGACAGAGTCGGAGCGCATGCGGCAGTTGTTGGAGCATTATTGTAAGTGAAATGATGACCGGGGAGGATGATATGCAGGAAATAAAGCGGGAACTGGTTCAGTACCAGACTAGTTGCGCGGTGCAGGAACAAAAGTTTCTGGATAGTCTGCAACCTGCGGATGCGCAGCTGCTGGCGGCGTACGATGCGCGTGATGTCGACGCCCTGTGCCGTGCGCTGGAGCGCGGGGCGAATCCCGACGTCATGACGGGCTGGAATGGTTCACCCCTGGCAGCGGTGGCTGCTTATGATAACTGGCATGAGGCTGTGGAAGCTCTGCTGGATGCCGGGGCCAACCCCATGGCGGAGGGAGGCGAACTGCTTGTTTCGCTGTGCGAGCGGGGGCCTGCGTATCTGCTGCGCCGCGTGTTGCAGGTGCCGGGGGTATCACCGGATTTTGAGAGCGGCGGGGATATGCTGGCGGTGCTGGCGGCGGAGGAGGGGCAGCTGGATTGCCTGCGTGTGCTGCGCGCTGCCGGGGCGGATTTGCTTGCGAATGAAGGTAAGGCTCTCTGCCGGGCTTGTGCCATGAATCAGCCGGAGGTGGTGCGCTATCTGCTGGCGGAATGCGGGGCAGATGTGGAGGCGGAGTATGATGACAAGCCGCCGTTGTTTTACGCGGTGCAGGGTGATGCGGTGGATTGTGCCCGTCTGCTGCTGGCGGCTGGCGCTGACCCTGACCATGCGGATTTGTGGGGCGTAACCCCGCGGAATGCGGTAACATCAGCCGCCATGAATGAGCTGCTGGGGAGATATTGCAGGTGAAAAACGCAGTTTTGGCTTGAATCCGGGGCATTATGGTATAGAATAAGTGCGTTATGCTAGATATTCGTATTGTCCGAGAGAATCCCGAATATGTGAAGGAACGAGTGCGTCTGCGTGGTGGTGACCATTGGATGCTTGTGGATAAGGTGCTTGAGTGTGATGTGAAGCGCCGTAGTGCAGAAACAGAAAAGCAGGCTCTTTCCCAGGAGCGTAACAGTTCATCCAAGCTGATTGGGCAGATGATGAAGGAAGGGCGCCGCGAGGAGGCCGAGGAGCTCAAGAAGCGCATGAGCGAAGTGGGCGACCGCATCAAGGAGCTTGATGCCGTGGCTTCTGCCGCTGCCGAGGAGCAGGAGGCTCTGCTGCTTTCCATTCCCAATATGCCGCACGATGCCGCCCCGGTGGGCGAGGACGAAAGCGCGAATCCCGAGCTTCGCGTGTGGGGTACCAAGCCCGAGATTGCCGAGCCGAAGGACCACGTGGAGCTGGGCACCAGCCTGGGCCTGCTGAATTTTGAGGACTCCGCCCGTATTTCCGGCTCCGGTTTCATCGTATACCGTGGCAAGGGTGCCCGCCTGGAGCGCGCGCTCATCAACTTCCTGCTCGATACGCAGACCGGTGAGAACGGCTACGAGGAAGTGGGCGTCCCCTTCATCGTGAAGCGCGAGTGCATGTACGGCACGGGGCAGCTGCCCAAGTTCGAGGAAGATATGTACGGCCTCGAGGAGAACAGCATGTTCCTGGTGCCCACGGCTGAAGTGCCGGTCACGAACCTCTGCCGCGACCAGATTTTCAAGGATGCCGATCTGCCTATCAAGATGACGGCTTACACCCCCTGTTTCCGCCGCGAGGCCGGTTCTGCCGGTCGCGAAAACAAGGGCATGATTCGCGTGCACCAGTTCGATAAAGTGGAGCTGGTGGAAATCTGCCGCCCGGAGGAAGGCTTTGCCGAACTGGAGAAGCTGACCAGCCATGCCGAAAGCATTCTGCAGAAGCTCGGGCTGCACTACCGCGTGATTGAACTTTGCACGGGTGATGTGGGCTTCTCCTCTGCCAAGACCTACGATATCGAGGTCTGGGCTCCGGGGCAGGGCAAGTATCTGGAGGTCTCCAGCTGCTCCTGCTTCACCGATTACCAGGCACGCCGCATGAAGCTGCGCTACAAGGATGCCGAGGGCAAGATCCGCACGCCCTACACGCTGAATGGCTCCGGCACCGCTCTGCCGCGCCTCTACGTGGCTCTGCTGGAGCAGTGCCAGCAGCCGGATGGTTCGGTGAAGATTCCTGCCGCGCTGGTTCCCTACTTCGGGGCAGAGAGCATCGCCCCCCAGGCCTGATTTCCGCATAGATAAACCACTTACCACCTGAGACTGACTTATGAGCGAAATGATAGCCACAATGGGCCCTATGTTCTGGCTCATTCTGTTCTTCTCCGTGCTGGCGCTGGCTGTGCTGGCGGAACGTTTGTTCTACTTCCACCGCATCAACATCAACTCCGGCGATTTCCTGCGCGGCCTCTCGGCTCTGCTTCGCTCCGGGCAGTACGATGAATGCCTGCACGAGGCCCGCCAGCTGCCGGGACCCATGGCCCGAGTGGTGGAGGCAGTGCTCAGCCGCCCCCGCCTGCCGCGCCACGAGCTGCGCGAGATTGCTCTGGAGGCCAGTGAGGTGGAGGTGTATCGCATCGAGCGCAACGTGCGCACCCTGCTGGTGTGTGCCACGGTGATGCCGCTGCTGGGTGTGCTGGGTTCGCTGCTTTCCCTGGTGAGCTTCTACGAGCAGCCCGGCGTGACAGATGGTGCCGCTGCCGCTCCCGATGTGGCCGCTACGCTGCAGCAGGCTCTGCTGCTGTCCTCTGCTGGTATTGCGCTGGCCATTCCGGCGTATCTTTTCTACATGTACCTGGCATCCCGCGCCCGCAAACTGATTAACCAGGTGGAGCGCGCCGGCCTTGAGTGCGTGCATATCATCGCAGATGCCCGCGAAGACGCCCTGCTCAAGCAGGCTGTGGAAGAGGCTCAGGCCGCTGTGCGTGGGTGCATGGCTCCGGCAGAGGAGGAAGAAGAAAAGGCCGGGGAAGAGTAAGTTACTGAGCTGTCAGCCCCTAGATATCCGCCATGCGCCGCGTTCGTTCTACACTGAAAAATGGAGGCTCTCCCATTGTGGTGATAGCCATGGTGAATCTGTTCCTGGTGTTGTGCATCAGCGTGCTGCTCACCAATCATCTGACCCCGCGCTATGGTTTCACCGTGCAGCCGCAGGACAGCCATTTTGTGATTGGTTCCTACGACCGCGACCATATGCACATTGTATCGGTAGCGCCGGGGGATACGCCCCGTATTTACGTGGGCTCCGAGCTTGTGCGTGGGGGATTCGCGGGGTTTGAGCAGCATCTCAGCTCCTGGGATGCCCCGAATCCATCCCGTGTATCGGTGGTGCTGGTCATTGATAAGGCGGTGGCGGCCGGGGCCGTGCAGCGCCTTACCGATATGGTGCTCGCCCACGGTTTCACCTGCAGTTATGCCGGGGTGCCGGCTCTCGAATAAATGAAGCGCAAGGAACATAGTCTGCTGTACCACACGATGCACAGCCGCCCCATGCCGGGGTGTCTGCCTTTGTTCTTCCTGCTGGCTCTGGGGATTACCGTGGCTATCATCTGGTTTGTTCCGGTGAAGATGCCCCAGCGTGTGCGCCCCATGGGGGTGGGCTCAGTGTACAAGAAGGAAGGCCGCCTGGCGGACTTTCTGATTCGCCGCAACAGCCCGTTGCCGCTGCATCTGCCCCTCCATGCAGACGCCGAATACCAGGAGGATGTAGCGGCCTCTGCCATGCCGCTGCTCCGCCCGGTCAAGGTGCAGACCCCGCCCAGAGAAGTTATTTTCAACGATGAGTGGGAGTCCGCCGTGCTGGATGCCGCCAGTCTGCTGGCGCTTCCGGGCGAGGAAACGCCGAAAAACCCGCAAGAAGGTGAGGCTGCACCTGCTGCTGTGCCTGCTGCTGTGCCTGCTGCCGCGCCTGCTGCCGCGCCTAGCCCCGCCGCAGAGCCAGTGTTCCACCCCGGTGTGGAGCAGGAAGGGGAGGCTGATAGAGAGGAGGTGCAGCCGTGAGCCTGGAACCTATGCTGCCTTCTGAATTGCTTACCGCGGTGGTGTACGCGGGCCTGGCGCTTACCATCGGCATTTTTGTCCCGGTGAAGATAACGGCCAAGCTCCGCCGCATCAAGCGCGCACAAACGCATCTTACCTGCCGAATTTGCGGATTCCGCTTCCTGCGCCGCGATGCCGAGGGCATTTGCCCGCATTGCCAGTCGCGCAACTGAAGAAAGAGAAGGGGTGTTTTGCGCGCAGCAACGCTCATTTCAGGCGTTGCGTGAGCATTTTTAGCGCGTGCGGCTGAACAAATTAAGCCAGCGTGCGCTCAACCATGGCGTAGGCGCTGTGGTTGTGGATGGATTCAAAGTTTTCCGCTTCCACCCGGTACCAGCTGAAAGCGTTGTAGCGTTCTGTTGCCACGGCTACATTGCGTACCAGGTCTTCCACAAAGACCGGGTTTTCATAGGCGCGGTCGGTCACGTACTTTTCATCCGGGCGTTTCAGGATGCTGTAGAGCTGGCAGCTGGCGCAGCCCTCAATCAGGTCAATGAGGTCTTCAATCCACACGGCCTGGCCGGAGAATCGCACCGAGTAGGTGACAATGCCGCGCTGGTTGTGGGCGCCATGCTCGCTCATCGCCTTGGAGCAGGGGCAAAGCGTCGTAACCGGCACCTTCACGGTGAGGGTGAACTGCCCGGGGTGGCCCACTTCGGCATCAATCACGAAGCGAACTTCGTAATCCATCATCCCTTCCATGCCGGAAACCGGTGCTTTTTTGAGCCGGAAAAACGGGAAATCGATTTCCACGCGGGCGCGCTGGGCATGCAATTTGTCCAGCAGGCGGTTGGGCAGGCGCACGGCAGTGCGCACGTCCAGATATCGCTTGTGCTCGTGCAGAGCCTCCACAAAGCGGCTCATGTGGGTGCCTTTGTATTTTTCCGGCAGGTCGACCATGAGCGCCACCGTGGCCACGGTGGATTGGGTGCGCTGCTCCTTGTCGCTCACCACGATGGGGAAGCGCACACCTCTTACGCCCACGCGGTCAATGGAAATCTGGCGGGTGTCCAGTTCGTTCTGGGTGTCTTTGAGGTTCTGCATGTGAGTGGCGGGGCGGAGCAGGGTAGGATGTTAAAAATACCGAGGGGGCTTGCAGGCCGAAGCGTACAAGCCCCCTTTCTCGTAATCAACGACAATCTGCCGTCGAGAACTCCTCCTGTGTTAGGGGAGCAGGTTCACGGCACGAGCACGGCGGATTTCGCGCGTGATCTTGCGGTGCATCTTGGCGGACACGCCAGTAACGCGGCGGGGAAGAATCTTGCCGGTTTCGGACGTGAACTTGGAAAGGAATTCCGGGTTGCACATGTCCACAGCGCCGGCGGGGATGTCGATGCGGCGGCGGGGCATGGTCTTGTTGCAGGTGCGGAAACGGATACGGCGTTCGACGCTCTTGAATTCGGTCATCATAATCGTATAGAAGTGCGGTAGGAGGTTTAGCGCATCTCGCGGTGCAGAGTGCGGCGCTTCAGGTAGGGGTTGAACTTAACCTTCTCCAGACGGCCGGGTGTGCGCTGGCTCTTCTTGTTGCGGGTGGTCACGTAACGGGAAGGGGTCTTACCCTCGGCCTT
>JAZOTC010000002.1:0-2971 GCA_045657445.1 Akkermansia sp. | reverse complement strand
CGCACCCGGCCGTTTCATGCGGCCTCACAGAAACCACTTCAAAACCAGATAAAGAATTATGAGCAAGAGAACATACCAGCCTTCCAAGCGCTGCCGCAAGCGCCAGTTCGGTTTCCGCGCCCGCATGGCTACCAAGAACGGCCGCGCCATCCTCGCCCGCCGTCGTGCCAAGGGTCGCAAGCGTCTTCTGCCCAAGGGTGCAGAGGTGCAGTACAAGCGCCACATCATCCAGCACGGCTAAAGCCCCGGCAGGGTTTCTGTAAGAGAGTGCCCCGGGTGCTCCCTGCCCTGCAGGAGAAACCAACGCCCTGTTTACGATGCAGCTCAAGCGGCAGCATACCATGAAGCGAGCAAGCGAGTTCGCCATGGTGCGTGCGCAAGGCTCATCCGCAGCAGGGCGTTTTCTTGTGCTCAGCACCCTGCCGTATACCGGCGAGGGTGCGGGCGCAAAGGCATCCCGCTTCGGGATTATCACGACCAGGCGACTGGGCCACGCTGTGGTGCGGAATCTGCTTCGCAGGCGCGTGCGCGAGATACTGCGCGCCCACGGAGAACCGCTGCAGCACGGGCACTATGTGGTACTGATACCGCGCCACACCGCCGCCACTGCCAGCTATGCCGGGCTTGAGAAGGATTTTCAGCGTCTGCTCAAGCGGCGGCATTTCACCCATTAACCCCTCACCCGCATGCTGAAACGCATCGTCATTCTGCCTGTATTATTCTACAAGCGCTTCATCAGCAAGCCGCTGCACATACTGTCAGGCCCCATGAGCGGATGCCGTTTCACGCCCAGTTGCTCGACCTACTTCATCCAGGCAGTGGAGATACACGGCGCCTTCAAGGGCACAGCACTGGGAATCTGGCGCATTCTGCGCTGCAACCCCTGGGGCGGCTGCGGGCACGACCCGGTGCCACCCCGCCGCACCAAGTAAAGCTTTCCCCACCATTTCAACCACAACACTAACTCACCCCAGACATAACAGCTATGGATAAAACAGGATGGATTGTAGTATCGCTCTGCGCAGGTCTGCTTGGCCTGCAGTGGTACTACAACAGCACCAAGGAACAGCCTGCACCGGCTGCCCCCGCCGCCGTAACCGCCCCGGCAGACCCCGCCGCAGCCGCTACCACCCCGGTAGCAACTCCCGCCACCCCGGTGGCCGCAGTGACCACTCCGGCAGCCCCTGCCCCGGCCGTGGAAAAGAAGATTATTGCCACCCTCACCAGCAAGGATTCCGAGGGCAAGCCTGTGGCTAAGTATAACTTCTGCAACATCGGCGGCGCCATCAGCGGCGTAGAAATGCTCGGCCAGGTGATTAACAGCACCCGCGACGAGCTGAAAGGCACCGATGTGAGCCTCAACGCCAACCCCGACGCCGGTATCGGCGCCCTCATGTTCGGTCTTTCCAACGACCGGGCCCCGCAGTTTGACCAGGCGGTCTACGAATACCGCCCCGACCTGAGCAACGAGAACCAGGTGACCCTGCTGGGTCGCGTGGGCGACCTCATCGTCCGCAAGGTCTACACCCTCAAGCCCCTCAAGCAGGGCGAGGACACCATCGAAGGCAACGCCTACGTGCTGAACCTGAAGGTGGATGTGCAGAACACCTCCGGCCAGACACTCAACGCCCAGGACTGGGGACTCTACGCCGGCGGCATGGGCCAGATTTCCAAGGATGAATCTGCCTACTACACCTACTACGTACACCTGGAGGATGGCAGCTTCGAAAAGAACGGTGCCAGCGATTTCCGCCCCTGGCTCGGCAAAGAGAAGGAGCGCAGCTACGATAAGGATTTCGACAGTCTGGAATGGGCTGGTGTCATGAACCAGTACTATGCCAGCATCGTGAAGCCTGATAAGAGCAGCGGCAACAATGCCCTGTATGCAGCCCCCGCCATGTACCCGCTGCAGGTGAGCGGCGACAAGACCGAATGCGTGGAAGTAGCCCTCGGCATGCCCGATTTCACCCTGGCCGGCAAGACCGACTCGATGATGGGCGGCCAGAAGAGCTTCTCCTACGATATCTTCACCGGCCCGAAGCTCAATCTCATGCTCGATGAGATGACCGATGATTTCCGCATGATTGACCGCGTGATGGACTACGGCATCTTCACCATCATTGCCTACCCCATGAACTGGCTCGTGAATCTGTACCACGGCTGGCTGGGCAACTGGGGCTGGGCTATCATTGCCATGACCGTGACCATCCGTCTGCTCATCTGGCCGCTCTACCGCAAGAGCTACACCAGCATGAAGCGCATGAGCCTGCTGCAGCCGCAGATGCAGGCGCTCAAGGAAAAATACCCCAACGACCAGCAGAAGGTGCAGATGGAAATGATGAAGCTTTACCGCGACTACGGCATTTCCCCCATGGGTGGCTGCCTGCCCATGCTGCTGCAGATGCCGATTTTCTTCTCCTTCTTCTATGTGCTGCAGACAGCAGCCGAGTTCCGCGGCGAAGGGTTCATTGCCTGGGTGACCGACCTCTCGCAGATGGATACCGTGTTCTCCTTCCCCTTCCTGGGTTATGAAGTGCCGGTGAACATTCTGCCCATCCTCATGGCGACCTCCACCATTATCCAGATGCACATGACCCCCGCTACGGGCGATGCCACGCAGGTGAAGATTATGCGCTGGATGCCGCTGATGTTCTTCCTGTTCTGCTACACCTACCCCAGCGCTCTGGGTCTGTACTGGACCACCAGCAACCTTATCTCCATCATCCAGACCCTCATCATCCGCCGTCTCCCGGTGCCTGAACTGGTCAAGGTGCAGAAGAAGAAGGGGGGCAAGAAATCCTTCATGGAGCGCATGCTCGAGCAGCAGGCCGCCCTCGAGCGCCAGCGCCAGGCTCAGGGCAAGTAAGCCAACCCACGCCTTTCAAACTCTACGCCCCGCAGCAACCACCTGCGGGCCGTTTTTCACTCCTTCAAGACACATGAAAAATCTGCTGATACAAGCTCTGTTACT
>JAZOTC010000001.1:0-73664 GCA_045657445.1 Akkermansia sp. | reverse complement strand
TTCAAAGTCGCCATCCGATATGCAGGGGAAACCCGCTTCGATGATGTCCACGCCTAGCTTTTCGAGCTGACGCGCTACCTCCAGCTTCTGCCGGAGATTCATCGAAGCTCCCGGGCACTGCTCACCATCGCGAAGCGTGGTGTCGAAGAATAATACTTTGTCGCTCATACTAGACGTTTCAATGGTTGTTTTTTGGAAACCTCACTATACAGAAATGCCGCACAAAATCAAGCGGATTGTGCGGCATTTATTAAAATAATTCTAAAGAAAGCAGATTTCTGCTCTGTTATGTCACTTTTGTGCAGGGCTGACAATCACCTTGAAGCTCTCTGTTTTGGCAGGAGCTTTCTTTTTTTCCCAGGGACGGGCATACACGAGACGCACCACCTGGGTGCCGGGTTTCACCGCAGTAATCGTGAGTGTGGTCGGGGTGGGGAATCCGCAGCACATGCCGGCATCCTCCGGCGCCACACAGGTGAGACTCACCTTCACCGGGCTGTCTGCGGGCAGAGAATCCGCCTCCTGCCAGAGGTAGCCGGTAGTGGGGTTGCCCTCCAGCACAATCGCAATCTTCTGCCCCACCTGCAGGTTGACAGGGGTAGGGGCAACTTCGGCCTGCGCCGCCAGCACCGGCACGGCAGCCACCATTGCAAACAGCATGGAATTGAGTGTGTTCATGGAAAATTATCTATCACATTGCTGCGCATTTGTCAACCCGGAATGCACCCGCCCGGGGCAGCTGGAGATGCTTGCGAGAACATTCCTGCCGTGGTGCTATTCAGCGGTGGTAAGGGGGGCGCCAATCATGGGCAGCATCGGTTCCGGAGCTCGGTAGAGTAGTTTTCGAGCGGAATATCGTAACCGACATAGCAACGCTTGCGGATTTCGTCTTCTGATTCGCCGGGATGGGATTGTACGGCATCATGTTCGAGAAGAAGGCCGGCAATATCGCCATTGTGCAGGGGAAGGAAGTCGTACTTGCGGGCCATATGGGGAGCCAGGGCGCGGAATCCTTTGATGAGTCCGGTGGAGCAGTTGTCCGAAAGGGTGTTGTATGCCTTGTGCGAGGATTCCGCCTCCTGCGCGAGGGCGATATAGTGCTCCAGCAGCTTGCGGGCGCCGTGGGGCCTGGCCTTGAGCGGGTAGACACTTAAATCCTCGTGGCGTATATTGGTGCGCAGACCGAAAATATCTTCCTCGGTCCCGAAGAGGTAGAGTATGCCGTATTGTTTGTAAATCCCGGCAATGGCGTTCTGCTCTACTCCGACAGGCAGGCGGGTTTCGGCCGATACCACCACCCGGCGACCATCTGCAAAATGGAAGCTGAGCATGGTATGGCACACGGAAACAAGTCCATCCCAGTGGCATTCTGCAAAATCCACACCAGTCAGCGTGTTGAGGTCGTATGTCTCCGTGAGGTAGCGGGCATCGCTGTCCTCCTCTGTGCGGTATCGGAAGTCGCGCAGGTGATGAATGGTGAGCATGTCGCCATGCTGTTCAAAGCGGGGCGCAATTGCCCAGGGCTTCTGCCATTGCGCGGGCTCAGGCCCGGGAATCAGGTTGTACGTGATGATGTTGAGCACCACAAGCAGCCAGAGGAGCAGGTGTATGGAGGGTCGCCTGTATTTCTTCCTCCAGAGCCCGGCGCCTGCCAGCAGCAGCGCCGGCGGGATGAGACTGATGGGCTGGTAACACCACAATCCTACGCTCCAGAGCAGCAGCGGTGCCACCAGCAGACTGGAAATGACCGCGGCGGTGTATTTCAGCACTTTTCTCATCGGATGTGGATGATGATGGGCTGGCTCGGCGGCGTGGCATTGGGCATCAGGGTTGCCACATCATCGGCATTCAGCCATCCTCGCACACCGGTAAAGGTTTCCACATAGGTCCAGCTGCCGCGGGCGGCCAGCAGGTGCAGGGGAGTGGAGGGGGGGAGCTTCATGATGCTTGCACCCTTGGCTTCTGCCGTGGTGCGCAGTTCGGTGGATTTCAGCACGTAGGCTATATCGGCCGGCGGAAGCGATGATAAATCCGGAGTCTGGCGAGTGGTGTAATAGCCCCAGTCTGCCGCGCAGAGAAGAGAAACAAACCCTGCAACGGCTGTGCAGGTCTGCAGCCAGGGCTTGCGCTGACCACGTCGCAGAATCAGCAGCGCTATGCAGAAAGCAAGCAGTGCCGTGCTGCACACCGTCAGCATCCAGAGCTGGCTGGGGGTGAGCAGCGTGAAAATATCGTCTGTTACCGAACCGCTGGGCAGCAGGGCTCCCTCCTTGCGCTGGATGAACTGGAGATTGGCCACGGCTTCCTTCATGCCGGGGTCTTCATTCAGCGCACGGGCATAGCACAAGGCGGCCTGGCCGGGCTGCCCCAGGCGGTAGTAGCAGTTGCCCATGTTGTACTGCCGCAGCGCCTCGGGATAATGCTGCGCATTTTCCAGCTGGGTAAGAGCCTTGCTGTATTGACCGCCCTGGTAATCCTCGCGGGCTGTCATGCTCTGCGGGGCGTCACCTGCCAGACACAACGAGGCCAGACACAGGAAAAGAAGTGCTGCTCTGGTGGCGATGCTGCGGATGGTGCGCATGATGCTGCTGCGTTCTTGTGGTGATATTGTCAACTGAGCATCAGGGCGGAAGGCTTCTTCATCGCGCTTGTCGAGTATCTGCTGAAGTTCGGGTGTCATGCTACCTGGTTCAACGTGCGTTTCGATATAGGCACCTGCACCCTTCAGGAAGCTTAATCCATCCTGCTGCGAGGCGATGCGGGCGAGCTCTCGTTCTCTGGCGCGTCCTGCAGCGCCTGCTGCCACCTTGCGGCGCAGTGCTCCGATGGCAAGCCCTGCCAGAATCAGCACTGCTGGCAGATACAGCAGATACCAGTACCAGCGCGGCATATCAAATGGTGCTGCGTACATGGCGCGCGGCATATAGCCGTAGATATCGGTCATTTCTGCCACGGGCACGGTGCCGGCAGGCGGGGGCTCTGCGGCAGCCACATGCTGCATGCCGCTGCCTGCGGTGTCCGTTTCCCTCCACTCCAGCGGAATCGGCGCCGTCTTTGCCTCCCGGTACTGCATGGTTACCGGGTCAAAATACGCGAATGAGAAGGAAGGAATGCCCGGCACCTCGGCAGTAGGACGCAGGAGTTGACTAAACACCATGCCGAGGGTTTCGCCGTTGGGACCGACAATAGGTTTGCGCGTTGCGGGGACGAGTTTCCAATCGGCGGAATCATCCGGTTTGGGGCATTCGAGCTGGTCGAGATTCCCGGAGCCTTTAACCGTGATTTCAACCTCGACCGCCTCGTGCATAGCGAGGGATTTGGCCGTGGTGGTGGCTGAAACAGAGTATTCACCCACGATATCGGCAAAGTTGGCCGGAGCACCGGGGGGCAGGGGAAGAGCGCCGATGGTGAGCACGGGCAGCTCGCCCTCTGCGCGCATCACGGAGAAGAATCCCTGGCGCTGCTCCAGAATGATTTTGCCCGCCACATCGGAATTACCTTCGCGGAAAGGCGTGAGAGTACCGGTGAAATCAACCGTGCGCCAGGTCTGCCCCTTGGCATAAGCCGTGGTGGTTCCCATGGCCTGGTTGTGAACCATGGCCAGCACGCCCTGGAGCGTGGGTTGGAAATTCCCTACGCGCACATCTACAGAATTGAGCTGCGGCGTGCCCATGGTATCAACCCCGCCCGGCAGCAGAAGCTTGATGGAGGTTTTAACCGGTTGGTGAGCATAGCCCTCTTTGATATTCGTGTACCAGAGAACGCCGAAATTGACCGGGGATTTCATCCAGCGGATATCGCGCGAGGAAACAACCGGCAGCGAGGGAACGGTGATGGTTTCCTTGCGCCCGGAATTATACTGGACCACCAGCTCTGAAATGCTGACCTCGCCCGGGGCATCGGGCGTAATCTGGAGCGGATAAATTTCCATGGCGGCGCGGTTCGGATCCATGGGATTCGCGCCGGCATAGTGCTGCATCATCTCCATGGCGGCATTTTTCACCATGGGACGCTGCGGGATGCGGAACAAATCCTCGCCGATTTCTGTATCCACCAGATACAGAGCCACCTTTTCACCGGGAATGGCTACATCTACCGACCATACCGGTACAATCTCTGCCATGACCATACTGGAAAGGCAGGCCACAAGGGTGTAGAAAAGTTTAGCAATGGTTTTCATGAAGTCTCTCAATGGTCGGGTGTTTAGTAATCTTTTTCAGGCGGGCGCACCTGGTCATTTGCATGGGGAATGGGGGAGCCTTCTTCTTCGTCCAGGTGGCGGCGGAGAACGGCGGCGGCATATTGTCGACCGCGGTCTTCCTCGTTGTTCTGTTCGTCTGCCTGCTGGGGCTGGGCGGGTTGTGGCTGCTGTTTTTCGTCCTGCTTCTGCCCGGGCTGCTGCTTATCCTGCTCTTGTTTATCGTTCTGCTGGTCAGGTTGCTGTTTGTCCTGCTGGTTGTCGTCCTGTTTCTGCTCAGGATTTTGCTTATCCTGGTTATCCTGACCGTCCTTTTTCTGCTCCTGCTGGTCTTGATTATCCTGCTGGTTCTGTTCATCCTGCTGGTCGTCCTGCTTCTCCTGCTGGTCGTCCTGGCGTTCCTTGTCCTGCTGCTGTTTATCCTGATTATCAGCGTCCTGGTTGTCCTGCTGCTGTTGGTTGTCCTGGTTCTGCTGATTCTCCTGTTGCTGCTGTTGTTGTTGCTGCTGCTGTTTCAGGCGTTCGATTTCCTCCTCCAGCTTCTTGATAAGCGCCTCAATGGCGTCAATATTCTTTTTCGCGCGCGCGAGCGAGGGTTGCAGGGTGAGCGCATCGCGGTACGGCTGAATATCCTGCTTCAGAGAATCAACAATCGTCTGCAGCGCTTCCGGTGTAACCTGCGGAGCTGCCTGCTCTGCATCGCTGATTCCCTCGGCCTCATTCCCGCCCTCGTAAAGTGCGCGCAGTCCGGTAAGGGTCTGGGTGGTGTTGACTTGTCCCATCTGGTAAAGCGAGGCCGCCTGCAGAGCGGTATCTTCATCCAGCAGAGCAAGCGAAAATGCCTCCTTTGCCTTGGCTGGGTCGTCAGCCTGCATGTATTTGAGCCCCTGTGCATAAGATGCCGCCGATTCCGGCTGCGGAGCGGCTTTTGTATGCGGTGTAAGTATACCTATGCAAAAAGCTATGAAAAGCGCCTTGCCGCGCCGCCATTCTGTGCTGCTCAGCATGGTGAGAACCAGCAGCACCAGCGCTGCCACGGCAAAGGGAGTAAAGAGGTCATTGGGGACCTTGTTCAGAGAAAAAGCCTCCTCGTGTTTATCCAGCTTGCGCACGGCGGCCTGGGTGAATGCTGTCAGGTCGGCGTTGGAATCCATGACGAAGTAATCGCCACCGGTGGCTTCGGCAAAGCGCTGCAGCGATTCGGAATTGAGCTTGCTGATAACGTGCTTGCCGTTGGCATCCTGCCAGAGTCCGTTTTCGCCGCGTGGGTCAGGAATCGGGCCACCGGCAGCAGTGCCGATACCCACTGTAATGACCAGAAGTTTGCTTTCCTTTGCTTCTTCCGCCACTTCGAGCGAGGAATTGACCGTATCTTCACCATCGCTGAGGATGACGAGCGCATTAGTGCTGCCCTCGGGGGTGCTGCGCTTGAAATCCTGCATGGCCTTGCGGAGGACCAACCCGAAGTTTGTGCCGCCCACGCCTGCCCAGGTGCGGTTCACCTGTTCCAGCGCATCGCGCAGGGCGGTGTGGTCGTAGGTGAGGGGCACAACCAGGTCCGCCTCGCCGGAGAAGACGATGAGACCGATTTTATCCCCCGGTAGTGCATCGATAAGCTCATAGGCTGCTGCGCGGGCTTCATCGAGGCGCGAGGGTTTCACGTCCTCTGTCTCCATGGAGCGCGAAATATCCAGCGCAATGAGAAGATTGCGACCAGTCGTGGTGGCGCCGCCTTCGCGGTAGCCGTTGATGGGGCGCGCCAGGGCAATGATGATGCAGGTGAGCGCCAGAAGCGAGAACGCCGCAGGCAAGGCTGTGCGCCAGAGGGGGCGGCGGGTTACCAGTTCTCTGTGCTGTGCCGAAACTAGCTTGCGCCAGCCCTGGCCCGTGCTGCGCCATGCCAGAATAACCACCCCTGCCAGCACAGGAATGAGCAGCAGAAACCACAGGATGTTTGGATACAGAAAACTCATGGTGAAGGATTAAGGTGCTGGCTTGGGACGGGCGAAATTCAGGACAATGCCCAGGAGAAGGAAGAGAGCCGCTGCTCCCAGTGGCCAGGGGAAAAGTTCGTCGAAGCTGATAAGCGTGCGGCGCTTGGCCTCGGTTTTTTCCAGTTTATCAATGTTTTCAAAGGCCTTCTGCAGGCGGGCCCCGCTGCTGGCGCGGTAGAACTGGCCGCCGGTGATTCTGGCAATTTCGCGCAGGGTCTTTTCATCGAAGGTGTCGATATTGGCAGTGTAGCGGGAAAGACGCTCATCCTTGCCGATAGCGATGGTGAAAATCTTGATGCCGAGTTCGGCAGCTTGTTTGGCGGCATCAATGGGGGAAATGCTGCCGCGGTTGCTCATGCCGTCTGTCACCAGGATGATAACCTTGCTCTTGGTTTCCTTTCGCTCGTCCAGACGCAGCGCGGCGGAGGCAATGGCGGTGCCGATGGCGGTGCCATCTTCCGCAATATAACCGGGGCGGCGGTCATCTGCCAGATAAAATTCGCGGATAATGTAGCGGACAATGCCGTGGTCGAGCGTGAGCGGGCTACACAGCTTGGCTTTGCCGGCAAAGGCCACCAGGCCGATGCGGTCATTCGGTCTGCCGGTAATGAATTCGCTGATAACGTATTTGGCAGCGGTAAGGCGGTCAATGGCGGCGCGGCGGGTGCGGCCGCGGTCATCCTGGGCGGTGAACAGCATATCCTGACTGGCCATGGACCCGGAAAGGTCGCAGGCAATCATGATGTCGATGCCGCTTACGGATTCTTCTGTATGCTGGTTTTTCCACTGCGGGCGTGCCAGTGCTACAAGCAGGGCTGCCATGGAAAGCGCCATGCAGATGGGACCAATACGGCCTGCCAGCGTGGCGGGGCGGCGCAGCTGGGCTGCAGCAAAGCGAATGGTGGGATGCACCAGGCTGGCGGTGGTGCCGGAGCGACGCCGCAGGAAAAGGAAAAGCAGAACAGCCGGAAGCGCCCAGAGCCAGCCGGGCTGGGCAAAGGTGAATTCGCGCGTGGCTTCCAGAGTCTGGGCGGTGGCAAGCATCATACGGCAGCCGCCTCCTTTCCGGTTTCCTGCTGCTGGGCCGAATCAATGCGGTTCACCAGGTTGCGGGCGGTTTCGATGAGTGAGTGGGCGCGGGTGGCATCCTGCGCGGTTTCCCCGGCATATTTGAATTCAGCCAGGTGTTCCAGCAAATCGCGTGTTTCCAGCTGGCAGCTCACGGGTACATTGGCCAGCGAATCCATGCGCTGGGAAAATTCTTCGTGGGTTTCGTACAGGGCGGGGTCCTGGGTCTTTCCAGCCAGGTACGAGCGCAGAATCATGGACAAGCGCAGCGCGCACTCGCGCATGGGCGGCAGCTGGGCTTCCAATTCTGCCAGGGCGGCCTGCGCTTCCTGCAGCGGAGTGGCTGCGGGTACGGCGGGAAGCCGGTTGCGGCGGTAGAGCCACCAGGCCGTCAGCACCGCCAGGGGAATGAGGATGGCGCATGCCCAGGCCAGTGGCACCCAGAACTCCTGCACCATGAACTGGTCTGCCGGAATGTCCTGTTCCAACGTGGGAATGGCTTGTAAAATTTCATTACCCATATATTTAGTGAGCAAAAAGCCTGCTGCGGCGGTTGAACATGGTGCGCAGGGCGGGGATAAAGTCCTGCGTGGTGCGTAGATCGAGCGAATCGATACCCAGCTGGTTGAACACGCGCATCCACTCCACACGGTGGGCCTGCACGGCGCGCGCATGTGCCTGGCGGAGTTGCTTGTCGCTCAGGTCGCCTTCGAAAAGCTCCCCGGTTTCCGGGTCGCGGAAGCAGATGCGCCCTGCAGGCGGCAGCTCGATTTCTGCCGGGTCGCACACGCGCACGGGGATAAGTTCGTGGCGGAAATTGAGTTTGCCGATGGCTTGTTTATCCGGTGCTGCCAGAAAATCGCTGATGAGGAAAACCATGGCGCTCTTGCGCTGCGTGCGCAGGATTTCGGCGGCAACCTCCTCCACGGTATCATCTGCGCCGGCGGTGGGGGCGCTCAGAATCTCGCGCACCACGCGCTGGCATTGCTTCATGCCCTTGGCGGGCGGCAGGTAGAAATGCGGGTGGTGGCCGAAAAGCAGCAAGCCCACCTTATCGCCGTTCAGCGCGGCACTGTATGCCAGCACGGCGGCAATCTGCGCGGCGTATTCCCGCTTGGTATCGGCTATGCCGGCGCTGGCGTAATCCATGCTGCCGCTCACATCCACCGCCAGCAGCAACACCTGCTCGCGCTCCTCGTGGAATGTGCGCACATAGGGGGTGCCGGTGCGGGCTGTCACCTTCCAGTCGATGAAACGCGGCTCGTCCCCGGCGCGGTATTCGCGGAAATCATCGAAATCAAGCCCCTGACCACGGAAGCCGGAGCGGTACTGCCCGGCGAAGGTGGCGGTGGACATGCGGCGCGCCTGCAGCTCGATGCGGCGCACTTTTTCCATGATTTCCTGCGTTTTATCCATGGCGTCGGTTTACGGCACGGGTACCTTCGAGAGGATGCTGTCGATGACGTTGTCGCTGGTCTTGTTGGCGGCTTCGGCCTCGTAGGAAAGCAGAATGCGGTGGCGCAGAATATCGTGCGCCAGGTCCTTCACGTCCTGCGGGGTCACGTAGCCACGCTGGCGGGTGAAGGCCAGGGCCTTGGCTGCCAGGGCGATATTGATGGTGGCTCGGGGGGAGGCACCGGCTCGCACCATGCCTTCCAGGCGCGGGTCTACCTTTTCCGGTGCGCGGGTGGCGCGTACCAGGTCCACAATGTAGCGCTGCACGGCGGGGTCGATGAAAATCTGGTCCATGAGCGCGCGGGATTCCTCAATCTCCTGCACGGTGACGACCTGGCTGGTGTGCGGGGTGGCCGAGGTGCTGCTCATCATTTCCAGCACCTTGAGCTCCTCATCGCGGCTGGGGTAATCCACCACCACCTTGAAGAGGAAACGGTCCAGCTGGGCTTCGGGCAGCTGGTAGGTGCCTTCCTGCTCAATGGGGTTCTGCGTGGCCAGCACCAGGAAGGGATTGGGCAGGGGATAGCTGCGCTCACCCAGGGTCACCTGGCGCTCCTGCATGGCTTCCAGCAGGGCACTCTGCACCTTGGCCGGAGCGCGGTTGATTTCGTCTGCCAGAATCAGGTTCGCAAACACCGGGCCCTTCTTGGCGGTGAACTGGCGCTCCTCCGGGTTGTAAATCATGGTGCCCAGCAGGTCGGCCGGCAGCAGGTCCGGCGTGAACTGAATGCGCGAGAACGCTGCCTGCATGGTGCCGGCCAGCGCCTTCACGGAAAGGGTCTTGGCAAGCCCCGGTACACCTTCCAGCAGCACGTGCCCCTTGCAAAGCAAACTCAGAATCAGGCGGTTTACCAGTTTCTGCTGGCCAACTACCACTTTGGCCATTTCCTGTTTCAGTGCGCTTACCCAGGCGGACTTCTGCGCAATTTGTTCGTTGAATTCCTGTGTGTTCATGGTCGTGGTTTGCGTTCAAGTTTACCACCTGCGCGCGTATTGGCAAGTTTGTTCAATGTCAGTTGACGCATCTGCCCGCTCCTGCGTTCAAAGAAGTATATCCTGAACGACTGGTGCGGCTCATTCCATGCTTTCGGAAGCATTCCAGCCTTGTTTTATTACCTGTTTATACTCAAAAATAGCGAAAAACTACCAAAAATATAGGAAAAATGCGTCTGAAAGTGATTTTTTTATTGCCAGAGAGGAAAAAAAGGAGTAATTTGACGCCGTAACCAAACAATAGAAAGAAAAAAGACCATGAATATCACAACGCTGAAAAAACAGGCTCTCTCCATTATTGCCATTGGCGTGACCCTTGGCATGGTTGGGACGGCTCCTGCGCAGGATGTAAACTGGGTAGACCGTGATGGTGAATCTCTGCTGATGAAAGCCGCCGAGCGCGGTCGCGTGGATGAAGTGCAGCGTCTGCTGGCTGCTGGTGCACAGGTGAACGCTAAGGATAAAGACGGCGAGTCGGCGCTGATGATGGCCGCGGATGGCGGGCATACGGCCGTAGTCAAGCTGCTGCTGGAGGCTGGAGCTACGGTGAACGATGTCGATGACGAGGGGGAGACTCCGCTGATGTACGCCGCCGATAGCGCCAATCCCGCCACGGTGCGGCTGCTGCTGGAAGCCGGGGCACAGGTGAATGTCAACGATGCCGAGGGGGAGACCGCGCTCATGATTGCGGCCGATGAAGGCAACGTGGCCGTGCTCGAACTCCTCATCCAGGCGGGAGCCGATGTGAACGCCGTGGATAGCGAAGGCGAAACCGCGCTGGATAAGGCGCAGGATGAAGGGAACCGCCGCGCCGTGCAGGTGCTGCGTGCTGCCGGAGCCCGCTGATAATTTTGTACGCATAACAACATCGCAACTCACCGCCGTCCTGCCAGCGTGCCAGGCGGCGGTTTTTTCGTTGAGATGCCAGGGAAAATTGCGGAATTGGCTTTACAAGCAGCGGGGGCGGGCGTATAAAAAAACTTGTTATGCACGCGCCGAGTATTGTTAGTTCGCTTAAAGAGTATAACCGCAAGACATTTCTTTCCGACCTGGGAGCAGGCCTTACCGTAGGCGTGGTGGCACTCCCCCTGGCCATGGCATTTGCGATTGCCTGCGGCAGCAGCGAGATTACCCCCTCCACGGGGCTTATCACCGCCGTAGTGGCGGGTTTCCTCATATCGCTGCTGGGTGGCAGTAAATTCCAGATTGGTGGCCCCACTGGTGCCTTTGTGGTGTTGATATCGGGCGTGGTGGGTTCGTTTGGTTTCAGCGGGCTGGTGCTCTGCACCCTGCTGGCCGGGTTGTTTCTGGTCATTTTCGGTGTATGCCGCATGGGCTCACTCATCAAGTTCATCCCCTATCCTGTGACCACGGGCTTTACCAGCGGTATTGCGGTCACGATTTTCTGCACGCAGGTGAAGGATTTGTTCGGCCTGCAGATTGACCGTGCCGTGCCGGCAGAGTTCATTGCCAAGTGGCAGTGTTATTTTGAGTATTTCCACACGGTGAATTACTGGGCACTGGGATTATCTGTGCTGACGATAGCGGTGATTCTGGTGACCAAGCGCCTGCTGCCGAAAGCACCGTTCATGCTGGTAGGCATGCTGGTGAGCACGGTGGTCTGCCAGTGCTTTAACCTGCCGGTGGAAACCATTGGCTCCCGTTTCGGCGAGCTGCCGCAGGGGCTTCCCATGCCGCACCTGCCGGATGTGGACTGGAATAAACTGCCGCAGCTGGTGCAGCCTGCTTTCGTGATTGCTCTGCTGGCTGCTATTGAATCGCTGCTGAGCGCCAGTGTGGCCGACGGTATGACCGGCTCCCGCCACCACCCGAACACCGAGCTTATCGGCCAGGGCGTGGGGAACATGGCCTCGGCTCTCTTTGGTGGTATACCCGCCACGGGCGCCATTGCCCGCACCGCCACCAACATCCGCGCCGGTGGTAAATCTCCCATTGCCGGCATCATTCATGCCATTACCCTGCTGCTTATCCTGATGCTGGCCGGGCAGTATGCCGCCATGGTGCCGCTGGCTGCGCTGGCCGGTATTCTGGTGATTGTGTGCTGGAACATGGCTGAGGTATCCACCTTCATCCACTTGATTAAGGGCCCCCGGCAGGATGCCGTGGTGCTTTGCCTCACCTTCATCCTCACCGTGCTGATTGACCTGGTGGTGGCCGTGGAAGTGGGTGTGGTGCTCGCCGCGCTCCTCTTCATCGGTCGCATGGCCCAGATCAGCAATGTGGAATCCATTTCCCGCGAAATCGAGGGCGAAGACCCCGAGGAACAGCCCAGCCGCTCCCGCTACCTGCGCCATGTGCCGGATAACGTGGAAATCTTTGATGTGCAGGGGCCGTTCTTCTTCGGTGCTGTGGAGCAGTTCAAGGACCGCGTGTTCCGCAATATCGGGCGCGAGGTGGACTATGTGCTGCTGCGCATGCGTCTGGTGCCGGCGCTCGATGCCTCCGGTCTGCACGCGCTGGAGGATTTCCTGGCCTATTGCCAGCGGCGCGATGTGACCCTGCTGCTCTGCGGTGTGCAGAAACAACCCTGGAAGGTTATCCGCCGCGATTCTCCCTTCCTGAGCGAGCTGCATTCCGAAAATGTCTGCGAGAATATCGATGCCGCGCTGGAGCGCATCAAAGTCCTCGAGGAGGAGAAAGAGCAGTCTATCATGAGTCAGTTGCCGCGTTGAGGCTGTGTATAAATCGTAGAATGGGTGCTGTTTCAGATTTGCTGATGAATAACGGCCGCAGTAACAAAGAAAACTTTAATAAAAAGCAGTAGTTCAGCCTTGTATTTGTTTATAATACGCGTTACAAGATGTTAATGCTAAATAAAATATTCAAATGCAAAGGCTGGACTGCTGCTGATTATGCTATCTTTCGAAACTGGATTTTTGTCAAGCTGGTAATTGACGGAAGATGACAATTTTCTGTCCGCCCCGCGGAGCTGCTCTCATAAAGCACACAAGCAGAGAGATTAAGATATGAGATTTGCCAATCTACGATAAACACGTCACGGTCTGAACTCAAACTTACGGTGGTCGTTGCCCTCAATGCCAATCATTTTCTACTATCAGACCCTCCATTGCTCATCCGAGCCTGGGATTAACCCGCCGGATGATGGAACAAATATCCTAGCGTCGTCTTCATGAACCGGCGCAGACGATAGCTGACTTCTATGCTATTTCCATCGCTTCGGTACTAAGGGTTGATAAATGGGTATTAAGTACGACTCTTCCTCCTCCTCGCAGAGACGAGGTGGCTGCATACTCATTGATAAAAATACCTGGGCCCCTCTTACGGCCTTGTAACGATGGTGCTTCATGCTTATAGTGGAGAGCCTATCTATATGTCTCAGGGTAAGGATGGTAAGGCATTAGATGAATTCTTTGCCTCTTTGTCAGAGGTACAAAAGTTGGCTTTCCGATATGTAGGAATCGATAGATCCAATGCCTATAAAGCCGCAGCATTAACTCATCTTCCACATGTTAAAATCTGTTATGGTGCTTATCACTTAGTCAGTAACATGAATGAAGTGGTTGATAAAATCAGGCGTAAGGAAATGGCTCATCCTCCGGAAGCTCTGAGAGGAAGACTTGTTGGCATGCGATATATTCTGCTCAGAGTAAATGGAAACTAAATCAGAGCAGTGAAGAACGACCCAATACACTTCTCTTGTTCAACCGCACACTTAGTAAGGCTTATATACTTAAGGAACAATTCCGTAGCATCTTTCGATGCAACAATGAATATAATGCTCTATTATCACTTATTTCATGGATTAAGATGAGTGTAGTGTCCGGGCTCCCTCTCCTGAAACGTTTTGCCGTTGGGATTGGTGATAAGTTCAGCGGCATCATGAACGATATACGGTATTGGGGAAACTCTGTCCGAATAGAGTCAGCCAACGCGGCTATTAAACGTATTATGTCTCGTTCTTGCGGGGTGGGTGGCACCCACTACCTTTTTTTAACAAATTAAGGCAATTCTTTTTCCTCTGATACCCATTTCTGAGATTGCAGTTAATTCCTATCTGTCAGCAAATCTGAAAAAAATCGTAGAACGAAAATTGAGCTGTACATGAAAAACAAAAATAGTTATACTCGTCCGTAAGTATAAAAAACAGAAGTAAGGAAATGGCAAAGTTAAAAAAGCTGTTATGTTTGCTGGGAATCTGGACAGGCGTGCTTGCCCTGTGTGTGGGTATAGGCCTTTCGCTTCTGGTGGTAAGTGCTATGATACCATCGAGCGCCGTAAGAGATAACCTGGTGCAGTCCAGCGAATATCTTAAGGATTCTCCGAGCATTAATCCCCCCGGAAGATTGCTGCGGGATAATTACTCCGATGCGTTAATGCTCAATATTACAGCTCATATTGATGAAAGCCGACCACTCAATTCTGTATTGGAGAACAGGCTTCACTTGTATCAAGAAAATCAGGAGTATTCTTTGTTTTGCTACATTCAGCGGGGCGGCGATGGTATGCGTCAGTCATCTTATTTTCGGTGTTGGAATGGTTATATTGTTTTCTTGAGGCCTCTTTTGACAATAGTAGATTACGAAAAAATCAGATATATTAACTATGTACTCATAGGAGCTCTGTTCTTATATCTTGTGAACTTGGTACGAAAAAAATTCAGAAAACCTGTTGTACTGGCTTTTCTTGCAGCTATGCTATACGCTGATATATTTTTTGTGCCGCAGTCGATGCAATATGTCACGAATTTCTACATTGCCATTATAGCTAGCATTCTGGTGCTAAAGTGCTCAGTAATTTGGCGTAATGCATGGCTTTTATCAAGTTTTTTTGTTGTAATAGGTTCCGCTACGAGTTTTAGTGACCTTATTGCTGCACCTCTCATAACGATGGGATTCCCTCTTATGTTTGTGCTCTTGCTGCATGAGGATAGGGTGAGAGCTTATCAGATAAGGACTGTCGCAATGGTTGCCACGGCCTGGTTCTTCGGCTATGCCGGGATGTGGGTATCAAAATGGTTCTTGTGTGCTGCTTTAACTGATTTAGAGGTCTTGTCCGTAGTATTGGAGCGATTGGCGCTCCGAAGTGTAGGGGCTTTGCCCATCGACTTTGAGATATGTGTCATGAGTGCCGTGTGGTTCTTACCTAATTGGGGGAAATTGTGGTGGGCTTTCGTATGCTTCTGTCTGATTGGCATCATTTTGGGATATATCATTAAGTTGAGGAGAGATAATAGATTAGCATTTTCTCGTTGGCTGGTATTTTTATTTGTGGCGTTGTTGCCGTGCGTATGGATGATGATAGCGTTTAATCATACGTGTTGTCATATGTTCATGGCTCACCGTATGTGGGGCATAAGCATTTTTGCTTTTCTGGTGTTTGTGATAAAAATTACGACTGGGAAAAGATTGTGCAAGTAGGTGCAAATCAATAGATTGAATATGATATCGGTCCAGAGTTGAAAGCGAAAAGAATAAAGGGGTTTCCGTTATTCATGAACTACGATAAGATTATTATAGGTGCGGGGTTGTATGGCTTGTATGCTGCTCGCTTTTGTGGACTGCGAGGAGAAAAAGTATTGGTTATAGAGAGAGATAAGGGGCCATTTATGAGGGCTACCTATATCAATCAGGCTCGAGTGCACATGGGATATCATTACCCGAGAAGCTATTCGACCGCCATTAAAAGTGCGCACTATTTCAGACGTTTTTGTGATGATTATGGATTTTGTATTCACAAATCGTTTGATAAAGTGTACGCAACAAGCCGGAGTTTCAGTTGGACAAATGCCGCAGAGTTTGAACGATTCTGCGCTGCTGCTGGTATTCGATGCGAAGGGATCGCTCCCAGCCGTTATTTTAGAAACGATATGTGCGATGGTGCGTACCTGACAACTGAATATACTTATGACGCCTGTGTTCTAAAGGAATTTTTTCTTAACGAGCTGGATAAAATGCCGTCGGTGGAAATCAGGTACAATTGCCAGCCGGTAAGGATAGCTGCAGCAGGTGATGTGTGGCAAGTTGAAACAAACAGGGGAGAGCAGGATGAAGCCCCCTTCATACTGAATGCTACATATGCAGGCGTGAATGATATTCATAAGATATTAAATTTGCCTGTATTCGGAATTAAATATGAAAAATGTGAGATAATCCTTTGCCGTGCGAATGAAAATTTGCGGGATGTTGGAATCACGGTAATGGATGGCCCATTCTTTTCTATCATGCCTTTCGGGTTAACCGGATTTCACAGCCTGACAAGTGTGACTTTTACTCCGCATGAAACAAGTTACGATGATGTCGCAACATTCCCGTGTCAGGAGCGAAGTTTTGGCCTCTGCAAGCCTGGAAATCTGTATAACTGCAATGAGTGCCCGGCAAAGCCGGAAACGGCGTGGCCCTATATGAGCCGCCTGGCTCGCAGATATCTTCTGGATAAGTACGGCTTTGAGTATCACATCAGTTTGTACAGCATGAAACCCATTCTGCGAAGTAGCGAGATAGATGATTCTCGACCGACTGTGATTCGAAAGCTGAGCAGCCAGCCGACTTTATATTCTGTGTTGTCAGGTAAGATCAATACCGTGTATGATTTGGATGAAATTTTAAGTTGATGAAACGGATAATATGAATAAAGAGCAGAATTTTGTTTCAGCCGTTGTTTTTGTCCGGAATAATGAGGACACTGTTATAGCGTTTTTCGAAAAGATTGCAGGAGAATTAGATGCGCATTTCGAACAATATGAGCTAATTGCCGTCAATGGGGCAAGTGAGGATTGTTCTCTCCAGAAATTGGAGGAGTGGGGTAAGTCGCAGAACAGGCCTCTCACGGTTGTTCACATGAGCACCAGACAGAGTAGAGAAGCATGCATGAATGCAGGCCTGGATGCTGCGGTTGGCGATTATGTGTACGCTTTCGATTCTGTGGAGGCGGAATTTCCGGAGGATTTGATTTTTCAGTCCTATGAAAAAGCCTTGGAGGGTAATGACATAGTCTCGGTATGTCCCAGCCGGCAGCGAGGCGTGAGCTTTGTATTCTATTTCCTGTTCAATTCACACAGTAATTCTCCGTATAAGCTTCGTACAAATGCTTTTACCTTGGTAAGCCGCAGAGCTATTCACCGTGTGCATGCCATTAGTTCGTATATGCCATATAGAAAAGCGGCTTTTGCGAGCTGCGGGTTGAAATGCTCTACTATTGAATACGCTGGATGCATGGGAAAACAGGATGGGCGTGTGCGTCTGGCAGAGGAAAGTTTGTTGCTGTACACAAATCTGGGATACCGGGTTTCTATGCTGCTTTCCGTGTGCATGATTTTAGTGACCCTGTGCGCATTTATCTATGCCATTGTGGTATATTGTCTGGGGAAAACGATAGTTGGTTGGACCACGACTACTCTGTTGATTTCTGTTGGTTTCACCGGGGTCTTTCTTGGAAATAGCATTATCGTGAAATACTTGGCATTGATATTGGAATTGCATAGCAAGAGGGAACGATATCTGATTGAAAATATTGAAAAAATACAAAAATAATGCAAATGAAAGATTTGTTGGTGGGGTCCACGGGATTTGTGGGTGGAAATCTGATGGCAAAGCACTCCTTTGTTCATCAGTGCCATTCCTCGGATGTGATGAATTATTACGATAGTTCTCCGGATTTGTGCGTTTATTCCGGTGTGCCGGCGGCCATGTTTTTGGCAAATCGTAATCCGGAGTCGGATTTGGAAATCATGAGGGCCGCCATGCAGAATATTCGTCGCATCGCGCCCAAAAAACTCGTTCTGATTTCAACTATAGCGGTATATCATGATAGTCGGGGAAAATCTGAAAACGATGCTACCTTGACACCGGATATGCCCGCATACGGATATAATCGACTCTTGCTGGAACAGTGGGTCAGAGCAGAGTATTCTGATGCTTTTATAGTGCGCTTGCCCGCTTTATATGGAATGGGCTTAAAGAAGAACTTTCTATATGATTTGCAGACATTAACACCCTCTATGCTCCGTGTGGATAAATACGCGGAGCTTGCAGCGGAATGCTCCCTGGTGAAGGATGGATACAGTTATGATTCCGCGAGTGGATTCTATAAGCTGAATGGACAGGTGGATGCCGCCAGATTAAAAATATGGTATCGAGAGCAGTCATTTAATGCATTGAGCTTTACGGATAGCCGTAGTATATTCCAATTTTATAATTTGGGGAGACTTTGGGACGATATTATCAAAGGGCTGGACGCAGGCTTGAATTGTCTGAATTTGACTCCTGAGCCAGTATCGGCAGCAGAGGTGTATAGGGCCGTAACAGGGAAAAGCGGGTGGGCTAACGAACTCTCTGCCCCTCCATTTCATTACGATTTGAGGTCAGCATATGCTGAAATCCTGGGAGGCACTGCAGAGGGATATCTTTGCAGCAGGGAGACCGTGTTGGAAGATATAAAGGCGTTCATGAATCAACCATCTAAGAGATAATGAAACTCTCGATATCCAATATTGCATGGGATGCTGCTGATGATGCAGCCATGTATGCCATGATGAAGGAGTGTGGCTATGCGGGACTGGAAATTGCCCCGACCCGCATTTTCCCGCAAAATCCATATGACCGATTAGCTGAGGCGAAGGAATGGCGCGAGGCTTGTGGTTTTGTTCTTCCTTCCATGCAATCCATATGGTATGGGAAAAACGGGAATATTTTTTGTGACCAACAAAGGGAGGAATTGTTGGAATACACATATAAGGCAATAGATTTTGCGGCGGCTCTGAATTGTCGGAATCTTGTATTTGGCTGTCCGAAGAATCGTCAGATTCCTCATTCCGGCTATCGCGATGTAGCGGTCTCCTTTTTCCGGGAAATTGCGGCATACGCTGCTGAGTGCGGGCGTGTGATAGGAATGGAGGCAAACCCTTCAATCTATAACACAAATTTTATCAATACAACAAAAGAAGCGCTCGAGCTGGTCAAGGAGGTGAACAGTCCGGGATTCCTGCTTAATCTGGATGTGGGAACCATGATATATAATGGAGAAGATGTGGATATACTGTCCAACAATATTTCACGCATCAGCCATGTTCACATTAGTGAACCCTATTTAAAGGCCATAGAGGAACGGGATATTCACAACCAGCTTGCGACTGTCCTGAAACAAGGAGAGTATGGCGGATTTGTATCTATTGAAATGGGACGCCAGACTCAATTGAATGACATGCGGAACATAATGGAATATGTAAAGGGGGTGTTCCAATGAATGTTGAATCCCAGAAGGGAGTTCCCTCTTATGTTTGTACGGAATTTGCCCCTATGAGTAAGGCGTTTGTTGTCCTTATTCCCATTATTAATGAAGGCGATAGGATTGCCAGCGAATTGCGTAAAGCACAGAATGCAGGGGTTGCGAACATTGCAGATATTGTAATATGCGATGGCGGTTCAACAGATGGAAGCACTGAGGCTTGCTTGCTGCGAGAATTGTCGGTTAATACACTGCTGGTCAAAACAGGGCCGGGTAAGCAGGGTGCACAGCTGCGTATGGGAATCTCGTGGGCTTTGACGCGTGGATATCGCGGGATCATTACCATAGATGGGAATGATAAGGATAGTATCGAGGACGTCGGTCGCTTTATTGAGAAGCTCCGCGAGGGATATGATTTTGTTCAGGGTTCTCGGTTTGTTCCCGGTGGTGTTGCAATAAATACTCCTATTATCCGTTATATTGCTGTCCGGCTGATTCACGCCCCTGTAATATCCCTGGCTGCCCGACATTGGTTTACAGATACAACAAATGCCTATCGTGCATATTCTGCCCAATATTTACAAGATGTGCGGGTTCAGCCACTGCGCGATATATTTGTCGGCTATGAGTTGTTGGCATACTTATCTGTCAGAGCCAGCCAATTGGGATACCGTGTATGCGAAATTCCCGTTACGCGCGCGTATCCGGCAAAGGGTAAAACCCCTACCAAGATAAGCTTCTTCAAGGGTAATAGCGGATTATTAAAGGTGTTGTTTGCTAATTTATTTCATCGGTATCATCCATGATGTGGTGGTTCAAATACATCAGATGCGCAGAACTTCGTTATGATGCCCTCGGGTATGTGCGGTAAGCATCGCGTGTCTAGAGTATTTTATGCTTGAAAAAAGCGTCTTTTTGCGTTTCAATAGAGCGCATGAAGACGCTTGCTTTTTTCATGGTGGCGGCAGCTGCTGCGCTGACTCTTTCTTCCTGCGGCAACTGCGCATGCAATTCGTATAGCCAGGATGCGCTGCGCGATGTGCCGGTGCATTCCTACCGTAGTTTTGAGTGATAGATAGAGCCCGCATATGTCGTTTGAAATCCGCGAGAAACCGGAGATGGTGGAGCGCGCCCTGCTGGTAGGGCTGGGCATGCCGGGGGATTCCCGGCGCGAGCGCACCGCTCTGCTGGCAGAGCTGGAGGATTTGGTCAGCAATCTCGGCATCGGGATTGTGGGCACCATGCTGGAGTTTACCCGCGAGATTCAGGCTAAATACCTGTGCGGCATCGGCAAGGCCGAGGAAATTCGCGCCCAGGTGGAGGAGCTGAATGCCGATTGCCTGATTTTTGATAACCTGCTTTCGCCCAGCCAGCAGCGCGAGTGGGAGAAATTGACCAATGTCACCGTGATTGACCGCGAGGAGGTCATCCTGGATATCTTTGCCAAGCGTGCCCGCACCCGCGAGGCCGTGATGCAGGTGGACCTGGCTCGCATGCAGTATGCGCTGCCGCGCATGGCCGGCATGTGGCAGCACCTGGACCGCCAGCGCGGCGGCAGTGGTGGCGGCAAGGGCGGTGGCGCCGCTGCCCGCGGTGAGGGTGAAAAACAGATTGAGGTGGACCGCCGCCTCGCCCGCGAGCGAATCGAGGCGATTCGCGATGAGCTGGAGGTGGTGCGCCGCCAGCGCGGCACCCAGCGCAAGGAACGCACCCGCCAGGGAATTCCTACGGCCGCCATTGTGGGCTACACGAATGCCGGCAAGAGCTCGCTGCTGAACCTGATTACCGGGGCAGGGGTGCTGGCGCAGAATATTCTTTTCGCCACACTGGACACCACGAGCCGTAAGATTGAACTGCCGGATGGCCAGCCGCTGGTGCTCACCGATACGGTGGGCTTTATCCGCAACCTGCCGCACCGCCTGGTGGAGGCTTTCAAATCTACTCTGGAGGAAGCGGTGCTGGCCGATTTCCTGATTCAGGTGGTGGATGCCAGCGATGAGGACGCCCTGCGCCATTACGAGACTACCTGCGAGGTGCTCAACAGCCTGGGCGCTCAGGATAAACCCATGGTGGTGGTCTGGAATAAGTGTGATTTGATTCCCGAAGAGGTGCGCGCGGTGACGCTGGCTGCCCTTTCGACCAAAGTGGAGTGCCCCTGCCTGACCATGAGCGTACTGGAGAATCAGGGGGTGGACGCCCTCATGGCTGCCTGCGTGGAGATGCTGTCGCACCGCGTGGAGCGCCAGACCTATCGCATTCCGCTGGCGGAGAGCCGCATCATCGCCATCATGCACCGCGATGGTAAGGTGCTCAACACCGAATACGAAGGGAATGATGCAATCGTGGAGGCGATTCTTCCCAAGGAATTTGCGGCACGCATTGCCAATTACCGGGTATGAGACGTCTTTTTCCAGCCATAGCGCTGCTGCTGGCCTCCTGCGCGCAGCAATCGGCGGTGGATTTGCAGGCCTGGTACCGGGCCGAGGGTGACCGCCTGGAGGAACTGGCGCGCCACAAGCGCGTGGCCTATACATTTGAGGATTTTATAGCAACCCCGGACTACCGCTCAACGCGCGATATGTGGCGGGGTGCGGCTCTGGAGCAATATGCCCCGGAGAAATCGCATGTGGAGGTCCTGCTCAAGGAACAACGCGGGCGCTTGTATATCAATGGTGTCATTGCCATGGACTTTCCCGTCTGTTCCGGCCGCGTGGGTGGCTCTGAAACCCCGAAAGGCAGCTTCCGCGTGCAGCAGAAGGTTCGCGAGCACCGCTCCAACCGTTATGGTGCCTTCATGAGCAAAGATGGCTCGCGCGTGGTGAAACGCGGCGTTTCGGTGGATGATACACCGCCCCCTGGTGCTGTGTTCGAGGGGGCAGATATGCCGTACTGGATGCGTTTCAACGGCCCCATCGGTATGCATGTGGGCAAGGTGCGGCGCGATACGGATTCGCATGGCTGCGTGCGCGTGCCGGAGGAGGCCGCTGCCATTCTGTTTGAGAAGCTGGAAGTCGGTTCAAGGGTAATAGTGAAATAGCGATGATTACGCGTTTATATTCCGCAGCAGTTGAGGGTATCAACGGCTATGAGGTGCAGGTGGAGGTCGATACCCGCCCGGTGGAGGACCTGGGGCGTATGGCCGTGGTCGGCCTGCCCGATGCCGCCGTGCGCGAAAGCGTGCAGCGTGTCACCGCTGCGCTGGACAACAGCTCGTTCTTCCGCCCCGGTGGCATCAATGTGACCGTGAACCTCGCCCCGGCAGATGTGCGCAAGCAGGGCCCCGGTTTCGATTTGCCCATTGCTCTGGCACTCGAAATCGCTATTCAGGAAAATTATCGCGATATGGCTGATGCCTTCAAGCGCCGGGTGCCGGAGGGGCTGGGCGATTGGTGTCTGGTGGGCGAACTGGCGCTGGATGGTGTGGTGCGCGGGGTACGCGGGGTGCTGCCGCTGGCGGTGGCGGCGCGCGATGCCGGGCGCAGGTTCATGATGGTATCGCCGGAGAACGCAGCCGAGGCGGCTGTGGTGGATGGCCTGACTGTCTACGCGGTGGAGACGCTGCGCGATGCCTGGGAGGTGCTGCTGAATCCGGCAAAGGCGAGGGCCTATGTGCTGCCGTCGGAAGTGCCGCCGCTGCCTGCCGAGGTGGATTTTGACGAAGTGAAGGGGCAGCCGTATGCCCGCCGTGCCATGGAGATTGCTGCTGCCGGTGGCCACAACCTGCTTATGTGCGGCAGCCCGGGCAGCGGCAAGAGTATGCTGGCCAGTCGTCTGCCTACCATTCTGCCCCCGCTCACCCAGGAGGAGGCGCTGGAGGCCAGTAAGATTCATTCGGTATGCGGCCTGCTGCCGCGCACGGGTGGTCTGCTGGCGCACCGTCCATTCCGCAGCCCTCACCACACGATTTCCGATGTGGGGCTCATGGGAGGTGGCTCGAACATTACTCCGGGGGAAATATCCCTGGCCCACCATGGGGTGCTTTTTCTGGATGAGCTGCCGGAGTTTGCCCGCCGCACGCTGGAAACGCTGCGCCAGCCGCTGGAGAGCGGCCATGTGACGATTTCCCGCGCCAGCGGTAGCATGGATTTCCCCTGTTCGTTCATGTTTATCGCGGCCATGAATCCGTGTCCCTGCGGGTATCTGGGGGATACGACCCACCGCTGCCGCTGTTCGCCTGCGGATGTGGCGCGGTACCGCAAGAAGATATCCGGCCCCTTGCTGGATCGCTTTGATATGGTGATAGAAGTGCCACCGGTGGCTCCGGCCAGCCTGCTTTCCAAGCCCGATGGCGAGAGCAGTGCCGCCATTCGCTCCCGCGTGGTGGCGGCGCGTGCCCGCCAGATGCAGCGCTATGCAGAAACCGAGGCTGTATGCAATGCCCGCCTCAGCAGCAAGAAGTTGCGGCAGGTCTGCCCGCTTTCCGATGCGCAGCAGCAGATGCTGCTGGATGCCGTGGCCCAGCTCGGGCTTTCCGCCCGCGCGTTTGACCGCATTCTGCGTGTGGCCCGCACGATTGCGGACCTGGCAGGGTGCGATACCCCGACGGATGCCCACTTGTTCGAGGCCATCCAGTTCCGCCAGTTTGAAAGCCAGTTGCGCGGCTGAGGCTTACTTGCCGATGCGCTTGCGGAAATAGGCGATGGTGCGGTCGAGCCCATCGCTGAGCGGAATGGTGGGCTTCCACCCCAGCATCTCGCCGGCCAGAGAGATTTCCGGGCGGCGCTGGGTGGGGTCGTCCGAGGGCAGGGGGCGCTGCACCAGCTTGCTGCTGGTTTCGATTTTCTGCAGCACCATATCGGCCAGCTGGCGGATGGTGAACTCGCCCGGGTTGCCCAGATTCACCGGGCCGGTGAAGCCCTGGGTGTTTTCCATCATGCGCACCATGCCTTCGATGAGGTCATCGATGTACTGGAACGAGCGGGTCTGCTGGCCTTCGCCGTAAATGGTGATGTCCTCGCCGCGCAGCGCCTGGCAGATGAAGTTGGAAACCACGCGGCCATCGTTCGGGTCCATGAGCGGGCCGTAGGTGTTGAAAATGCGGATAACGCGGATATCCACCCCCTCGTGGCGGTGGTAATCAAAGAACAGGCTCTCGGCGCAGCGTTTGCCCTCGTCGTAGCAGGCGCGGATACCGATGGGGTTCACATTGCCGCGGTAGCTTTCCACCTGCGGATGCACGAGCGGTTCGCCGTATACCTCGGAGGTCGAGGTCTGCAGGATGCGCGCGCCGTTCTTTTTGGCAAGCTCCAGCATGTTGATAGCACCCAGAACGCAGGTTTTGGTGGTGAAGATGGAGCGCTCGCCCTGGTAGGCAGGGGGCGAGGCCGGGCAGGCCAGATTGTAGATGCGGTCCAGCTTTTCCGGGCAATCGTAGGGGTAGATGACATCGTGCTCCACAAAAGTGAAGCGCGGGTTGTCCAGAATGTCGCGCACGTTATCCAGCGAGCCGGTGTAATTATTATCCAGGCAGATGACGCGGTGGCCGTCTGCAATGAGGCGGTGGCAGAGATTGGCACCCACAAACCCAGTGCCGCCGGTAACGAGTATATTCAGCATGTCTGGAGTGTACACCATTCCCCCCCGCGCTGGCAAGACAAATGTTGGGCTTGCCTGCGGGCTGCTCTGGTGCTAGAATGGGCGCATGAGCAACACATCTTTGACCCCGGAACTGGTGCGCGCTGCGCTTACCACGGTGAAATACCCCGGTTTCAGCCGCGATATTGTGGCCTTTGGTCTGGTGAAGAATATCGAAGTGTCCCCGGAGGGGCGTGTGGTGGTGGATTTGCGCGTGGAAGGCAAGAATTCCGACGTGCCGCGCTACATTTACGAACGCGTGATGAGTGTGTTGCAGGAGCTGCCCGGCGTCAGCTCGCACGATGTGAACATGGAGCACCGCGCCCCGGAACAGAAGAAGGTGGAGCGCGAGGAGGGCGATAACCCCAATGACTGGAAGTCCAGTGTGCCGGGCGTGAAACATGTGATTGCCGTGGCCTCGGGCAAGGGCGGCGTGGGCAAGAGCACCGTGTCTGCCAATCTGGCGGTGGCGCTGGCGAAGCTGGGCTACAAGGTGGGTCTGCTTGACCTGGATTTATACGGCCCATCCATGGCGCTGATGTTCGGCACGAATGAACGCCCCGGCTGCAGCGATAAGGAACAGTTCCTGCCGGTGGAAGCACACGGCGTGAAGCTGCTTTCCATGGCTCTGCTGGTGGATGGCGATACGCCGCTGGCCGTGCGCGGCCCGCTGGCTACCCGCTATGTGCAGCAGTTCCTGCGCGATGTGGAGTGGGGCGGTCTCGATTTCCTGATTCTGGATATGCCCCCGGGCACTGGCGATATTCAGCTGACGATTGTGCAGACGGTGACGCTGGCCGGTGCGGTGATTGTGACTACCCCGCAGGAGGTGGCGCTCATCGATGCCCGCAAGGCGGTGGGGCTCTTCCAGCGTGTTGATACGCCCATTCTCGGCATTATCGAGAATATGAGCTACTTCCATTGCCCCAGCGATAACCAGATTTACCACATATTTGGCGAGGGCGGCGGCGAGCGCGAAGCTGCCAAGCTGGGTGTGCCGTTGCTGGGCAAGCTGCCGCTGGATACGCAGACCCGCGCCTGCGGCGACGAGGGCTCGCCGGTGGCATTGGAGAATCCGGAAACTAATCCGGTTTCGGCAGCATTCCGTGCTGTGGCGGCGAATCTGGCTGCGGTGCTGGGGGTGTAAGCCTCACCAGCTGTGCGGTGCGTAGAGGTAGATGCCCAGCAGGGCAGGCAGTACCAGGCTCAGCCAGCTGAAGCCCAGGGCCTTCTGGGGACTGGTGCGCGCGCTGAGCCGCAGAAAGCCTTGCAGGCATCCGGCGCCTATGGCTATGGTGATGCAGAGCGTGCGTTCAAAATGCGGTGCAGTCACGCTGGAGACGAGCGTGACGGTGAGCAGCGCCAGCAGAACAAGAGTGTTGAGCACAATGGAGCCGCTGGCCTCGCTGCTGAGCCGGTTGCGCTCCGACAGCAGCAGGTAGAACAGGATGCCCAGATACCAGACCGGCCCCGTGGTTGCCATGTGGACGATGCTCAGGCTGAAACTGTAGTAAAAAGCCGGTGTGGCACAGGCCATACCCAGCGCCAGCCCTTGCAGCAGCAGCCGCAGCTGGGTGAAACCCGGCGAAATGAAAAACTGGGACACGGCGAAGAGCAGCAGCGGCACTGCCAGATAGTACACAAGCGATATGCCTACGTGGAAGTACAGTGTCCAGAGCACAGCCAGTGCCACTGCGGTCATCAGACACGCTATGAGAGCCAGGTGTTCCCGGTAGAACTGAGCCTGCCAGGATTTTTCACTGCGCCAGGCGGTCCGCAGACGCGTGTACATGAGCCCCCACCATGTTCCGGCTGTTACCAGCAGCATGGGGCCTGCTGTAATCATGGTAATCTGCAGGAGCGCTGCGCAGGCTACTGACCAGCAGAGAACAATCACCGGCACATCGAGCCCCCAGAGCTGCATGAACAGCCCTCGTTTGCCTGTGTTGTCCGGTGATGTTGTCATTCTGTGTCTGATTATCTACCGATACGGCAGCGGGGACAAGCCGCAGTTTTGTCATTGTCAGATAAAAATCGAAGCTCGAAATTTCCTTCCCGTTTGACAGTTCCGCGGCTGTATGTTATTCTTTCTCTGCACATGAACAGATTTGCTATGCGCCATATCATTCTAATTCTTTCAGCCGCCGTGGGACTGGCTGCGCTGGCACCCGCTCCGCTTTCCGCCAAGGAGGATAATTTTGCCGCGCCCGCAGGTGTCGATAAGGCGTTTGCGAACGAGATAAAGGCGTTGATGGAGGCAGAATCAATGCTCAAGACCGTGAGCGATGCCAAGAGTGCCAAGGAGGTGAAGAAGAAGCTCATGAGCCGATTTTCGCAGCTGAAGCCCCTGCTGCATGGCACCGATAACGAACTGGAGGAGCTGGCTCGCGCACAGAATAAGGTGAGTGCCATCATGTGGGAGATGATGAAGCAGCCCTATTTTGAATCCGAAAACATGCAGGAGCTCTGGACGGTGATGACCCACCATTTTGCCCGTCGTTCTGCTGGTCGCCGCTGATGAGAACGCTTGCTCTGCTGCTTGTGGCTGCGGTGGGGGCGTCCGCGTCTCTGCTGGATGACAACACCCCTGTAACGCTGGATAGCGCAGAAATGGCGCGTATCTGGCAGGAGGTGAAAACCGGAAAAAAAGCTGCTGCCCCGCAATCCGGGGATAGTTGGCAGGCCGCTATGCTGGCAGAGGATGCCGAGCTGGCGCGTGTGCTGCTTCTGGCATGGCTGCAGCAGCAGAATCCGCAGATTTCCATGGCCGGGAATGCCGCCGCCTATGCGCATGCGTTGCGTCTGCACCTGGGGGCTCTGGCGGGGCAATCCGCTGCGTGCTCCGAGCTCGCGCAGGCGTATCGTTCCGGTATGCTGGGGCTGCTGGCGCTGCCGGTGAGCGAGTCAAAGGCCCGCTGGTTTGAACAACGCGCCCTGAGTGCCGGTAATCTGCCGGAATAGGGTACAAAGTACAAGGCGCGTTTCCAGCGCTGACGCGCAGAGGATTGGAATAGAAAACTGTCTCTACACTTCGTACTTTCCTCTTCGAACCTCGTACTTACGAGTCGCTCTTCTGGGGCATCTTCAATTCGTTTTTCCACTCGGTGACCGCCCGGGTGATTTCGGCCGAGATGTTGGCCTTCGGCTGCACAAAGCTGGGGATAAACCAGGGGAAGCCGCCTACCAGGTCGTGGAACACGCTCACCTCGCCATGGCAGGTGCCGTGGCCGGAGCCGATGCCGATGGTGGGAATCGGGCTGGCGGCGGTGAGCTGGGCCGCCACACTGTGGCGCGTGCATTCAATGACTACGGAGAAAGCGCCTGCGCGTGCCACGGCTTCCAGATCAGCCATGAGCAGGGCTGCTTCGGCATCGGTCTTGCCTTTCATCTTGTAGCCGCCTTCCTCTTTGACCTTCTGGGGAAGCAGGCCGATGTGCGCCTGCACCGGAATACCCGCCTGCACAATGGCGCGAATCTCGGCTTCCTTGCTTACGCCGCCTTCCAGTTTGACGGCATCTACCCCGGTGGCCATGAGCTTACGGGCGTTTTCGACTGCCTGTTCGGGCGTGTCAAAGGTGTGAATGGGCATATCCAGAATCACCAGCGTGTTTCTGGCACCGCGTGCCACGCATTCGCCGTGGTGCAGCATGTGAGCCAGGGTCACGTGGGTGGTATCCGGGTAGCCCAGCATGGTCATGCCCAGCGAATCGCCCACCAGTATCATATCGATGCCGGCTTCGTCCAGCATGCGGGCGGTGGGGTAATCGTAAGCGGTGAGCTGGGAGATGGGTTCCTTGCCCATTTTTGCCTGAATGGCGGCAATTTTTTCACTCGTGGTCATGGCACTCGGATTAGAGGGGATAGAGGGTAACGGCCGGCCCGGCAGGCAGAGCCGCAAGCAACTGCGCCGCGTTCATCGATTGCCCGGGCAGGACGAGTTGCGGGTCAATGTCGCAAAGCGGGCGCAGGACAAACTCCCGTTCGTGTGCCCGCGGGTGGGGCAGGGTGAGGGTGCTTGTCCGGCTGGTTTCGCTGCCGCAGCAGATGAGGTCGATATCGCAGGTGCGTGCTTCGCCGTATTCGCCGCTGCGGGTGCGCCCCAGTTCTGCTTCAATGCGCAGGCAGAGCTGCAGAATTTCCTCTGCCGGCATATCGGTTTCCACCTCGATGCAGGCATTCAGATAACTGGGAGAACCGGGCGGGCAACCCACGGGCTCGGTTTCATATACCTGGGAAAGGCGCAGCCCGCCGAAGACATCGGCCAGGTAATCGCAGGCGGATTCAAGCACGGCCAGCCTGTCCCCCAGGTTGGAGCCCAGGGAAAAGACACAGCGGCGCATGGTTGCAGCGGCAGCCATGGGAAAAATCAGTCGGTGAAGCCGAGCACGTCCTGCATGTTGTAGAGCCCGGCGGGTTTGTCTGCCAGCCAGAGGGCTGCGCGCACGGCGCCACCGGCAAAGGTCATGCGGCTGGAGGCCTTGTGCGTGAGCTCAAGGCGTTCGCCATCGGTGGCATACATGACGGTGTGGTCACCCACCACATCGCCGCCGCGCATGGAGTGCATGCCAATCTGGCGCTGCGGACGCGCGCCCACAATCCCCTCGCGGCCATGCATGACATCCTTGTTGTAATCCATGCCTGTTTCCTCGCACACCACCTCGGCCAGGGTGCGGGCGGTGCCGCTGGGGGCATCGAGCTTGTGGTGGTGGTGCATCTCAATAATTTCGATATCGTAATCCTTGAGAATCCGGGTGGCTTTGCGGGTGAGCCAGAAAAGCGTATTGACCCCCACGGAATAGTTGGAGGCAAACACGATAGGAATCTGCCTGGCGGCTTCGGCAATGGCGGCGCGCTCCTCATCGGTGTGGCCGGTGGTGCCGATGACGAGGGGCTTGCCCTGGGCTACGGCTGTGGCCAGCAGCTCCGGTGTGAAACCGTGAAACGAGAAGTCGATGGCGCAGTCGGCTGCGCTCATGGCGGCTGCAATATCCTGGCCTACATCGTGTGTAGAGGCCATTTCGGTGCCTTCGTTGAGCTCTACAGCCTGCTTTACAGCCTGACCCATGCGGCCGGAAATGCCGGTAACGAGGATTTTAATCATATCGGCTTAAAGGAGGTTGAAGCTCTTGAGCAGGTCGGCCAGCTTGCCGTGCTTTTCTGCTGCCAGCGGTACGAGCGGCAGGCGGATTTCCCAGCTGATATCGCCGCGCAGCGCCAGGGCTGCCTTGGCGGGTACCGGGTTCACATCCAGCGACATGAGACCCTTCATGAGCGGGTAATACTTCTTCTGCAGCTCCAGGGCCTTCTTGCCATCGCCGCTCATGGCGGCATCAACGAGGGCCTTCATCTCTGCCGGTGCCACGTTGGAGGTCACGGATACCAGACCCACGGCACCGCAGGAAATAAAGGGAACAGTCAGGCCGTCATCGCCGCTGAGCACGGCAAAGTCGACGGGCAGAGCCTGCACCAGCTGGTTCACGCGCTCCACGCTGCCGCCGGCTTCCTTGATAGCCACGATGGTGGGGCAGTCGGCCGCCAGACGAACCACGGTGTCTACTGCGATTTCAATGCCGCTGCGACCGGGAATGCTGTAGAGCATGATGGGCAGGTCGGTGGCTTCGGCAATGGCCTTGAAATGCTGGTAGACGCCTTCCTGGTTAGGCTTGTTGTAATAGGGGCATACCTGCAATGTGCCATCCACACCCATAGCAGCGGCAGCCTTGGTCATCTCAATGGCTTCGGCGGTGCAGTTGGCGCCGGTGCCGGCAATGACCTGGCAGCGGCCTGCCACAAATTCCACACATTTGCGGATGATTTCGAGGTGTTCCTCGTGGTTCACCGTGGGGGATTCGCCGGTGGTGCCCATAGGCACAATGCCGTCCACACCGCCGGCAATCTGGGCTTCAATCAATGCCTTGTAAGCATCGTAATCCACCTGGCCATTCTTAAAGGGGGTAACAATAGCAGTATAAAGTCCCTGGTATTTCATGATTCGGGAAAGTTCTTACGCGGGTATTATACCGCATCAATTCCAAAAGTCACGCCTTTTTTGCCGGCTTATCAGCTTTCGTTCTTAATGCGGATGAGCATGTTTTCCATGGTGCTGGGCTTCTTCTTCTTCTTAGCAAACACGACGGGCTGTTCCAGCAGGTTTCCCACCATGATGGCAGGGGCAATACCACTGGCTTCAACCGTGATGATTTTGTTGATTCGGGCAGAGGCGAAACGGCACACGAATTTTTCTGCGGCATGCAAGCATAATAACACCTGACCCCCGCTGTGGAGAAATTGCTCTGCCTGCTGGATAATCTGGTTCAATTCCCCGGCTCGTCCGAGGGGGAGAAGAGACGGGCGGTAGTGCCGTCCTTGCGAAGAAGAACATGCGGGCCCTGTCCTTTGTGACCAGGGGCAGGGTAGACGAGCAGATAGCTGCCATACCCCTGCACGTTGTAAGGAATATCGGCATTTCCCTGGTGTTCGCGGATGAGCTGAAGCGCTTTTTCTCGGGCTTCCGGGGTGCCGATTCCCGGTTGGGGGGAGCTGGATTCCGGCTTGCCGAAAATTTCCGGGTGCTCGGCCAGTACTTTCTGCATGGCTTCCTCGTAGTGGCCGGTGGGAACCAGCATGAACTGCCAGTCATGCTGGCCCAGGTTCACCGCCTGTTCCACCGGATTCCATTTGCCTTCATGCCGGTTGAATCCGATATAGACGCTATCATTGGCCTTATAAACGCCGGCGGCTTTTTTGCAGCTCTCCAGCTGCTTGACGAAGGTGAGTTTGGTTCCCGGGCGCATAGTGCCTTTCAGGCATTCCAGCACCTCCACCGTAGTGTAACTCCATTTGTACCGCCCGGCGGCAGTGCCCTCGTAGTCGCCAATCTGGCAGCGGATTTCCTTGCAGCGCACCACGGTATCGTGCTGGCTGATCCAGCGGTACAGCCGGTGGCAGGGGTACGCAATCTTCTGCGCTTGTTCGGCGGGAAGATAGGGGCTGCTGTCATCGAATTGCAGTTGAACCGGCTGCGGGGCGGGCTGGCTCAGGATATCCGCCAGTTTCTCGGTGTTTCCGGCCTGTCCGCTGACCCGGCGGCAGCTCTCCCAGTATAAATGCAGCGTGTTACCCTGGCGCTCAAAGCGGTCGGTCAGCAGAAAATCTCCGGAAAGCGCCTGCGGGAAATCTGAGGTATCCTTGCCCTCCGGTGCATGAATGATGATGCGTTCGCCGGGCTGGTAGCCCTTGCACCAGGCCTCCGGCAGCGCCATATCGCATACCAGCGCCTGGGTTTCGTGCCATTGGCCATCCTTCTCATAGCGCGTGGTAGTGGCCTTGAACTGCTCCCGGCAGACAATCGGCATGCGCTGCACTTCCTCCGGCGAGATATCCGTGCGCAGGTATGTCAGAATCGAGTTCCAGGCCATCTTCTGCCGGAACTCGGTGAAGCCCCTGGTTCCCTCCGGGGCTTCCAGTGCATGAGCCGGGGCGGTGGCGTGCAGCACCTCGCTGCGGGCATGCAGCGGGCGCAGATTTTCCAGCGCTGCCAGATTCAGAATCCAGCGCCGGGCTGCCCCCTGTGTGGCGGGGGTGGTGTTCCCGGCATCCAGAATGAGCATGGTGCCCTCCTTCAGGATGGTTTTGTTCCCTGCCAGCACCCGCACCGCGAGCTGTGGCCTGCCATCGGCGGTGCGGCAGTTGAGCGCCGGGTCAATGATTTCCTCCACCAGCACCACCGGGGCTTCGGCTTGCTGCCATTCCAGCAGGGTGGCGGTATCGGCCAGTGCTACGCTCCCCAGCGGAAGGAGCGCCAGCCCCAGAGCTATCAGAAAGGTTTGTTTCATCATGGGCATTTGGCGTTTACATCCGTCAGATAGTCAAAACTTTCTCTGTCTTTGGTATACAGGAACTTGTGCCCCTTGCGGTGCTTCCCGTTTCTGTCCACCAGCTCCACATAGATACCATCGGCATCGAAGCGGGTCTGAGTCACATCCCATTCCATAATGCGGGAGCAGATGGTGTAGCGCCCCTGGTAGCGCCAGCGCTTGATTTTTCCGCCGGGTATCGCGCGGTACACATGCAGCGTGTAGCTCCAGCACCCGGCAGAGGTCCATTCCAGCAGCGCAAAGGTCTCGTCTTTTTCGTCGGCTATCCAGTTGCAGATGCCATCCACTTCACGGGCACTGTGGTACAGATGCTCGATTTCAAAATCCGTGATAGTGGCTTTATCTTTCCAATTCTGGTTGGATTCCAGATTGTCGAATGCCCCCCCTTGATGCGCCGCTGCCCTGGCAAGCTGGGTTCCGCTGCTGTGGTTGGGTTGTTTGCGGTAGAAGCAATCGCTGCTCCGGTTCACCTTCCGGCGCTTTCCCATATCAGACTCCGAGTCTATTTCAGAAAAGAGCCTGCAGGATTCTTCTTCATTATCGGCAAAATGAAATGTCTTTTCAATTTTGAGACCGTGAGGCTTGCTGATGTAGGTGACCGTTAATTGATGTTCGGTGACCTCCACCCCGGCAGGGAGGTATTCCACATAGCGCGCCCAGACATTGTATTGCCCGACTCGCTGGTATTCGTTGTTGCGATTCAGCCGGAATACGGTGAAAACTCTGTTGGATGCCCCGCATCCCGGCTCGGCCATAAAGACGATGACCTTGCCATCCTGGCTGGTGAACCAGTCATCTTCCGTAGTGCAGCCTGCCACGAGACTCAGTTGCAGCAAGTCTGTCACGCGGGCGGCAGGCAGGGGCTTTTTGCCGGTCCAGTAGTCCTGGTTTTCCGGATTGTCACCAATAGCGTAGCGGCGGGCGGCTTCGGGGATATTGCCTTTGGCAATGAGGGCAGCCTCCTTCGCCAGAGCTCGACTGGCAGCGTTATTATAGCGCGGGTTGGCCAGCAGAGGGCTTGCCAGCACCAGGGGGAGAACAAGATGGGGGAGAAGTTTCATGAGCGGGTTGAGGATGGTCTCTATACTTTCTGTATGCAACATTATTTTCCCAGCCCCCCTGCCAGCAGGGTGAGAAAATCTTCGAACTGGCATTGAAGCATCTGGCGGCATGCCTCAGTAGCGGCGGGTGTGCTGCTGCCCTGGAGCGAGGGAATGGGGCAGTGCAGTCTGGCGGCTGCATCTATGTACTGCTGCCAGGCGGCGCATGCCGTGCGGAACTTCGCCTGGCAGGTGCCGGCGTAGTTCTCTGGGGCATCTTCCAACCGGGTGTTGGTCAGGAATTCGGTAACCGGACGGTCGCCAGCCAGCAGACTGGTTACAAAATCCACCTTGCTCTGGTGCTGCCGGTTCAGGAAAGCCTGCAGCTCGGCCATATCGCTGCGCATGGTCGGGGCGGTGGCAAACCGGGCGGTCAGCGCTGCGGTGAACGCATCTTCTCTGGGCTGAAGCTTAGGGTGGCGGGCGGCATCGCAGAGCACCGAGCGCAGCCGCAGCTGGTGCATATCATGCTTCAGCAGCGCAAGCAAGGCCTGCCGGAACTGCACCTCCGCAGCAAAGGTTCGATCGGGCTTGCTCGCGCACAATGGCTCCAGCGAGTAGCGGGCAAAATCCAACTGCGCCTCGTAGGCACGGCGGGCGGCAAACACGGCTTCGTTGACCGCCTGTCGGGCAGCGGCAATCTCTTCCTGGCTGCACAGACTCAAATCACCGTTTTTGCGGGCGTGCTGTATATCCTGCGTCCAGGTCATGAGCATGGCGTTGAATACATCATCGCTGCTCGTGTTCGAGTCGGGGTAGATGCGCTCACCCATGAAGTGGTCGGTCGCAGAGAGCGGCTCCATCAGGCACAAAAGGCAGAGTATGGAAAAGAAAAGTTTCATGGTGTATCTCCTGCAAGTATACTGCTCCTTTTTGGACCCCCTTTCAAGAAAAAAGTCGTAAATAAAAAAAAGTTAATGTTTTGTGTGTGTTTGAAACTTCCGGGACATAATCCAGAGCAGCTGTTCGGTTTCCAGATGCCTGGAACCCAGTTCCTGCTGGTTGGAAATGAGGATAGCGTGATGTGTATATCCCTCGGCGGCCTATGGCATAGCGGAGCCGGAGTGGTCTGCCGCATGGAGGAAACAGAATGGCGCTGTTGCCGAAAAAATGGAAAGTGCATCTGAGTGTCATTGTATGCTTTAACACCAGAGTCAGTAGACGCTTTTCCGCAGCTTTTTATTTAAAAATGTGTTTTTTTCTAACAGACTTGCGTTTTGTTCCGGTGTATGTGATAGTATTGCTCCATGAAAACGTATACCAGACATATCCGGTCGGCTTGCGGCATCTGGTTGCTGGTTGTCTGTCTGCTCTCCTTTCCCTGGGGATTGGTGTATTCAGCCCCGGTGTTGCTGGCGTATGGGGTGACCCGCCGCCGCAGCTGGTGCAGCCAGGCAGCGGTGGCGGTGGGGTGTCTCTCCCTGGTATTCATGGGGTATTGTCTGATTCGGTACGCATGCTGGAAATCCGCGGGAAATTATGATGCTCAGGAGGCCATTGGGCTTTTGTTCATTGCTGTCTGGCAGTACGCCATCAGTATGGCTGCGATGACCCTGACCTGGCTTTTCTGCGCCGGGTATCGCAATATGATTCAATATAACGAGAAGAAATAACGAGATGAAGCAGAATTCCTTAATCTTTGCTGTGCTGGCCTTCTTCTGCCTGGCGGTGGGACAGGCGGAGGAAGATTACAATATGGTGATTCCTGAGCAGGCACCACAGATGCCCCAGGTGCAGGAGGGGCAGCTTATCGGCTGCTGGCAGGGAAAGCCTTACGTGACCATATCCCCCCTTTCACTATTGTTCGTTGACCGGAAGTAAATCGATGAAAGTGGGATGTCTGCCGCTTCATGAGCGCTCGTGAGGCCTATGATTCCTTTTCAGGAGAAACAGAGCTCTCGCGATAGGCTCGGCAGGCTTTGCGCCAGCGGTAGATGGTGCGGATGGAGACGACCGAGATAACCACAATGAAGAGAAGCCGGAGCTCCTCGTTCTGGGGCTTCGGTGGATTCGTTTCCAGAATATACTGATTCACCAGGTAGTGAGCAGAATAGAGCAGTACTACCACCGCCAGAGGAACATACCCGAGTCCGGGGCGCTCCGGGGTTGAATCACCTGTTGCTTCGGTGGGGAGCGGGGCATCCGGCAGGTATTGGTGAATCCGGTATTCCAGCTCGCGTACATGGTCCACATGCAGAAAGCCCTGCGGCATGAGCGTGGTGCCGCCGCGGCCGTGGTGCTCGTCGTAATCCATCACAATATCACCGCGGCCCTTGCCGTACTCGCGCACTTCCTTAATCATATCGTGCGCCAGCAGGAAAAAACGGCAGGTCGGACGGCGGCGAAGCATCGAAGGCCGAAGCACGATGGCGCGTCGATTGGTCAGCGCATACACCGTGCGGCGGTCGTTTTCCCGCTCCCACCAGGGGCTGATGATGAACCCGATACCGATGAGGTAAAAGGGAAGCAGCCCCAGAAACAGGAGCAGAATGGCTGGCTTTTCGATGATTTTCTCCAGTGTGATATGGTTGATAAACAGCATGCCGAGGATGCCGAACAGAAAACCATTCCACAAAGTGGCGAAGAACATGCGGTAGGCATAGCCCGGTTTCCACAATGCGGTGGCAGGCTTGCAGACCAGCAGTAATTCCTCGCCAGGGGGCAGCTCCTGCTCCACCCATTCGCGTTCCTGTACGGAGAGGTTGGTATCGCTCAGTTTCATAGGGGTAAATCAATCGCTACAGTCGTTATCGCCTGCGGCAGTCTTGAACCACATGTCGCAGAAGCATTCCACTGCATGGAGCAGCTCCGGCGAAAGCCCGGTGGGCAGGGGCGTTTTCCCGCGGATGCGTTCCAGCCGCCCATCCGGCAGGTGGAGCGTGAAGTCTCCCCCTGCAAAACGCGGCAGCTCTATCGCGGCAAGTTTCGTACCAGCAGCATCTTCAAATATCGGGTGTGTCCGGAAAAAACGCCGCCACCCAGTCACTTCATTCCGGCAGCGAATCAGCAGTGCGCCATTCTCGCCCATGATATCAAATGCGAGATGCCCCGTGGTGATGCTCTCGTGACCATCAGCCCATGTCCGGCGAATCTGGTGGGTGGTTTTCATGCCCATTTTTCTGAAGCTCTTTGCTGGAAAAATCAACCTTCTACATGAGAAATCCCTCCCAGCATGAAGCTGATGCCCAGTGCTGCTGCCCCCAGCACCGCCAGGTGAAACCGCCATTTTTCCAGTCGGGGAAAGATGAGCTTATTATAGATGATGCAGAGAACAGGGGTGAGAATGACATATGTCATGATGTGTAATGTATGGTTCAGGGGGCTGGCGGGGTGATGAGGATTTGCAGCCGGTCATAATCGGCCCGGGGCAGGCTCAGGGTGCACTGGCTGGAGTGTTGCCTCTGGCGGACTTTATCATCCGGCGCTATTTCCCAATCTTTCAGAACGAGCATCGCCGAGCCATTGGCATAAAGCAGCGTTATCTGCGTCGTGCTGCCGGGAGTGGCGCAAATTTCGGCCTTCTGCGAGATGCCCTGGACTCGTCGCAGTATGTTTTTTACCTCAGCAGCAGCTTCTGCCGGGAGTTCCCATTCCAGCTTCTGTTCCTTTATTCCCGGTGCATGGTGCTGCGTGCAGAGGCGGATGCCCGCGCACAAGCCGGCGGCCTCGCGAGTGTATGCTGCTTTCATGGTGTTGGGTGGCATCAGCTCATTCGCTGTGCGTCCCGGAGGGGGAAAGTCCAATTTTTCCGGCGCACAGGAAACCAGCGCTCCCATCAGTACCATGGCGCAACTCCATTTCATGCAGAGTTTTTAGCATACAACTCGTGCCGGAACAAGAAAAATGTGGGGGCGACCAGGAAGGACACCGCCTGTGTTCAGGAATGCAGGAGAAAATGCACCTGTGTTTCTACCACGGCGGCAATGGGGTGGTTGTTTTTCCTGGCTGGGGAGAAGTGCCAGTGTTGCAGAATCCAGCTGCGGGTGTGGCGGTCGAGCTGGGCGTTGCCGCTGGTGGTGGTGATATCTACGGCGCTGGGGGTGCCATCTGGCTCCACGGTGATGCGCACGCCGACGGTGCCTTCCACGCGGCGTTGCCGCAGGCGGGGCGGGTAGGAGGGTTGTGGGCAGTTCAGGTATGCAGGCGGGGTGAAGTGCAGCGGTTGTCTGGGGCCCGCCGCTGCCGCCGTTGGGCGCGTAGGGGAAGCTGCCGGCGGTGTGGCGGAAAGTGAGGCAAGCTCGAGTAGTGACGCATCGGCCTCGCGTTCCTGGTCATCCGGTTCCGGGGCTGGGAGCTCGAATTCCGGCAAGGTGGATTCCGGCAGGGCTTGCACCAGCAGCTGGGGGGAACTTATGGCCTGCCGGGGTACCTGGATATTGAGCTTTGCCGCGGCACTGGGTGGTGCTGGCTCCGGCTCAAACAATACCCCCTGGAAATGACAGCCGGATTCTCTGCCGGGAAGCAGCAGGGCGTGGCTCCATGCCCAGAGCGCCAGTGCCGCACAGGGGGCAAACCCGCACGGCAGACACTTCACCGCCAGGCGGATGCGGCGGCGTGCCAGCTCGGCAGATGAGGTGTGGCGTACGTGAATCATGGTGCGGGGGCAACCCAGAAGAGGTGCGCATCCAGCGCATCGAAACACCAGGTGGCGGGCGGAATGCAAAGCCGTGGCTGGTGCGCCAGGTAGACGCGGTTTTCTTTCCACCCCGGCAGCCAGATGGCGTGTTTGCTGATGAGCTGGTCGATGCGGGCCAGATTTTCGGCAGTGGAAGATTTTTCAAACTGTGCCAGCGCGGCGTTCATATCGGCCGCCTCCAGCCCGAAGGGCGAGGCTGCGGGCTCTGCCTGCGGTGAGAAGAAAATGGCTGGCTCCGGCTGCTCCGGGGCGGGCATGGCCCAGAAAACGAGCTGGTGGCTGCGCTCCTGCAGGCGGGCCTGGCAGATTTGCCAGGGTACGGGTTCCGGCACGATTTCTGCACCGCAATCTCTGGCGCTGCGAATGAGAACCGCCATCAGGTTGCTGATTTTTTCGTGGGGCGTGTAGAGCAGGGTGACACTGAGCCGGGTGCCGTCCGCGCGGTGTAGAATGCCATCCGGCCCGGCGAGGGTGTATCCCGCCCGGGCAAAGGCTGCGCGTGCGGCTTCCGGCTTGTAGGTGAATTGCGGTGTTTCCCGCGGAGTGAGCTCTCCATACCCCGAGTGGAAGGTGGTGAGCCGCTGCCCTTCGCCGCGCATGATGAGCTGCATGCCCTGATCCATATCCATGGCGTGCAGCAGGCCGCGGCGCAGCTCGATATCGGGCAGGGTGCGGGTGTTGAGCGCAATGCCGTAGGGCGGCATGGGGTACTCGGCATCGTAGACGGTGCGGCGGAGTTGCTCTGCGGGTTCTGCGCGTTCCTGCCAGGCGGCTGTGTTGCGGGTCTGCACGGCATCCAGCTTTCCGCGCAGCAGGAACTCCCACACCTGGGCCTCGCTGGTCAGAAAGTGGTATTCCAGGGTATCGGCATTGAACCGGTAGCGGTACAGGGGGAGGGCCCCGCCCCACCAGCCTTTCACCCGCTGCAGCCGGATGCTGCGGCCCCGCTCGATGTGGCTCACGCGGTAGGCGCCGGTGGCGGGAGGAATGCGCTGCGCATAGCTTTCCCTGAACCGGGAATCGAATGCGGCATAAAAGGCGGGTTCGGCCGGGTGGAGCAGGCGGGCCGCCAGGATTTCATCCCCGAGGCCACGCAGGGTAATGGAGAGCAGGTGGTCACCGTGGGTGCGCAGGTGGCTGGCTGCTGCGGCCAGTTGCTCGTATTCAGCGCAGTGCTGCTCCGCCTGCAGCAGGGCGGCCAGCAGGTAGTCGCCCGCGCGTACCGGGCGGCCATTGTTGTAGCGGGCGGCGGGGTTCAGCCGGAAATAAACGGTGTTCCCCACTCTGGCCCAGGCCTCGGCCACTCCGGCAGCAATCTGCCGGTTCTGTGGGTGGCGGGATACAAGTGGAATTTCCGTGGCGGCCTGCAGGTTCTGGTGGAAAAACTGGGGGGCTCCCCCTCCGAAACGCAGGAAATGAGCAGGAAAGGGCCCGGCGTTGCTCAGCCGCACGCAGCCGCCTTTGCGGGCGGCTGCGTCACCCAGCGTCGGGGCGTCTCCCTCGCTTTGCCAGGAGATGCCCGCGGGCAGGGGGGCATCGAGCTCCAGTTTCAGCCCGCCCACCCGGCAGAGCCTTTCGGCAAAATCTGCCGGGTAGGCGGCAGGGGTACTTGCTTCTTCTTCTGCACGAGGGGCTGGCGTATGCCTGGTGACAGCCCACCAGGCAACTGCTGCAATTGCGGCCAGTAGAATGACAAGTGCCCGTTTCATCAGAAGCTGAGAGTGCCGCCCACGTATACCGCTGTTCCGGGGTTCAGATAGGATTTGCCGTAGTCTCCCCAAGCGGTATCAGACACAAATTTCTGATTGGTGAGGTTTTCCACGCGCAGGTGCAGGGTCAGATGCTCGTTGACCTCGTAGCGGGCATACCAGCGCAGCGTATAGTGGGCATCCAGGCGGGTGGAGTCCCAGTTGCGGCACCCGCTGGCGGCGGCAAATCCCACCCCGGTGGTAAAGCCTTCGAATGGGCTGGTGTGAATATCTGCCGCCCACACCTGGCGGGAGGTGGAGGCAATTTGTTTCCCCTCGCTGGTTTCCGGGTCACACAGGGTGAGACTGAGTGTGTAGCCCGTGTTCCAGTGCTCCTCCCAGGTGCCGTCGAGGCTCAGTTCGATGCCTTTGCTGGTATCGGTTCCCGAGGCATTGTAGAATTCGTAGTGGTCGTGAGCCCATGCCGTGCGAATGGCGTCCTGGGTGCGAATCCAGAACAGGCTGAAGCTGGCAGTGTGGTTTTCCCGCCATTCATGCTCCAGGCCGATATCGGCGCTCCAGCTGGTCTGGCATTCCAGTTCCGGGTTGCCATGGTAGGCTGCTCCCCAGGCCTCGTAACGGCCACTCATGCGCTCGAACGAAGAGGGTGCTTTATACCCCCGGGAAAAAGAGGCGCTCAGGCGGGTGCGCTCCTGGTTGAGGCTCCAGCTGGTGGCGGCGCGCAGGCTGTAAAGGGAATCGAATATATCGCTCCTGTCCCAGCGGAGCGCCAGTGTATTCTCCCAGCCTTTCATGGGGGTGATGCGGTGCTCAGCGTACAGGCTGAGGGTGTTTTCCTCGTGTGCGCTTCCCTGGTCTGGTGCGCCATTGTTGGTGGCTTCATGCTGGCTGTGCATGAAGCCGAGCCCGAAGCTGGTTGCCTGGTGGCGGCACCAGCGGTATTCGTTTCGCCAGTTGGCCTGGATATTGCGCAGCTCGTGGTCTGTACCTGCACCATAGGTATAATCGGCACCGTAGTAACCGGCGCTCAGTTCGGAGGCAAAGGCATGCGAGAACCGTTTTTCCACCGCGCCGGATAAAAGATTGGTGCGGTATTGGTAATGCGGGTCGCCCCAGGCATCGGGGGCGGTGTAGCTGGCATCGCTGTGGCGGTAGGTGAGGCGGGCATGCGTATCTGCATCCGGTCTGTAGTCGAGCCGCAGTGCCTCCTGCCAGTTTTTGAAATGCCCGGCTTTTCTATGGGCAGGTTTGCTGCCGTCCACACATTCTAAATCGTTATCGGTGGTTTCGCAGGTGGCCGAAAAGAAGTAGGAAAGGGGGCCTTTCTGTCCCTGTGCGGTCAGGTTGCCGGTGTAGGTGGAAAAACTGCCGAATTCGCTGAACAGGGAGCATCCTGGTTCGCCTTCGCCCTCCGGTGTCTCCATGTAGATGACTCCGCCTACGGCTCCGTTGCCATAGACTGCTCCCTGGGAACCACGCAGTACCTCCAGCGTGCCGATATCGAACATATTGGTGCGTGCCAGCACATTGGGGGTGAGGTTGCAACCGTTGGAGTTGTCGTACAGGCGCATGCCATCCAGCATGGGCAGAATGAATTGCCCGCTGCTCATGCCGCGGATGGCTATGTTGCTGACATTGCCGCGCTGGTTTGAGCCACCGCCCGGCTGCACATAGACCCCGGGCACGCGGGTGAGGGCTTCGCCCAGATTGTACACCCCCTCGTCTTTCAGATGGACCGGGTCGAGTACGGTGACGGAAACACCGCTCTGGTCGTAGGGAATGCCGGTGCCTCCGTGGGCGGAAACCGTGATGGGGGCCAGCGTGGTGGTGGGTAATTCCTCCGCCGTGAGGGCGGGGCAGACGCCTGCCAGCAGAAGGACAGGCACAATGCGGGTATGACTCCTGAATGGAGTGACTTTTTCGGATTTCATTTCTTTGGTGGCCGTTGAGCCGGCGGTGCATCGCCGCCGTGTATCGTGGCGAATCCCCATGGCTGGCATTCCGACTGAGCGCTCATCTGGCAGGGCGCATCACGGTTGCGGCACAGCGACGGATTCTCACCGCCTTTCCCATCTATTTCCTGCGGCATCCCGCCGCCTCCCGGGGACTCTACGTGCCGGAATGGCCCGGCACGGTACGCTGCTCATCTAAGCATATTCTGCCAGCGAACACAAGCCAAATGCCCGTTGGCACGCGGAAATCTTTAATATATCTTGACTTTCGGGGGGTGATTTTGTTATAAATTGGCCTGTTGCAGCATCTTGCTGTTCAGATTTTCCACACAAACAAAGAGAGATACGGGTCATGAATATCGCAATGGTTGGCACAGGCTACGTGGGGCTGGTAAGTGGTACTTGCTTTGCCGAAATGGGCAATATAGTGACTTGTGTTGATGTGAATGAGGAGAAAATCCAGAATCTGCAGGAGGGTATCATGCCCATTTATGAGCCCGGTCTCAAGGAAATGGTGCTGCAGAACCAGGAGGACGGTCGCCTGCGCTTCACGACAAGCCTTGCCGAGTGTATAGATGAGGTGGATGTGGTCTTTTCTGCCGTGGGTACCCCGCCGGATGAAGATGGCTCTGCCGATTTGCGCTATGTGCTGGAGGTAGCTCGCGAGTTCGGCCGCCACATCAAGAAATATACCCTGCTGATTACCAAGAGCACAGTGCCGGTGGGCACATGGTTCAAGGTGAAGACCGCCATTCAGGAAGAGCTGGACAAACGCGGCGTGAGTGTGCCCTTTGGCGTGGCCAGTAACCCGGAATTCCTGAAGGAAGGCACGGCCATTGAGGACTTTATGCGACCCGACCGCGTGATTGTGGGCGTGGAGGATGAGGAAGCCGAGCGCCTGATGCGCCAGCTCTACCGCCCCTTCACCATGATCAGCGACCGTGTGCAGGTATGCGATATCCCAAGTGCGGAAATGATTAAGTATGCCTCCAATAGCATGCTGGCTACCCGTATCTCGTTCATGAACGACATTGCGAACCTCTGCGAACTGGTGGGGGCCAATGTGGATGCCGTTCGCCGCGGCATGGGGGCAGATGACCGCATCGGCAAGAAATTCCTTTACCCCGGCTGTGGCTATGGTGGCTCCTGTTTCCCGAAGGATGTGAAGGCACTCATCCGCAGCGGGGCCGAGCTGGGCTACCATATGAGCATTCTGGAGGCCGTGGAGGCGGTGAATGAAAGGCAGAAGACGATTCCCTTTGCCAAATTGCAGGCGGCGATTCCGGATTTGAAGGGCAAGCGCATTGCAGTGTGGGGGCTGGCATTCAAGCCCGGTACCGATGATATGCGCGAGGCTCCGTCCCTGGTGCTGATTCCGGCCCTGCTGGAGCAGGGGTGTGAGGTGCGGGCCTATGACCCCGTGGCCATGGAGGAGGCCAAGCGCCGCCTGGGTGAGGATGCCATTACCTACTGCTCTGAAATGTATGAAGCCTGTGTCGAGGCAGATGCGCTCGTCATTGTGACAGACTGGAAGCAATTCCGCGTGCCGAGCTGGGCGGTGCTTCGCAAGACAATGCGGGGGCGCATTATCGTGGATGGCCGCAACCTTTACGACCCCGATGAGGCTGCTCAGCAGGGGTTTGTGTATAACCGCATTGGTTGAGTTTCATCCCTGGTTTTTCCCGGCAGGCTGCGCATGAGTGTGTGCAGCCTGTTTTTTGCTGGAAACCCGATTAAAATTGTGGTATAAGCCGGGGTATGAAATGCGTTTTGCTGAGCATGCTGGCCATGGCGACCCTGGTGGCCCAGGGTGGAGTGGAAGCCATGAAGAACCTGCAGAAACCCGAAAGTGGTAAAGCCGCAGTCCTTTCCTTCGGTGGGGAAGATGGTCGTGAATTTATGCTGGATGGCGCGCCGTTCCAGATTCGCTCGGGTGAGATTCACCCGCAGCGTGTGCCTCGCCAGCACTGGCAGCACCGTATTCGTGCGGCCAAGGCGCTGGGGCTCAACACCATTGCGTTCTATGTGTTCTGGAACGCGATTGAGAAGGAAGACGGCAGCTGGGATTTCAGCGGTCGCAACGATATTGCCGCTTTCATTGACCTGTGCCAGCAGGAGGGCATGTGGGTGCTTTTCCGCCCCGGCCCTTACGTGTGCGGTGAATGGGATCTGGGTGGCCTGCCCACCTATCTCATCAAGGATGATGTGACCCCGCTGCGCTACACCGGCAACAAGCAGTTCATGGAGGCCCAGACCCGCTATCTGGAGAAAATGGCAGAGATTGCCATTCCCCGCCTCAGCAAGAATGGAGGCCCCATCCTCATGGTGCAGCTGGAAAATGAATATGGCAGCTACAAGAGTGAGCACGATGAACTGGCCTACATCGAATGGCTCAAGGATTTCTGGACCGGGAAGGGCGCTGGCCCGTTCTATCTTTCCGAGGGCAGTGCCGACCACCACCTGCGCTTTGTGCCTGCGGGCGTGGCGGTAGGTCTTGACCCTGCCGATAATGCCTGGCAGATGCAGACCGCCCTGCGCGTGGCACCGGGAGTCCCCGTGTTCAGCAGCGAGACTTACCCCGGCTGGCTGCGTCACTGGGGCGAGGGCAACTGGACCCCCAGCCGCAACACTCTCAACTCTGTGCGCTGGTATATGAAGGACGGCGTTTCCTTCAACCTGTTTGTGCTGCATGGCGGCACGAACTTCGGCCTTACCGCGGGTTCCAACACCAACCCCGATGGCTCCAAGTTCGAGCCTGACCTCACCAGCTACGACTACGGCTCACCCATCGGCGAAAATGGCAACCTGACCAAGGAGTATTTCGAGTACCGCGATATCATCAAGGCGGCCTTGCCCGCTGGAGCAGATGTGCCGGAACCGGTGCAGCCCACGGCCATGGAGGTGCCGGCATTCCGCCCCGGAATGGTTTGCGATTGGCATGACTTGCGCGGAATTCGCGAGTCTCAGGTATTCGATACCCCGCCCACGCTGGAAAGCCTGGGGCAGAACCAGGGCATCGGCATCTACACAACCAGAATCCCCGCAGGTCCTGCCGCCACGCTGCAATGCAAGGCTCATGACTACGCCCAGGTTTATCTGGATGAGCAGTTTATCGGCACTCTCGACCGCCGCCTGAACCAGACCAGCATCGAGCTTCCTGCCCGCGAGAAGGCTGCCGCTCTTAAAATTGTGGTAGATACCTTCGGCCATGTAAACTTCTCCAAATTCATGGAAAAAGACCGCAAGGGGCTTATTGGTTCCGTGAAACTGGGTGAAACTGAGCTTAAAGGCTGGAGAGTAGAGCGTTTCGACCTCACTAAACCGCTGCCGCCGCGTATGCGCAAGACCGGCCATGTGCGAGCTCGCGAAAAAGGCGCTCTCTACCGCGCAGAAATTGAGCTGCAGAACCCCATCGATACCTTCCTGGATATGCGCGGCTGGCAGAAGGGCTATGTGTGGGTAAATGGTCACCTGCTGGGTCGCTACTGGAACATCGGGCCGCAGGAGCGCCTCTACTGCCCCGGCGAATTCCTTAACAACGGCAAGAACACCGTTGAAATCCTGGACCTCTTCATGGTGACCGAAACGCCGCCTTGCATCTCTGGCAAGACCGAGCGCAACATGGAAGTCCACAAGGAAACCAGGAGTCTCAACAACCAGTGGTGATTTAAGAAAAATCCACCAGTTACAAGCCCGCCGGAAGCTGTTCATGGCTCCGGCGGGCATTTTGTTGCCTGTGTGTTACGGCCCGAAATGCCTGCGGCAGGCCGTCACCAGGGCCATGTATTCCTTCTTCTGGTTATTGCAGGATTTCTCCCGGGCGGGGGCAGCACAGGTTCTTCCTTATGCTCCGGAGGAATTGTAAGTATTCATACCGGCAGTCCCAGGCCGCTTTGCTCTTCGCGGATTTGGTGCAGGCCTGCCTGCACCAGGCGCAGGGCAACAGCCCAGGCGATGATGCCCAGCACCAGGAAACGCAGCAGGCCGTAGCCGGCCAGCCAGGGGGTGTTCCAGACCATGTGGAGTACCACCGGAATCAGCGCAATGCGCAGGAATCGGAAATCGAAGAGCGCCCGCCAGTCAATGCGGATGTCATCCGGGCTGCGGCGGCCTTCCTTGATACGCTGGTTGAGCACCAGCCAGTAGGCCCCGGCGGTGATGGCGGTCCATACAATGTGGCCAAAGGGGGTGATGAGGGCGCGCACCTGCATGACGGCATCGGGGTTGATGGCGCTGGCGCTCTGGGCCAGGGCCTGGCCATGCGCCGGGTTGATGGAGCTTACCAGCTCTGCCGCTGTGGTGCTGGTGATGAAGCGCACGAGTTCAGAAAAGGTGTAGCCGGAGCTTTCAAAGGCGGCAAAGCCTGCGCCGACGCCCGCCCCCAGCAGCAGCCCGGTGAGGATGCGTCCATTGCGCCGGTTGCCTGCCACGATGATGACGGCCAGCAGCTTGGCCGGTTCTTCTATGGGGCCGGCTACCCAAGGGAGTACATCGGGGCGGAATTCCTCCAGCAGCATCGCAAAGATGAGCGATATCAACCCGCCATACAGCATGGCTTTGAATAGCTCAAGCAGCGGTACTTCGCGGCGCACGTTGAGCTCAAAGAAAAAGACCGCCACGCAGAAGGGAATGGCAAAGTTGCCCACAAACATGAGCCCGGGGATGAGGTTCGGGTTCTGGAAGGTGTTGCTGGCCCAGTTGAAGCCGAAGTAGAGCACGAGACATCCCAGAAGCATGCGGGCAAAAATCCAGGGGCTGGGCCAGTTGCTGTTCACCGCGTGCAGCGGCGGGGTGGTGCTGGGGGTACCGCAGCAGAAAACCTCCAGCAGTTCCTCCCGGCTGTGTCTCCGGAATACATCGGAAAAGAAATGCCAGAGCGAAAAGGTGGAGAGGCCGTTCAGCCCGGTGATATCATCAATGGCGTTGCCTTCTGCCGCGCTCAGCACTTCGTCCAGGTGCCGTGCTCCGGTTTTGCCTTGCTCGGCGATGAGGGTATCGGCATCGATGAGTTCGCGGCGCAGCATTTCCCGCAGCTCTTTGCAGGTATACGGCCCTTCCTGCTCGCCATCTGGCAGCAGAAGATAATAGGCAGGAGCTGGCGCTTTGGCCGTGGGCATGGGGGGATGGTACTCTCGCGGTTCTGCCCTGTCAAGTGCTAACTGGTATGGAGCCGCCGTTATTCAGGGAGAAAGCCCTTGGCAGGCTTGAAGGTAAGCTCCTCTTTTTCGGGAATGTGGCGCAGGGTGCCGGTGTTGATGTCGTACCCCTGGCGGGCAGGGCGCAGGAGTCGTTCAAAGCTGCCGAACCGGGCAATATGAAGCTTCTCGCCCGGGTTTTGTGTGGCAGATAGTATGGAGGCGAGCACCGCCTCTACTGCGGCAGAGGCGGTGCTTCGGGTGGCGCCGGGGCCCATATAGCGCTGAACCCTGGCGATGAGTTGTTTCTTGTTCACTTGTTCTTGAGGGCGTCGCGGATTTCTCGCAGCAGCAGAATATCCTCCGGGGTGGGCGGCGGCTCGGGCGCCGGGGCGGGGGCTGCCGGTTCTTCCTTCTTTACCCGCAGCTTGCACACCAGACGCACGGCCCAGAATATGGTGAGCGCGATGATGAGAAAATCCAGCACGGTCTGGCAGAATACGCCATATTTGATGACCGGGGCGCCTTTTTCTGCGCTGATGGCATAGGTAAGCTCTGCCAGGTTCTTGGTATCGCCGGTGAGCATGGAGACGGCCGGCATGATGATATCGTTCACCAGGGAGGTGACGATTTTGCCAAACGCGCCACCGATGATGACACCTACGGCCATGTCTACTACATTGCCCTTGAGCGCAAATTTCTTGAACTCTTCTACCCAGGCGGGTTTAAGCTTGGTAATCATATGTGGATATATCGGTTCAGATTTTCTTGAAAGCCTTGGTACCCCATTCGGTGCAGGTCCAGGTGGTGCCATCCTCGCTGGTGAAGATGCACACGCCACCGGTGGCTACCTTGATGTCGTGCTCGGCGCAGAAACCGGCGTAATCACCGGTGATGACCGGTGCAAAGCGGATGGTGCCGTTGGAGGAAACGCAGAGCATAATCTCGCCGTCCTTGACTTCGGATGCTAGGCTCATCCAGTTGTCGCGAATCTGCTGCACGTCCACCTTCCAGCCGGGGGGAACGGTGGCATCGGCATTCCATTTGTCGATGATGGCTTCGCCCTTGGCATCCAGTTCCTCGGCGCTGAGCGTGGCGGGGTCGATGCCCTCTGCCTTGGCGGCATCTGCCCCCAGGCGGGCCTTCACCTGTTCCTCGGTCTTGTTTTCATCGGGACCGTAGTCTACCTCAATGAAGCGGTGGTCGGGCTCCACAGGGCAGGTGCAGCCAGCGGCTTCTGCGGCCAGGGCGGCAGTACCCAGCGTGCGCTTGAGCGGCGCTGCCAGAATGCGGGTGGGCACCAGCCCCAGCTTCTTCAGGTACAGACCAACGCCCTTGCCGCGCTCTTCTTCAACGAGGGGCAGGTCAGTGTGGCAACCCACGCGGGTGGGTGTTTCTCCTTTGGCAAAAGTGTTGCCGTGGCGTGCAATGATGAGTGTTTTCATGGTATGGAAGTGGTATTCTCTTTATACTACACGAGAGCTGGGGCTGTGTCAAAGAAAATCGGCAGCGTTGGGCTGCCGATTTTCGCGTTTATTGCAGGCTTTTTATGCTAAATCTTCCTCAATGCGCAGGTTGTCCACAATGTACTGGCGGCGGTCGTCTGTGTTGTCGCCCATGTAGAAGCGCAGGATTTCCTTGAGGTTGTGAGCATTTTCGAGGGTGACTTCCTCCAGGCGGATGTCCTCGCCGATGAAGGCTTTGAACTCAGAGGGCGAGATTTCACCCAGTCCTTTGAATCGGGTGATTTCGGGGTTGCGGCCCAGTTGCTTGACGGCGCGGTCGCGCTCTGCTTCCGAATAGCAGTAGAGCGTTTTCTGCTTGTTGCGCACGCGGAAGAGCGGGGTTTGCAGAATGAAGAGGTGCCCCTCGCGGATGAGGTCGGGGAAGTACTGAATGAAGAAAGTGAGTAGCAGCAGGCGGATGTGCATGCCGTCCACATCAGCATCGGTGGCGATGATGACCTTGTTGTAGCGCAAATCCTCCATGCTGCGGTCAATGTTGAGCGCCAGGTGCAGGAAGTCCAGCTCCTCGTTGCGCTTTTCCTCGAAGAGCGCGGCGCGGTTCATGCCAAAGCTGTTTGCCGGTTTGCCGCGCAGGGAGAAGACGGCCTGGGTTTCGGCATCGCGGGCGGTGGTGATGGAGCCGGAGGCGGAGTCACCCTCGGTGATGAAGAGCATGGTGTCCTTTGCCCGCTTGTGCTTCGTGTCGTAGTGGACGCGGCAGTCGCGCAGCTTGCGGGTGTGAATCTTGGCTTTTTTGGCGCGTTCCTTGGCTACCTTGCCGGTTACGCCAGCTACCTCCTTGCGGGTCTTTTCGCTCTCCTTGATTTTCTCCTCCATCGCCTCGCCGATTTCGGGGTGGCGGTGCAGGTAGTTGTCCAGCTCGCGAGCCAGGAAGTTGAGCACAAAGGTGCGGATGGTTTCCTTGCCCGGGCCCATGGTGTTGCTGCCCAGCTTGGTCTTGGTCTGCGATTCGAACACCGGCTCAATGACCTTGATGCTGATGGCCGCCTGGATGCCGTTGCGGATGTCGGAGCCTTCGTAGTTTTTCTTGAAGTAACCCTGGAGCGTCTTGACGATGGCCTCGCGGAAGGCTGCCTGGTGGGTGCCACCCATGGTGGTGTGCTGGCCGTTCACAAAGGAATAGTATTCCTCGCCGTAGTCATCGCCGTGGGTAATGGCAATCTCAATATCATTGCCGGAAATGTGAATCGGGGCGTAGAGCGGCTCTTCCTTCATTTCCTCCTTGAGCAAATCCAGCAGGCCGTTTTTGGAAGAAATGTTGCGCCCGTTCAGATTGATGGTGAGCCCGGTGTTCAGGTAGCAGTAGTAGCGGCACATGCGCTCCACGAAATTCAGGTTGTACGCGGCATCTGCGGCAAAGATGCTGCGGTCTACCGTGAATGCCACGCGCGTGCCATCCGGCTGGTCGGTGGCTTCGGTGATATCGCTGCCTTCTACCATGTCTCCCGCCTGGAAACGGATGCGGCGGGTCTGCCCCTCGCGGTAGGCCTGAATCTCAAAACTCTCGGAAAGCGCATTCACCGCCTTGATACCCACGCCGTTGAGACCCACGGATTTCTTGAAGGCCTCGCCATCGTATTTGCCGCCGGTGTTGATTTTGGCAGCGCATTCGTAAAGCTTGCCCAGGGGAATGCCGCGGCCGAAGTCGCGGATTTCACACATTCCTTCCTTGTTGATGCTCACGAGAATCTTCTTGCCGACACCCATGACAAATTCGTCAATCGAGTTGTCAATCACTTCTTTAAGTAGCACATACAAACCGTCATCCGGCATGGTGCCGTCACCCAGTTTGCCGATGTACATGCCCGGGCGAAGTCGTATGTGTTCGCGCCAGTCCAGTGTCTGAATGTCGTCTTCTGTGTATTCCGCTTCCATGAATTGGGTATATATTACACTAAACTTAATATTTTAGCAAGCAGGAATCGAGACTGCATGGGGGTAATTTCTATTGGGCTATTTATCGCAGTTCTGGCCGCGCTGCATCGAAATCTGCCGCAGGCGGTATTCAGTGGAACAGATTCCGGCTTATCAGGGGGCGCTGTAGTCTTTTTCGATTGACTCTATACGATGCAGTGTGTTAATAGTGGGGGTAATGAAGCGCCAGATGATTTTCACGATGTTGGCTGCGGGGATATGCCTGCTGATTCCCTCCTGTGGAGAACCGGAATTTGATGCCGCCAAGCCCGAAGAGAGTTTTCAGGTGATGCAGGCAAGGCTTTCACCGGAGAAGAAGAAGGAGTTTCAGCTGGCTGCGGTGAAAATCGGGCTGCGCGTGATGCTTTCCGGCATGGGGGAAGAGGGGGTAAAGGCCGCACTTGATGGCAAGACCGCCGAGGAAATCATTGAGATGGCCCGGAAGATGGACTGATGACTCAACCCTGCTATGCCGGAGAACGCGAATAAACTGAAGGATTCGGGAGGCTTGCTCTGGGCCTTTCTGAAGCCGATAGTGGTGGTGTTCCTCGCACTGCTTATGCTGGGTATGCTGCTCATGATGCTTATTCAGGGCAGCATGCTGGTGGATTACTGGAAGAGCGAGCGTGTGTACCCGGCCAGTGCAGAGAGCATCGACCCGGCGCTGGAGGGGCGTCTTGTGCGGGTGAATGGCCCGCTCGTGGCTGTGGATAAAATGCTGCCACTGGTCGATAATGAAGTGGTTACCGATGCGGTGGAGGTGCAGGGCTTCGGCGGTAATCGCTACGCAGAGCAGGGGCTTTCTCTTGGTCAATGGCAGGTGGCGGGGCTTTATTTCACAGAGCGCTACCCCTTCGGGTGGTTTCATCCCAACTCACCCGGGGTGGAGCACCTTGAGCATCATGACCGCCATGTGTTTGTGTTGAAATCCGGAGCCATCGTCACGCTGGTGGGACGCCAGCAGGGCGGCGTGCTGAATATGGCTGACCCCGCGGCGCGTGCTACGCTGGGGGTGGCATCCGAACGCTATGCCGACCACATCAATAACCGGGGGACAGATGTTTCCCTGGAAACCTTTGAGGGGGTGGCTCTTTTTGCTACAGTGGCATACGTGATTCTGAGCCTGCTGCTGGGGGCGGCGCTGCGCCGCATGCGGATTGCGCTGATTGCCGGGGCGGCCGGGATTCTGTTGCCGGGTATGGCGATGCTGCTTTATGCGGTGTTGCTATAACACCCACTGTGCTCATCGCGAGCGTGCGCGCGGGCGGGAAAATCTGCTTGACCTGGGCGGGGCGAATGGGTAGAATAAAGGAACTCCTCCCCCCATAGGAAAAATTGGATTTTTTGATAAAAATCTGACAGGAAGGGGAGAAAAACTCCGTATAGTTTGAACATATGAAACTGAATCGAGTATTGACTCTGGCGTTCCTGGCCCTCTTTGCTGTAAGCGGGCTGCAGGCACAGTCGCTGTCTCCGGACACCAAGACCCGCTGGGATAAGGGCACCCTCGTGGTGGAATCCCCGGTGCGTCCGGAAGGTCAGCAGCACGTATTGGGCCTGAAGGCTCCCAAGATGAAGACCGTGCGCGTGGCATTTGTGGGCCTTGGTATGCGTGGCCCGGGTGCTGTTGCCCGTTTTACCTATATTCCTGGTGTGGAGATTGTGGCTCTGTGCGACTACGAGGCCGAGCGTGCTGAGAAGTGCCAGAAGTACCTGCGCGAGGCAGGCATGGCTCCCGCTGCCATTTACTCCGGTGCTACCGGTTATGAAGAACTTTGCAAGCGCGACGACATCGACCTGGTCTACGTAGCGACCGACTGGGACCACCACTTCCCGGTGGCCAAGTGCGCCCTGGAGAACGGCAAGCACACCGCCATCGAGGTGCCCAGCGCCATGAACCTCCAGCAGTGCTGGGAGCTCATCAACCTTTCCGAGAAGACCCGCAAGCACTGCATGATTCTCGAGAACTGCTGCTACGACTGGTTCGAGCTGGACGCTCTCAACATGGCTCAGAAGGGTATTCTGGGTGAGGTGCTGTATGCCAAGGGTGCTTACATTCACAACCTCGACCCGTTCTGGAACGCCTACTGGACCAACCCGGAGAACGACCCGGAGAAGCTGGCCTGGCGTCTCAAGTACAACAAGGAGAACCGCGGTGACGTGTACGCCACCCACGGTCTCGGCCCGGTGGCTCAGGTGATGAACATTCACCGCGGTGACCGCTTCACCACGCTGGTAGCTATGGACACCAAGTCTGTACACGGCCGTGAGCTCGTGGAGAAGAAGACCGGCAAGCCCTGCCCGGAATTCCGCAACGGTGACCACACCACCACGCTGATGCGCACCGCCAATGGCAAGGTTGTGGAGATTCAGCACAACGTGATGAACCCGCAGCCCTACAACCGTCTGTTCCAGCTGACTGGTACCCGCGGTTTCGCCAACAAGTACCCCATCGAGGGCTTTGTGCTGGAGAGCAGCCACATGAAGGGCGCCGAGGGTGCCCCTGACCTGGAGGACCTGGATTCCCACTCCTTCATGAGCGAGGAGAACATGAAGAAGCTTCGCGAGACCTACCGCCACCCCATCATCAAGAAGTATGGCGAGATGGCTGAGAAGGTGGGCGGCCACGGTGGCATGGACTTCTTCATGGACGTGCGCATGGTCTACTGCCTGCAGAACGGTCTGCCCCTGGATATGGACGTGTATGACCTGGCCGAATGGTGCTGCCTGGCTGAGCTCGGCTCCCTGTCCATGGACAACAACAACTGCTCCGTGTCCTTCCCCGACTTCACCCGCGGTTACTGGAACCTGGTGGACGGCTACAAGCACGCCTGGGCTGCTCCGGCTGAGGAAGCCGCTACGGATGCCGCCGCTGCTGCCTACACCGAGGCTCAGAAGCTGGCTGTGAAGAAGCTGAACCTCTGGGGCCTGTACGATGCCGCCAAGGCTGGTGACGCTGCTGCCAAGAAGGCTTACGATGAGGCTGCCGCCAAGCTGGACGCCGAAATCGTGACTGCCGAGAAGGCCACCGCCGCTGCCAAGGCTGCTGCTGAAAAGGCCTATGCCGATACTTACTCTGCCGTTGAGGCTGCTCAGAAGTAAGGCTCGCGCAATACTCTGATTTCACCCCACTCGCCGGGATGCTTGAAACGGGCATCCCGGCGATTATTTTTTTTTCTGCGGGACAGGAAGCTGCCAATCACCGTGCAGCGGGAATCAAAGCGTTTCCCAGGGGTGGCCGGTGGCGGTGGCGTAGGCCGGGTGAGCCCAGAGCCGGCGCGCCATGAGCCCGGGGCTGAGCAGCCCCAGCAGGAAACGCCGCCGCTGCGCCGGACGGTCAAACTCCGGCATGGGCTTTTCCTCGGTGCAGAACGCCATGGCATCGTAAGCCTCCAGGGGTGGAGCCGGGGGCAGGGGCGCTGTGAGCCCCAGGCAGGCGGTGCAGTGTCCGCAGGCTGCCCGCGGGGCTTCCATGAAATAGTGCTCCAGAGCATCGTTCAGACAGCCGGGGGAAAGCAACATGTCCACGATGCGTTGCTGGCGCTGCAAATCGGCCTCGCGGCGGCGGGCGAAGGCCTCGCTGAGCCCGGCGGCCACGCAGCGGGCATCGGGCGCGGGCTGGCCTGCCACGCTGCGCAGGCAGAGCGCCTGCTGGCGCATGGTGAGTTTCCATTCGCCTGCGGCCTCGCATTCATAGAGGTATTCCACGGCTTCGGCAAAGGTGCAATCCCATGCTTCTGCAGCGGCCTCGACTTCCCCCTCGCGGTGGGAATCGAGCCAGCGGAGCCGGGCGCATTCGGCGGGTTCCCGGCCATCGAGTATGGTGCTGATGGGGTAGAGCGGTTTGATTTTAAAATATTTGCTTCCCTTGCTTTCGATGCGGATGCTGGCTTCCATGGCCATGAGCGCGCGGGTGGGTACATCGTCCGGCACATCGCAGGTGGTTCCCAGTTCCCAGAGCGAAACAACGCGCTGCCCGGCGGGTATCAACCAGCGCACACAGCGCAGCACTCCCTCGGCATCCGGCTCGGCGGCCAGAATCCGGTTGCGGGCTTCCACTAAATCCGCTGCCTGCAGGAGGATGAGGCTGGTGCAGGGGGCGCCATCGCGTCCGGCGCGCCCGGATTCCTGCAAATAGGCCTCGGGGGAGGAGGGGGTGCTCCAGTGAACCACGGCGCGCACATCCGGTTTGTCGATGCCCATGCCAAAGGCGATGGTAGCGACCAGCACGGTGATTTCATTGCGCTGGAAGGCATCCTGGAGCATTTCCCGCTGCTCGCCTGGCAGGCCGGCGTGGTAATGCGCTGCCCGGTAACCATGGCCGGCCAGTTCTGCGGCCAGCCCTTCGGTTTCCTTGCGGGTGCGACAGTACACAATGGCGGGGAGATTCTGCTCTGCTGCCAGAAATTCCAGCAGGGCGGGCATGCGCTCCTGCACCGGTCGGCAGATGCGGGTGATGTTCGGGCGGTAGGGCGGCAGCACCACGTGGTTGGCCTGCGGTATGCCGAAGGCTTTCCCCAGGTCCTGCTGCACACGCGGGGTGGCCGTGGCGGTGAGCGCCAGGGTGGCGTGCGGGCTCAGTTTTTGCTGAAGCGCGGGGAGTTTCAGGTAATCGGGGCGGAAGCTGTGTCCCCATTCCGAAACGCAGTGGGCTTCGTCTACGACGAACAGGGAGATGCTGGTCTTTTCCAGCGTTTGCTGCAATTCCCGGTTTTCCAGCGATTCCGGCGCCACAAAAAGAAGGCGGAGTTGCCCGCTGCTCACCCGCTCCAGCACCTCGGCGCGTTCCTCCGGCAGCAGGGTGGAATCATAGCGCGCGGCGGATATTCCCAGCGCGCGCAGGGCCTCGCACTGGTCGCGCATGAGCGCAATGAGCGGCGATACCACCAGCGAGGTGCCCCCCAGCAGCTCAGCCGCTGCCTGGTAGCACAGGCTCTTGCCATGTCCGGTGGGCAGCACCCCCAGCGCATTCTGCCCCGCCAGCACCAGTTCGATGAGCTGCCGCTGCCCGGCCCGTAGGGCTGGTTTGCCGAATTGGGACAGGATGCGGGCCTCTGCTGCCGGGGTAAGTTCCATCTGCCGCATTCTAGCATGTTACCCCATCCCCGAAAAGGCTTATTTATGGCTTACCTGGCGGCTTCGGCACCCCGGGTTCAATGAGGCATTTTCGCGCATGCCCCAAAAAAACGGCGCTCCTGCTGTGCGGAGCGCCGTGGAAGAAATGGTCAGAGCCGGAGTATTATCAGGCTTCGGGGCTGTCGGGGCCTTCGCCGTACTGGTTGGGTTCGCGGCTACCCTGGCAGTAGTATACCAGAAGGAGAATCCAGCCAATCACCGGGAGAAACACCCACAGGAGATTCCAGGCACTGCGGCCGGTATCGTGCAGACGGCGCACGGTAACAGCCAGGCTGGGCAGGAACAGACCAAGCTGGATAATACGAATGATGGCGTTCGTGAGCTCTTCGCCAACCGTCAGGATGCCGACAAAACCAACGATGAAACCGATGATTGCTGATGCGAGTGCCAGAAACCAATATTCAGAACGGCAGGCGCGGCCGTTGAACTTAGCGTAGCGCTTCAGACAGGAGGTGAATGCATTGACGAGGTTGTACGATACGGTAGGAGTAGTAGACATAGTGTAGATGCAAGCGGGGTTGTTTTCCGCCTGCGGGTGTTAGTCTATCAGAAAAAAAACATTGTCAATGGTTAAGGAAAAATTATGCGAGGAATCCTTGCAAAGTTCCGGAAAATTTGCTAGCATGACTGCATGCAGAACATCATCAGCACATCCGAACCGGTTGTTCAGAAGCTCACTCATGAATGGTATGGCAAGGCGCTCGCCGTTCCAGTGGAGTACAGCTTTTCAATTGTGGAGGATGACCTGGTATTCCGGGCAGCACAGGCAGCGCCGGTCTCGATTCATCCGGAGGCTCAGCCCGGCGAATTCACTGAGGAGCTCTGGATGTACGATACTGCCGAGTTCTTTGTGGCAGATGCCGAGGGTAAGCAGTATATGGAGTTTAACCTCTGCCCGAATGGTGCCTGGTGGGCCTGCGCGTTCAGTGCGCCCCGCGTGCGCGATGCTGCTGCCGGGGTGCCGGTGGCGGTGCGGACTACTGGCGAGGTGACGCCCGATGGCTGGCGCTGTTCCGCCCGCGTGCCGCTGGCATATCTGCGCAACATGGATATTGATATCTTCTCCTGCCGACTGGCGGCGACCTGCATTCTCAACAGCCCGGATTATCACTTCTGCACTACCTCTGACGACCAGAGCGGGGAACCGGATTTTCACCGCCCCCAGAGCTGGGCAAAAGCTAAGCTGGTGTAAATGAAGCCCGGCGAAAAAACGAATGTGATGCGGCTCCTGGAGCAGAAAAAGGTGCCGTACCAGCACTATACCTACGAATCGGAAGGGGCCATCAGCGGGGTAGAGGTGGCGGCGCTGCTTCAGCAGAACCCGGCGCAAGTATTCAAGACCCTGGTGACCACCGGTCGCAGCGGCGCGCATTATGTCTTTGTGATTCCTGTGGGCGCCGGGCTGGATTTGAAGCTGGCCGCTAAGGCAGTGGGCGAGAAATCGCTCGAAATGCTCAAGCAGAAGGATTTGCTCCCGCTTACCGGCTATGTGCACGGCGGATGCTCCCCCATTGGCATGAAAAAAGCCTTCCGCACCACAATTGATTCCACCGCGCAGAATTTTGACTCTATTATCTTCTCCGGTGGGCGAATCGGCCTGCAGGTGCAGGTGACCCTGGCCGATTTAGCCCGCATGGTGCGCTTCCAGCTGGCCGATATTACCACGGATTTGATTCATAATTAAAGCAAAAATGCTAAATAAAACGCCGATATCAGGGCGATTCGGAACAAAAGTTGTCATTTTGGAAGAAAAGGCTTGCTAAGTGAGGCAATTAGCTGTATTCTTTGCCCCGCGCGGGTTTATTAAAAAATCCGGTCGTCGGTCCTCCTTTTCCACCAGGAAGCAGAGCCCGCATGGAGGGGAACCCGGCCAAAAAAATACACTAATATGTCTGACGAAATCATTCAGGAGCAGGGGCCCATCAAGCTGGCCCATTTCGAGATTCCCAACACGCTGAAGCGCATTGTTGACCCGGAGGATGCTAACCACATCACCTTCATTGCCGAGCCCATCGAGACCGGCTTTGGTCACACTCTTGGCAACTCCCTTCGCCGCGTGCTGCTCAGCTCCCTGGAGGGTGCTGCCATCACCAGCGTGCGTATCGCCGGTGCCCAGCACGAGTTCACTTCTCTGCCCGGCGTGGTGGAGGACGTGACCGAAATCATCCTCAACCTCAAGAAGGTCAAGTTCAAGCACTTCGGTAAGGAACCCCGCACCCTTTCCCTTCGCGTCACGAAGCAGGGCGTGGTGACCGCCGGTGATATCCAGGAAGACCACATCTACTCCGTGGTGAACAAGGACCAGGTTATCTGCCACCTTGACCAGAGCACCATCTTCGATTGCGACTTTGAGGTGAACGTGGGCCGTGGTTTCCACACCGCCGACGATAACAACGATAAGGACCGCCCCATCGGCGTGATTCCGATTGACTCCATCTTCTCCCCGGTGACCCGCGTGAAGTACGCTGTGGACAACGCCCGTGTGGGTCAGATGACCGAGTTCGACAAGCTCGTGCTCGATATCTGGACCGACGGTCGCGTAAGCCCCGCCGACGCCATGCTGCAGGCCGCCAGCATCATGCGCCACCACCTGGACGTGTTCGTGGACGCCGACAGCCGCCGCGTCGAGTTCGACAAGGCCAACGGTGGCGAGCAGGACGCCAACACCGCCCAGCTCCGCAAGCTGCTCAACATGAGCGTGAACGAAATCGAACTCTCTGTTCGTGCTGCCAACTGCCTGAACAACGCCAACATCACCACCGTTGGTCAGCTGGCCATGAAGACCGAGAGCGAAATGCTCAAGTACCGCAACTTCGGTAAGAAGTCCCTCAACGAGATTAAGGACAAGCTCGTGCAGCACGGTCTGTCTCTGGGTATGCAGTTCGACGCCAAGCTCCTCGCTTCTCCCGCACCGGCTGCCCGCATGCGTGACCTGAACGATGAGACCCGCGCTACCGACCTGCAGGCTCTTATCTCCCACAACATCGACGCCTTCGGTGACGACGACGACGAGTAAAGATTCCAATAGAATAACACTAACACATAACACACATTAAAAGACTATGAGACACGGCGTTAAGAAAGCTAAGCTTCAGCGTAATGCTTCCCACCGCAAGGCTCTGCTTGCCAACCAGGCTTGCAGCCTCATCAGCCACGGCCGCATCACCACCACTCTGGCCAAGGCAAAGGCTCTCCGCCCCTACGTGGAGAAGCTCATCACCCTCGGTAAGAATGGTTCCCTGCACGCCCGCCGTCAGGCCCTCGCTACGCTGCCCCAGCCCAAGGTTGTGGCCAAGCTGTTCAGCGTGGTGGCCGAGGCTACCAAGGACCGCCAGGGTGGTTACACCCGCATCGTGAAGCTCGGCCAGCGCATGACCGACAGCGCCCCCATGGCTCTGATCGAAATCATCGACCTGCCCCAGCTCACCGCTCCCGTGGCTCCCGCCACCACCACCGCTACTGGTTCCACCTCCGAGGAGGCCTGAACCGTAAGCAAGGAGTAAAAGCTTACAACCGGCGCAGTTGCCCCGGGCAGCTGCGGCGGTTTCCTTTTTTCGGACGGTTTACAAAAAAAGCCGCGGTTGCCGTACTGCAACCGCGGCGCTTTTGCGTGCTTATGCGGAAAAGTCCTCGTCGTCGTGTCCCATATCGCCTGTAGCCAGATACCGGGTTAACCAGGTTTCAAACACCTCTGCCGGTGCAAAAAGATTGTTTGAATAGAACAGCGTGAAATCTTCTGTGCTGGTGTAAGGATATACCTGAATCCGTTCCTCCGTACACCAGGCAATTCCGCTCAGCGGCATATCGCAGTATTTCTGCACCAGCTCCTGCGCTACCGGGTGCTGGGCAAACGGTGAATCGGCCACTGCGCGCTGCACCAGTGCCGCCTCCAGGTTGTGCTCACCGTCGTTCAGTTGGAAAAAAGCCAGCCAGCCCTGCGGCGTCAGTACCACCTCCAGAGCGTGTTCGCTGTTATACCAGAAAGCGTAATCTGATTCCAGGGTCATTTCCGGACTGTCGCTGCCCAGGGCGCTGTGCAGCTTTTCCAGATTGCGCCGGAAATCCGGTGCAAAGCATCCTTCATATTCTGCCGGAGCTGCCGGCAGAGCCGCTTGCTGCTGCGCCTGCCGCATCCCCTTTGCCGCGGTGCAGATTCCCCACGCTGCCACCACGATGCCAAGCAGGCAGAGCAGGGGATTCGCGATGCCCTGTATGGCGATGACGAACCCCAGTATCGCGATGATGATGGCGTATCCTGTGTGCGGTGATTCTGGTTTGTTACTTGCCATGGCGCGCGCATCTTAATGCTTTTCTCTCCTCCTGGCAAGCTTTTATGTTTCATTTATTAAAGAAAAGTTAAATATCACTTGACTAAACACCGGAAATCTGGTATTTAGACGCCATGCGAATCGTGATGATGGCAACGGGGGACATCGCCATACCCTCATTTCAGGCCTTGGCGGAGACAGGAAATGTCGTAGCGCTGATAACCCAGCCGGACCGGCCGGTGGGGCGGCATATGGAGCTGACGCCGCCGCGGGTGAAAGTGGTGGCCGAGCAGCTGGGGATTCCCGTGTTTCAGCCAGAAAAGATGCGCGATGCCGCTGCGGTGGAGCAGCTGCGGGCCTATGAGCCGGATATTGTGGTCGTGATGGCCTATGGGCAGATTCTCTCCCAGGAGGTCATCGATGTTCCCAGAATTGCCTGCATCAATGCGCATGCCTCGCTGCTGCCGCGCCACCGTGGGGCGGCGTGCATTCAGGCCGCTATCGAGGCCGGCGATGATGAGACCGGCATCACCATCATGCATGTGGTGAAGAAACTGGACGCCGGGGATATTATCTGCAAGCTGTCCGTACCGCTGCGAGGCACCGAAACCGGGGAAAGTCTGCACGATGACCTGGCATTACTGGCGCCCCAGCCGCTCATGGAGGCCATTTCCGCTCTGGCCGAAGGAGTGGATATGCGCGAGGAACAGGATGAGAATCTGATGACCTATGCTCCCAAGCTCCTGCGCGCGCATGGTCAGATTGATTGGTCTCAGCCTGCGCTGCAGGTGGCGCGCAAGATACGCGCTTACCATTCCTGGCCGGGCACATTCACGATTTATCCTTCTGTGAAGAGCGGGCAGGATAAGATGCTCAAAATCTACCCGCCGGTGGATATGTTCCTGAATGTCCGCAAGCCCGCAGATGCCGTGCCGGGCATGGTGCTGGAGTCCGGGCCGGAGGGCATGCTTATTTCCTGCGGTGGCCGCCGTGGTGGCGCCATCCGCATTACCACCATGCAGCCGAGTGGCGCGCGAAAGATGAACGCCGAAAGTTTCTTTGCCGGGCACAAGATTATGCCTGGTACCATCCTGGGCTTGCCCACAACCCCTACCGTGTAACAAATTATGGCACCGCGACAGAGAGCCGAAAACAAGAAGATGCTGGGGCTGTATGTAGACAGCGCCCTGATAGAGAGATTCCAGAAAGCCTGTGCCTACTACGGCCAGACCATGACCTCTGCGGTAACGCTCTTCATTGAAGAAACCGTGCAGGAATACGAGGAGTTGATGAACGAGGAAGGTGAGAATTAAATCCCGCCCCTCCGGCAGAAGAATCATGATGAAACCCCTGACCAGGCAGAAATGGAGGGCAACATTCCTGTTGCTCCTGGGGCTGCTGTGGGTGATGTACTCGGGGTTTGCATTCAGCTCGCCCTATGTTTCCCGCCTGCTGTGGGAGGCCTTTCATACGGACGGGCTGCTTAACGTGGCGCTTTTGCTCACCTGTATCGCTTTCTGGAGCTGGTTGCTCGTGCTGGGCTGTGTGTGGCTGGGGGCTCCCCGTCTGTCTCGCTGCGCTCAGTACAGCTGGTGGGCAGTGGCCATTCTGTCACAATGCGGGTGGGTATACCTTGTGCTGTGACGCACCCGGTGCGGGCTCAATTATTCAGCGGCTCATAGATGGCGTCAACCAGCCAGCCTATGGGGGTGGCGATGATGCTCAGCGGAATATCTGCCACTCTTGCCACCCAGCTTACTGGTTGCAGACAGCGGTTCAGTATGGTGCGCCGGGGCGGCAGGGAGCGAGTGCGGATTATTTCAACGTGCGGCGTACCTATGAAAGCCTCCATTTCCGGGTGCTTGACGGTGACGGTACTGCCGTGGGCTTCGTAAATGAGCGTCGCCCCATTGAAATCCACATCATCAGCATGGCGAAGCTGCAGCCGGGGGAAGGGGTCACGGAACATATCCACCTTGTGACGCCTGCATATATGCTCAAACTGCGCATGCGATAAGTTTGCGTAGTATAACTCAGCCGGATATTGCGCAATTTCTTCTCTCCTTGGCCCCCAGTATCGGTTATCCAGGGAATTCCGGGCGGGTGAGTTTCCGGCGCTGTGTTCGATGAGGGGCTGGTTGTAAGGTACATAGGCTACAGGAACCTCGACAATGTAACGGTTTCCCTTTTTCCATGCCCTCGTGCGGTACCTCCAGTGTCCATCATCTGTCAGCGTTCGCTGGGTATAGGGTCGTTCAATCTCCAGGTTATGCAATACCCCGCCCATGTTGACTGTTGTATAGCGTCCGGTGTAGAGCGAAATGCACCCCTCCATCATTATGATGAGGAGAAAACTAAGAACATAGATGCAAATTCTGGTGCTTCGCTTCCTGTCCATGGTGATTCATTATACCATTGCGAGGCAAAAAGACAAGGAAAAGGTTTCTGTATGAACAGGAATGGGTATCAGTCCGCAGAAGCGTCTGTTCATACTTCCTTGTTGGGCAGGGCGGGCGCTGCCGGCTTCGCTGCTTCCTGCTGGGGCGCGGGCTGCTCACTATCGGGCAGCCAGTGGCATATCAGCACTACGACATAAACCGGGGTGAGGGCGGCTCCTGCCAGATTGACCAGCTTGCCGATGATGCGCCAGCGGGTAATCAGAGTGAGTCCCAGCACCGCCAGACTTACGAGCAGTGCGCCCAGAACCATCAGGCAGATGAATGTAATATCGGGAGATACCTCAGCTACTTTCTCTGCAAGTTCTGCGGCGAGTTCTTCTTTGGATTTGCCTGTGACTTTAGCCGCGGATTCTGCCGCGGCCTTGACGGCATTTACATTGTCATAGCAGAAAACGAAGTAGAGAGCAACCGGCACCAGTCCGAGCATCAGCGTGGCACCAAAATTATCCCAGCTGTTGAATGCGTTTAAATCTTCCGGTTGTTCACTCATGCGAAAAGGAGTATACCGCGGCTTTTCCTGCCTTGCAAATCCTTTTTGGGGCAGCGCGTCAGTTAGTGTGTTCGCGGTGCAGAATTTTCTTTACAACGCGGCGTAATTCAGGCATTCTCTGCGCCGTCTATGTCATTCTCTGAACTTGGTATCTGCCCGGAAATTTTGGAAGCCATCGAGGTTCTTGGTTTTGAAACTCCCTCTCCCATTCAGGAAGCCGCGATTCCTCCCGCTCTGGAGGGCGCCGATATCCTGGGGCTTTCCCACACGGGTTCTGGCAAGACGCTTGCCTTTTCGATTCCTGCGCTGGAGAGCATAGACCCCACCCTGCGCGAGGTGCAGGTTCTTTGCCTGGCACCCACCCGCGAGCTTGCTGTGCAGATATGCCGCGAGGTCGATAAGCTGGCTATGTTCCTGGATGGCGTTTCTGCAGTGCCGATTTACGGCGGCGCCTCCTTTGGCCCCCAGCTGGCAGCGCTGAAGCGCGGTGTGCAGTTTGTGGTGGGTACTCCCGGCCGCATTATTGACCTCATGGAGCAGGGAGAGCTGAAAACAGATAACATCTCCATGCTCATTCTCGATGAAGCCGATGAGATGCTCGACATGGGCTTCCAGGAAGATATCGACCGCATTGTGGCGCAGCTCCCGGAGGAGCGCCAGACGCTTCTTTTCTCGGCCACCATGTCTGCCGCCATTCGCAAACTGGTGGATGCCGTGGCCTGCGACCCGCAGGAAATCGCCATTGAGCGCCCGCAGCTCACCGTGCCCACCTGCGAGCAGGTGGTGTATGAGGTGGTGTTCTCCTCGCGTATCGAAGTGCTCAGCCGTCTCATTGAAATGGGCCGCATGAAGCGCGGCCTCGTGTTTGCCAATACCAAGCGCGTGGTGGATGACATTGTGGACGGCCTGCTGGCCCGTGGCTATGCGGTGGACCGTCTCCATGGCGATATGCCCCAGACCCTGCGCGAGCGAGTCATGGATTCGTTCCGCAAGGGGAATCTCACCGTTCTGGTGGCTACGGATATTGCCGCCCGCGGTCTGGATATTGATGATGTGGATACCGTGGTGAACTTTGAATTGCCCCGCGACCCGGAGGATTATGTCCACCGCATTGGTCGCACGGCCCGCGCCGGACGCAAGGGCCGCGCTGTCTCTTTCATCGGCCGCCGCGATTTCTCCCTGCTGGGACGCCTGGAGCGCTTTGTGGGGGTGCGCATGCAGCGCGAGAAGGTGATGACCGGGGTACAGGTGGAAGAAGTGCGCCGCGAATCCCTGGTGGACGAGATTCTCGAAAATGCTGCCGCTGCCACCGAGCTGCCGGAGGAGCTGCGCGATATTGACCTGCCTGCCGAGCAACTGGTGGCTGCCATGTTCAACCTGCTGGTGGCTAAGACCAGCCGCGAGCTTCAGCCTATCCCGGAGGATCGCCCCAGCAAGTTCTCTCGCAATTCCCGCCCGGCAGACGATGCTTCGGCCCCGGTAGAGAAGGGGAACGACTGGAGCAGCCTGCAGCAGAGTGTGACCTTGTTCATGAATGGCGGCAAGCTTCTGGGCCTGCGCCCCAAGGATGTTGCCGGCCTCTTCTACAACGAAGGCGGCGCCCCCAAGGGCACGGTGGGTGATATCCGCCTTTTCCTCAAGCATACGCTCATTGAGGTGACCCCCGAGATTGCGCCCCAGCTTATCGAACGCCTGGGAACATGCTCCATCTGCGGCTACGAGGTCAATGTGCGCGAGGATAAAGGACGTCCGCAAGCGGGAAATGCCCCCTATGAGCGCGAATTCCGTCCCCGCGAGCGCGAACGCCGCGGCGCCTCGTATGCTGGCCGGGGCAATACCAGCTTCCGCCGCGACCGCGAGGAGCGTTTCGAGTCTCGGGACCGCCGCGATTCCCGCGAGCGCAGTGGAAAGCCCGAGCGCGTGTTCTACGATAAGTTCAGCCGCCGTCCCCGCCGCCGCGACTAAGGAAACACCGGGGGATTCACATTTTATCAAGATAAAAGTGGCAAAATCTCACATTTTGTAAAGATAAGCAGGCGGGAAGGCTGCCTTATCTGGGGTAGAGAAGGTGCTCCCCCTGGGGCTTCAGGGAGTCGAGGTTGATGAGCTTTTCTCTGATGCGGAGCAGTTGTTTGTTTTCGGCATCCATTTCCCATATCTGGAAATCGATGCGTTCCTCCTGGCGGTCGACGATATAGCGCAGGGTGTTGGCGAATACGAAAGGCACAATTGCCTGGGCTTCGCTTTTGTGGTAGCGGAATGGTTTGTCTGCGGCTTCTGCGAAGCGCTGGCGGCGCAGGGTGGTGAGGCTATTGCCATCGCGACTCAGGAGCTGGATGCGTTCGGTATATATCCTGCGGTGGGCTTCATTGCTGCTGGTTCCGGAGCTGTACAGGATGCGGCGTTCTGCATCCCACTGGGGCTTGCGTTCCTCCTGGCGTCCCTGGAACAGGGCGTCGAATAAATCTTTTTCCTGTTGTGCGGTGGTGTCTGCGGCGATGCAAGGACTCAGCAGCCCTCCTGCCAGGAAACAGAGAGCAAATAGAAACGTTTTCATGCTTAAGGCGATTGGAGAATCTGGCGCACACGTTCCCAGCGCCCGGGCAGGGGGAAGGGGTAGCTCCGCACCATGGAGGGGGCGGTGAAATTGAAGTCGGTGGCATTCAGGCGCATCGCGCCATCTGCCTCGCGGGAAATGTATTTGGCATCGGTGCTGATAATCATCCAATCCTTCTCATTGAGCTCGAACGCATCCACCAGAATGGAGGCCCCTTCGGGGAGCGATGAGCCAAGGGATTCGCGCACCGTAGCGCGATAGGTGAGGGTGACGAATTCGCCATTGTCGTGCCGCGACAGTTCCTCGTGCAGCTGGACGAGCACGGCGGGCCCGCTGGGGATAATCTGGTGAATTTCACTTACTGGCATCTGTTCCTCCCAGCTGTTGCAGGAAAGCAGCAGCAGAGCCATGCCTGTGGAAAGTATCAAGCGTATCATGGATTACTCTGGTGTTGTTGGACGTGGTGGATGACCCTGCCTGGCTCAAAAAGCCAGCTGTGGTAGGGGGGTGGCCAGGTGCCTTCCGGCAGCAGGGGATTGACCCAGCTGGCGCGGGAGGAACTCTTGCCGAAAATGCCGTGGCGGCTCAGAAGTTCGCCATCTGCCCAGCTGTGCAGGAACCAGAAGGCATTGATGAGTATCAGCCCGCCATAGAGTGCATACAGCGCAGTGCTGCCCTTGATGATACTGCGTTTTGAACGGAGCAGCCCGAGGGTGAAAAGAAAGAGCAATCCCCCGAACAAGGCCAGCGTAACGTATGGACAGGTTTCTACCCACAGCCCGGTGATGCTCCACAGCAACTCGCAGGCTGCCAGCGTGCACAGCAGCACTACCAGCGGCCAGATGATACGCCTGCTGAAACCGCGCTTTTCTGCCTTATCTCCCAGGTAGCACAGCATCCAGCAGCAGGCCACTGCGGGAATATGGGTGATGACCATGCTGCTCACAATCTGGAACAGATGCGGAAGCAGCCATACAATATAGTCATGCCAGGCGGGGGCATGCCCAGGTATCTGCAAGGTGGCGATGCTCAGACTCAGAGCCCCCAGAATGGGGATGAGCACCAGCAGCCACCCCATGCAGTGCTGGCCGGTGCTCAGTGGCTCCGGGGACCGGCGCGGGGCTGTAAAAGGATTAGGCTTGCTCATGGGGGGGAATTCCGGGGCGTTTCTTCTACCATTTATGTTTGTGTGATAATTGTAACAAAAAAAACATCAATGTCTAGCGTGAAAAGATGAGCTATGCGGATTTGTATGCGCTGCATCGCCTTCTGCCGCCCACGACCGAGGACTCTGAATTCCGCTCACCGGAATAGGGCGCAAAATCCTTGGGCCACGTGAAGAACTTGCGTTTTTCGAAAAGATTTTCAAATCATGTCCCCCTGTTTCTTTTTACAGCAGGATGCCCGAGGATATCAACTGGAGGTAATACATGGGAGAAATAAAGAAATTCCCCGCAGCCAGGCTGCGGGGAATTTGGAATTATATGGTGGATTTTTTATGCCATGCGGGCGTAGGCATCGGCCTCGACGGAGGCCCACAGGGCATTGATGCTGGCTTCCACGCTCTCCTTGGCGGCGGTCAGCTCGGCGCCGGGTTCGCCATGGGCAAAGAGGTAGTACTTGATCTTCGGCTCGGTGCCGCTGGGGCGCACCGCAAAGCTGCGGCCATCCACCAGGTCGATGAAGAGCATCTTCTCAGCGGGGATGGGGTCGCCCTCGGCATCGACCATGGTGCCGGCGGAGAAATCTCGCAGCCCGGCCACGGCGGTACCGTCCATTTCGGTGGGCGGGTTTTCGATGTAGCTCTTGGTGAGGGCGGCAATCTTGGCAGCGCCATCGGCGCCTTCCATCACGATGCTCTTGCCCAGTTCCTTGTAGTAGCCGAGCTGGGTGTAGATGTTGTTGAGGCATTCCAGCAGGCCGATGCCCTTGGAAGCCAGGTAGGCATTCATCTCTGCCAGGCAGAGGGCGGCGGCGTTGGCATCCTTGTCGCGCACGAAGTCCTGGGCCAGGTAGCCGTAGCTTTCCTCACCACCGAAGATGAAGAACTTGCTGTGCTCCAGGCGCAGGGCGCGGGTTTCGGCCTCGGTCATGCTGCGGTAGTTCTGGCGCAGTTCGGCGGGGATGGCCTGCTCGTACTTGCCGAGCTTGGCGGCAATGTACTTGAAGCCGGTGAGCACGTTCACGGTCTCGATGCCGAAGGAGGCGGCGATGGCATCCTGCAGCGGGCTGGTCACGAAGGTCTTGACCATGACGCTGTGCTGGATGTTCTGCGGGGTGATGATGCCCAGCTCAATGGCGCTCATGCAGCGGTACCAGGCGAGCAGACAGCCGGTCTGGTTGCCGGTGAGCAGCTGCATCTTGCCCGTGGCGGTATCGCGCACGGCGATGCCCATGCGGTCGCTGTCCGGGTCGGTGGCAATCACCAGGTCGGCCTGCTCGGCGTCGGCCTGGGCGCAGGCCATATCGAGGGCCGGGGCATTTTCCGGGTTCGGGCTGGCCACGGTGGGGAAGCGGCCGTCGAGCGTATCCTGCTCGGCTACGGTGCTCACGTTGCAGCCAATCTGCTTGAGAATCGGAACGATGCAGCGGCCTCCGGTGCCGTGCAGGTTGGTGAATACCACCTTGGCAGAGGCCTTGGCGAATACATCCGGGCGCAGGATGATGCCCTTGAGCTTTTCAATGTAAATGGCATCGAACTCCGGACCCAGGATGCTCAGCTTGCCCTGTTCATCGGCGGGCAGGGCTTCGTACACATCGCTGGTGAGGGCGTTCACCTCGGCAATCACGGCTTTATCGTGCGGGGCGATAAGCTGGGCGCCGTCGTTGAAATAGGCCTTGAAGCCGTTGTCATGGCTCGGGTTGTGGGAGGCTGTGAGCACCACGCCGGTGTCGGCATTCAGCTCGCGGATGGCAAAGGAAACTTCCGGGGTGGAGCAGGGGCCATCGAACAGAGCACAGTCGCAACCCAGGTCGGTGGCAATCTTTGCGCAGTATTCGGCAAAATCGCGGGAGAAGTGGCGGGTGTCGTGCCCCACAACGATGAGCGGCTTGCGGCCGGTGCCTTCGGCTTCCACAAAGCGGCGCACATAGGTGATGAGGCCGCGCATGGCGCGTCCCACGTTAAAGTAGTTCATGCTGGCCGTGCCCACGCAGGGGAATTCCGGGCGTCCGTTCACACCACCCTGGCCCTGCTCGGCGGCTGTTACCACGGTGCCGATGGTGCGACCGCGCAGTCCACCAGTGCCGAAAGCCAGTGTCTTGTAGAATCGGTTGTTGAGCTCGGCCCATTCGCCGGCGGCCACCAGTTGCTCAATGGCTGCGGGTACCACAGGATCCTGTGTGCCGCCGGTGAGCAGCTCGATATTTTCCAGAGAGGATTCCAGCAGCTTGCCCTCGGCAACTGCCTGCTTCAGTGCATCAAGAATCGTTGCGTTCATAACTCGCGCGCATTATACCGCAGGTGTTGCATGATTGCAAGCTTTGGGTGTTTCTGGCATGTTGAGAATTCTCCTTCTGGTGCACGGAGTATGTACGCAAATGCTATTTGCGGTTGGTCGTGCACAGAGAATCATACAGCTTTTCAACTTGTACTGCCGTTTGATGAATGTCGAAATGACTCAACTTTTCTTCATCAATAAACATCTCTGTACTATTTTCATAGAGATTCTCAATCCTTCGCGCCCATTCTGCTGCTCCGAGTTCCAAGGGTAAACGAATGAGTGCGCCGCAATCTACTGCCTTGGGGGGAGCGGTTGAAGAAACGCATATGCAGCCAGCGGCTTGCGCTTCAATTAGTGTAAGGGGAATAGCCTCATACAGAGAAGCAAGAAGGAAAATGCTGTGTTGATGAAGAATTGAAGGAATATCTTTTCTGGCTCCAAGCAGGGTGATATGATGCTCCAGTTTTCTTTCTTTAATGCATTGTCTTACGGCGTCTTCCCATATGCCCGTGCCAACCCATGTCAAATGCCATTCCGTATTGTGTGAGGCCAGAATCTCTACCACATCAATCAGAAAATATGGATTCTTGACATCTGTAATACGAGCTACACAAACGAGGTTGCGCGAGTCCACCTTGTTCCTTCGGCCTGTTCGGAACCGAGCAAGTGCGATTCCGTTATTGAGCACAAGCCCTTTCTTTTCTATATGATTCCCGAAGTGAATCTGCATAGCTTCGTGCGAACACCCGGCTCTCACATTCGCGAGCATGCGATACAGAAGGTTAGTTGCGTGATAGCCAAGTTTGAGAGCAAGGGCTTTTATGCCTTTTTTTGCATTGAAGCTTCGATGCCCCATGTGTGCGTGGATAATCCACTTTGTCCTGGGACTGATAATTCTACCTGTTAACAGGTAGAGCACACCGGTGTTTGGCATTCCCTGAATGTGAACGATGTCATATTGCCCCTGTTTCAGAAGTGTATTCCATTCTCGAATTTGGGAAGAGCGTTTTGGAGAGTGAAAGGTGTATAGAGGAATGTTTCGTTGTTTTAGTTCCGGAGCTTGGGGAACGAGGTGTGGGTGAGCTGTACTTAGAACTTCAATTTCATATTTGTCTCTATTGATACCGTCAACTGTATTCAGGATATATTGTTCTATTCCCCCGTAGTTGAATGCATGTACAATATATAAGATTTTCATAAAAGAATGGTAGATGAAGATAGATTCCGTTATAAATAATCTACGAAGGATTCAGACCGTTCTTGATGATATGGAGAATAGTCCCTGTTGCATCCGGGAAATATCCGGCCTTGCGTTGAACCAGTGCTCGAAGGCGATGGCGCCCTGCCAGAGCAGCATGCCCTGGCCGGTGGCGGCGGTGCAGCCGCGCTCAAGGGCGGCGCGGTGCAGGGCGGTTTCGTGCGTCACGATGTCGTATACCAGCTGGCCGGGGCGCAATAATTCCGGGGGCAGGGGCATGGCATCACCCTCGTGCAGCCCTAGGCTGGTGGCGTTGATTATCAAATCTGCCTGGGCCACAGCAGCGGGCAGCCCGGGCGAATCAAAATGGAGGGTAGACACAGGGGATTCGGTGTGGGCTCGCAGTTTTTCTGCAAGTTCTGCCAGTTCCGGGCGGGGGCGGTTCACCAGGGTGATGGCGGGGCATGCCTCCAGGGCACACTGGCAGGCCAGGGCGCTACCGGCACCACCGCAGGCTCCCAGAAGGAGCACGCGGAGTTCCCGCAGCGGGCGTTGCAGGGTTTCTTCAATAGCGCGGGAGAAGCCGGGGCCGTCGGTGTTGTACCCATGCCAGCCGTCCTCCCGGCGCACCAGGGTATTGACCGCACCGCTGAGCTTTGCCAGCGGATCGAGGGTGACGGCGGCATCGTGCGCCCGCTTCTTGAAAGGGACGGTTACGTTGACGCCGATGAAGTCCCGCTCTGCGAGTGCATCCAGCAGGTGTTCAAATGCTCCCGGTTCGGTATCGGCCAGCAGACGCACATAGCGGGCACCGGTTCCTGCGGCATCCAGCGCGGGCTGCTGCATCTGCGGCGATTTGGAATGCGCAATCGGGTTGCCGATGACGCCCAGACGGGCGTTTTCCGGCAACTCATTCAGTTGGTCGATGGTATAAAACGGGAGCATGCAGAAAAAACAAAGCACGAGCCGTGAAGCACGAAGGAGAAAATGGGTGTGCGGCTGCACGCTTTCCTCACTTCGTACTTCCCACCTCGTGCTTCGCAGGTTGCAATTAGTTCTTGACCGGCTCGGCGGAGCCGTCCTTGGCAACGGCGGTCACGATGCTGGTCTTGGCAATCTTGATGATGGTGTTGGGGGCGATTTCCAGCTTCACGGTGTCCTGCTGAACTTCGCGCACAATACCGTAGATACCACCGGCAGATACCACCTTGTCACCAGCCTTGAGGCTGTCCTGGCGCTGCTTGAGCTCCTTCTGCTGCTTGCGCTGCGGGCGGATGAGCAGGAAGTAGAAGATGATACCGATAAGACCAAAGGTGATGAGCATGCTCATGGGGTCACCTTCCTGACCAGCTGCCGCCTGGGCAATGTAGAGTGCGTTCATTGTATGTCGTTTGCTTGGTAGCGCGAGATGAAGCTGCGCTTAAACGCAGCGAATTCACCGGCTGCAATGGCGCTTCTCGCTTGCGCCATGAGCCGCAGGTAAAAGTGGAGATTCTGGAACGAAAGCACGCGGAGTGCCAGCATTTCGCCTGCGCGGAAGAAGTGGCGCAGTGCTGCGCGGGAGAAGCGGGTCACGTGCGGGTGCCCCTCCGGGTCGAGCGGCTTCGGGTCGTCCTTCCAGCGTTGGTTCTTGATGTGGATGGGACCATCCGGGGTCATGGCGATGCCGTGGCGCGCCAGGCGGGTAGGCATCACGCAGTCGAACATATCCACCCCGCGCTCAATCATTTCGAGAATCTGGGTGGGCGTTCCCAACCCCATGGCGTAGCGCGCCTTGTTCTGGGGCAGGTAAGGGGTGCTGTTTTCAATGGCGCGCAGCATTTCGTGCTCCGGCTCGCCCACGGATACACCGCCAATGGCGTAGCCATCGAAATCCATGGCGGCGAGTTCCTCGGCGCAGGCGCGGCGCAGGTCTTCATACACCGAGCCTTGCACAATGCCGAAATGCTGCTGCAGGCCCGGGCCGCTCATGGGCTGGTGCTCATCTACCCACGCCTTGCAGCGCTTGGCCCAGCGCAGGGTGAGCCCCAGCGATTTTTCGGCATACTTGCGGTCGCAGGGGTAGGGCGGGCATTCATCGAACAGCATGGCGATATCGCTGCCCAGGTTGGCCTGGATTTCCATGCTGCGCTCCGGGCTCAGCATCATGTACGAGCCATCGATGTGGTTGCAGAAGCGCACGCCTTCCTCGGTAATCTTGCGCAGGCGGGCGAGACTCCACACCTGGAAGCCGCCGGAATCGGTGAGCATGGGCTTGTTCCACCCGGTGAAGGTATGCAGTCCGCCCAGATTGCGGATGGCTTCATCCCCCGGGCGCAGGCAAAGGTGGTAGGTGTTGCCCAGGATAATCTGAGCTCCCAGTGCTTCCAGGTCTTCCGGATGCAGGGTCTTGACGGTGCCTTGCGTGCCTACGGGCATGAAAATGGGGGTCTGCACATCGCCATGCGGCAGGTGCAGTGTGCCCAGGCGTGCGCCGCTCGGGTCGGTGCTGTGTAAATCAAAGCTCATCGTTCTTGACGTAGCGGGCGGCAAAGATGGGCTTGCCCATGGCCTCCCATTGTTTCTGGAAATCGGTTTTCGGGTAGAACGGTGCGTTCCATTCCTCGCGGCGGAAAAGGGGGCTGGCGTCTATGCGCTCGCACACCCACTGGAAATATTCCTCGTGGTCGGTCTTGAAGAGTACCTCGCCGCCGGGTGCCAGCGCCCGGTGCAGCACCGGAATGAACGAATCCTGTACCAGACGGTTCTTGTGGTGCTTTTCCTTGGGCCAGGGGTCGGGGAAGAGGTAGTGCAGGCGGCGGATGCTGCCGGGCGCTACCATCCATTCCAGGAAATAGCGACTCTCTACGCGCAGCCCGCGCACATTGCTCAGCCCGCGCCGCTCGCTTTCGTTGCACACTTTGCGAATGCGCCCCAGCAGACGCTCCACCCCCAGAAAACGCGTCTCCGGGTAGTGCTCTGCCATGGCCAGCAGGAATCCGCCGTCGCCACAGCCCAAGTCTACCTCACAGGTCTCTCCGGCTCCGAATATCTGCTCGACTCCGTATTGCGCAAAATAATCCTCTGGTACAAAGGCCGTATTCATCCGGGCTGTATTTTACAAGACGCGTTTCCGCAAGTCAATGGAATATGCGGGGCGGTGACACATTACGGGTGCGATGTGTCCCGGAGATGTGACTGACAGGGTGTCCGCTGAAAGTCCCGGAGGACTTCGACTGCGTCGCTCTACCCCGAGTTGCTGGTGCCTCCCCACTCCGGGGACTATGAATAAAATCCCTTTTCCGGTGGAAAAGGAAGAGAATTTCCCGGCTGCGCCGGGAGATAAGTTTGCCTTTCGGCGAGAGAAGTTCCTGCGGGGCAGGAGAGAATTTCAGCCCGTTGGGCTGAGATATAAAATAAACCCGGCTGGGAGGGAGTACCTGCACCAGCCGGGGTTAAGGGAATTAGTGTTTCGTTTGCCGAAGTTGTTTACGCCTTGAGAGTAGCACCCTCTTTGGCATCGATTGCCTTCTTGGCCTGCTCGAACACAGCCTTGAAAGCCTCCGGGTTGGCGATGGCCAGCTCGGACAGGGACTTGCGGTCCAGATCGATGTTGGCGGCCTTGAGACCTTCCATGAAACGGGAGTAGGTCAGACCAAGGGGACGCACAGCGGCAGAGATACGAGCGGTCCAGAGGCGACGGAACTGACCCTTACGCTTCTTACGGTCGCGGTACTCATACTGCCATGCTTTGTAAACAGCATCCTTAGCGTAGCGGAAGAGCTTGCTGCGGAAACCG